>CAYQOJ010000014.1:15776-30307 GCA_964419105.1 uncultured Methylococcus sp.
ACCTCAGTCGATCAAAGCCCTCGAGTTTCTCGCTCCATAACTGAGGTTCATTGCCATACATATGCCAAAGGAAGTCCGCATAGTCGGCTGACCTCAGTACTGATTCCACTTCGGGAGCCAGTCTGGCTGCATCCTCAAGACGCCATTGGGGAGGCAATCCGGCATGGATCAGGTAGAATCCGGCCTCATGATGGAGGAGAGGGAGAGTCCTCAGCCAGCCAAGGAGCTCATCCCTGTCAGGTGCCTTTAAGACGTCTGCAAAGGTGTCCTGATGTTTGGTTCTGGAAATGCCTTCGGCCACGGCCAGAAGGTGAAGGTCATGATTTCCCAGGACAGAAACCGCCGAATTGCCCAGTGCTCTGATGGTTCTTAGCGTCTCAAGGGACTTAGGCCCCCGGTTGACGAGATCGCCAGTGAACCAAAGCTGATCCTCTGATGGGTCGAATTTCAGTTGATCAACAAGCCTTAGAAGCTCATCGTGGCAGCCTTGAACATCGCCGATGGCGTAAATGGCCATACTGAAGAGGGTTTAGTGGAGCGTTCGGGGAACGGCGAGGGTGAAAGCCGGGATCTTGGCATCAAAGAGCTCGCCTGAATCGGTGCGCATCTGGTACTCACCTTCCATGGTTCCAACGGGGGTCTCGATCATCGCTGCACTGGTGTAACGAAATGCGTGACCAGGCTGGATGTAAGGCGTTTCGCCGACAACACCTTCGCCGTGCACTTCTTGTATCCGGCCATTCGCATCCGTGATCACCCAGTGACGTGTCAGAAGCCTCGCGGCTTCCTCGCTCTGATTGCGGATCGTGATGGTGTAGGCGAAGACGTAGCGGTCCGAATCCGGTTCGGATTCCGTTTCGAGATAATCGATTCGGGTATCAATCTTGATGGCGTGCTTATCGTTCATGGCTTATGTGTCCGTTACATTCGTTGCCTTCATCGTGACGGGGCGCTAGTTTAACTGATGCAGCCAGCCGACTGGCTGATTGTGTCGAAGGTTCTGAATCTTGTCTTTGAGATCGCGAGTCGAATAACAGTAGGGGGAGATTATTGATGCACGTCCATATCATGGGAATCTGTGGCACCTTTATGGGGGGGTTAGCTATCTTGGCCCGGCAGTTGGGGCATGAAGTAACCGGCTCGGATCAGAACGTGTACCCACCGATGAGCACCCAGCTCGAGGAGCATGGGATTGCCCTCATGTCGGGCTACAGCGCCGACAACCTCGAAAGGCGCCCTGATCTTGTCGTGGTGGGGAATGCGATTTCAAGAGGGAATCCCGAGATGGAGGCGGTCTTGGATGCCGGCATTCCCTATGTCTCTGGTCCCGAATGGCTCCATGATGAGGTGCTCCAGCATCGTTGGGTCCTAGCGGTTGCCGGAACTCATGGCAAGACGACCACGACCAGCATGTTGACCTTTATTCTGGACCACGCGGGCCGAGATCCCGGATTTCTCGTGGGTGGCGTTCCCCTCGACTTTGGCGTTTCCTCGCGCTTAGGTAAGGGTGACTGCTTTGTCGTGGAAGCCGATGAGTACGATACGGCCTTCTTCGACAAGCGCTCCAAGTTTGTCCATTACCACCCGAGAACCTGCATTCTCAACAACCTTGAGTTTGACCATGCAGATATCTTTCCTGATCTGGCCGCCATTCAAAGACAGTTTCATCACCTCGTCAGAACGATTCCAGGGCGAGGTTTGATCGTGGCGCCCAATTGGGAGCCCGCATTGGATGAGGTCCTGCAGATGGGGTGCTGGACCCCAGTCGAGCATACCAGCCAGGAAGGCTCAGGAGCCGTTGCTACCTGGTCTTATCATCTGCTGGCAAAAGACGGGAGCAGTTTTGAGATCGTGCATGATGGTCAGCCCGCAGGTCGAGTCGATTGGGGGCTTACAGGGCTTCATAATGTCTACAATGCGCTTGCTGCAGTTGCAGCAGCCCACCATGCCGGAGTCTTTCCCGAACGCTCTGCTGAGGCCCTTTCTCGCTTTTCCAATGTCAAGCGCCGCATGGAAGTCCGGGCAGAGGTTCAGGGTATTACGGTCTACGATGATTTTGCACACCATCCAACAGCCATCAAGACCACGGTCGAGGGGCTGCGTGCAAAAGTCGGAAATGACAGAATTCTCGCAATTCTCGAACCGCGTTCAAATACAATGCGTATGGGAGTCCATGCAGGCCAGCTGGGGGATGCTCTTGCCGATGCGGACGTTGCCTTGCTGCTTCAGTCCGCCCAAGTGGAATGGGATGTCCGTACAGCGACTGCCTCTCATTCCCGTGTTGAGGTCTTTGGAACGGTCGGCGATATCGTTGATTGGGTCGCACGGGAGGCCCGTTCAGGGGATCACATTTTGATCATGAGTAATGGTGGGTTTGAGGGAATTCACCAACGCGTGGAATCGGCGCTTCAAAAGCGCGCTTGAGTTTACCGGTGGGGGCCGGTTCGATGGAAAAATCTGTATCCGTCATTATCGTTAATTACAACGGCGGGCCTTTGTTGGCCGAGTGCGTTCGTTCGGTTCTTGAATCCACTGTGCCTGTCGAGGTTTTTGTCTCTGACAATGCCTCAACAGACAGTAGTCTCATTGAGTTGCGATTGCTGCTTGGGAGCGACGCGCGGCTACGAATCTTTGAGAATCCAACGAATCTGGGCTTTGCCAAGGCTAATAATCGTGCCTTGCCGCTTACGAAAAGTGACTTCATTCTTTTTCTAAATCCTGATTGCATTGTCGGTCCGGAGACACTGGCTCGAATGCTGGACCTGTTCGATGAGGACCCCGAAATTGGTATGGCGGGCTGCCTGATTCGAAATCCGGATGGGACTGAACAGCCCGGCTGTCGGCGGAATATTCCGACCCCTTGGCGGACCTTTGTGCAAATCACCGGCCTGGATCGATTCCAGAATGTCGATGCTCGATTCCGTAGCTACCTCCATGTGGGTCTCCCGATTCCCGAGACAGCCGAGCCGATTGAGGCGATTTCAGGCGCCTTCATGCTCATCCGTCGACAGGCGCTCAACGAAGTGGGGCCGATGGACGAAGGCTATTTCATGCACTTTGAAGATCTGGATTGGTGCCTGAGATTCCAGCAGCATGGTTGGAAAGTGATCTTCGAGCCTCGGGTTGAAATCGTGCATGTAGGTGGTGTTTGTACTGCTTCAAGACCGATTGGCGTCGAGTATCACAAACACAAGGGCATGGCTCGCTTCTATCGAAAGTTTTTCAGGAATCGAAACAATCTGCTCCTCTATCTTGTGTTGATGCCTGGCATTCTCGCCCGCTTCTTGCTGCGAATCCTGTTGCAGTTGTCTGCGCGAGCGGGGATTTACCGTCTTCGAGAGCCCAGACGACAGGCAACAATCGTGGCGCAGGAGTTCTCTTCATCCCATCAGTCAAAATTTCTCCAGAATGGGGACCGGCGGCGGATCGTCGTGACCGGGGCAACCAGTCTGATAGGGGATTATCTTTTGCCGGTTTTGACCAACCGCGGATACGAAGTTCATGCGATCAGTCGGAATCCGCCGAGCTATGGCCAAGAGTCCGGTCTCATCTGGCACAGTGCCGACATCAGTCGAGAGGTCCCGGAGCCCATTCGAGGCGCGGATGTCCTCATTCATTTGGCACCTTTGGCGACGCTACCCTCCATTCTCGAGGCTTTGGGTTCCGAGGCGCCAAAGCGGGTCATGGGATTTGGTTCAACCAGCCTTTTCACCAAGGCAGATTCAGCGCTCGAACAGGAGAGGAGTCTGGTACGGGGGCTGGGTGATGCCGAAAATCGCATTGCTCAGTTCAGCGAGAAGTTTGGTGTTGAGTGGACAGTCTTTAGGCCCACCCTGGTCTATCATCTGGGGCGCGATAAAAACATCACCACGATCGCGGTATTCCTCAAGAAATTCGGATTCTTTCCTCTGGTGGATGGGTCAAGGGGCAAGCGCCAGCCGGTACATGCGGAGGATCTGGCCCGAGCCACGGTGGAGGCCATGGATAACTCGAGTACCTACCGTAAGGCGTATAACCTCTCCGGCGCAGAGACCCTCCCTTATCGGGAGATGGTTTCTCGCATTGCCGAATCGCTCGGGTTGCGTCCTAGGATGATCAATATCCCGCTGCCGGTGCTTCAGTTTTTTATTGTGATGGTCTCAAAGATTCCACGCTTCAAACATCTCAACACTGAGATGGCGACGAGAATCAGCATTGATATGTGCTTTGAGAACAATGACGCCCGGGCAGATTTCGGATTTTCACCCCGGACTTTCTTGGAGGCTGAGCCGAGGGCTTGAACCCTCGGCTATTCGGCGGTTTTCAGGCGTTTGTTGCGGGTGCTGCAGAACGCAGTTCCTTGGGAAGCGAGAAAACGACCTTTTCTTCGATCCCTTGGTGCTCCTTGACCACGTTAGCACCCCAGGCATTCAGGTTGGCTACGACCTCTGAAACCAGTACTTCAGGCGCTGAAGCGCCAGCTGTCACGCCGACGCAGCGAACGCCCTCAAGCCATTCCCGCTTCATTTGGCTTGCATTGTCGATCAGGAATGACTGACAACCCAGTTTTTCTGCAATTTCCCGGAGGCGATTGGAGTTTGAGCTGTTGGGCGAGCCTACGACCAGAATCAAGTCGCAACTATCAGCGAGCTTCTTAACCGCGTCTTGACGGTTCTGCGTGGCATAGCAGATATCATCCTTTTTGGGCCCACAGATCTCCGGGAACTTTACCTTGAGAGCGGCAACCACCGCTTGCGTATCATCGATTGAGAGCGTCGTCTGGGTAACCCAAGCAAGATTCAGCGGGTTCTTAACTTCAAGGCTGGCGACATCTTCGGGAGATTCAACCAAATAGATCCCACCTTCAGGATTGTCGTATTGCCCCATGGTGCCTTCGACTTCTGGGTGGCCGGCGTGGCCGATGAAGACGATTTCTCTTCCTTGACTGGCATGATGATGCACTTCGATATGAACCTTGGTGACCAGGGGGCATGTCGCGTCAAAGACCTGAAGGCCACGTTTTTTGGCTTCAGCCTGAACCTGCTTCGAGACGCCATGGGCACTGAAAATCACGGTGGAATTTTCTGGAACTTCTGAGAGTTCTTCCACGAAGACCGCTCCACGAGCGCGAAGACCATCGACGACGTATCGATTATGGACAACTTCGTGTCGAACGTAGATCGGAGCTCCGAAGACTTCGATAGCGCGTTCGACGATTTCGATGGCGCGGTCAACACCGGCACAAAAGCCGCGGGGGTTGGAAAGCAGGATGTCCATTTGGCGGTTCCTTTATCTTGAGTAATCTAGTGGGGAATTCTGGCATGCAGCCCGATATGAATCAATGTGGGGGCCGGGGTGGTGGAGCTCTGTTGGGTTCCCACAAGTGTTCAAGGCCGCCTTGCCTGCCGATGATACGGCAGATCACAAAGAGAAAATCCGAGAGTCTGTTTAAAAATTTTAGAACCTCCGGTTCAATCGTGTCTTCCCTGCTCATCTGGACAGCTTTGCGTTCTGCATTACGGCAACCTGTTCGAGCCAGGTGGGCGAATGCCGAAGGGCTTGTGCCGCCGGGTAGCACGAACTCACGGAGTGGGGGCATCTGAGCATTGAAGTAATCCATCCAGCCCTCAAGCCACTCCGAGTGTTCGTTTTTGATGCTGCATCGACCCGGGATACTGAGATCGCCGCCAAGGTCAAACAGCAATTGCTGGATCTCTTTCAGGCATATCGTGCACTCGGCATCGACACCCGCGCTGAGGACGAGGCCGATGCGAGAGTTGAGTTCATCGATTTCACCCAGAAGTTCGATGCGAGCGGAGTCCTTGGGGACCCGGGATCCATCCGCCAGCCCAGTCATCCCGGTATCGCCGGTTCGAGTGTAGATTCGGGTAAGACGATGACCCATGCTTATTCGAGGGGTGATTCACACACGACGATACCATCCTCGTCGGCATAGAGGTTGTGTCCGTTCCTGAAATTGATTCCGGCAAAGGTAATCAGCACATCCCGGTCGCCGGTTCCCCGCTTGTGACTCTTCAGCGGGTGGGTATGAAGCGCTCTGATGCCGATCGGTAACTTTTCAAGCGCTACTGAATCTCTGATGCACCCGTAGATGATGATGCCAGCCCATTCGTTGTCTGAAGCCAGACGCGCAAGGTCGCTACCAAGGAGTGCACAACGATGAGAACCTCCCCCGTCTACGACCAAAACGCGGTTTTTCCCATTTTCCTCCAAGGCGCTTCGGATCAGGACATTGTCCTCGAAAACCTTGACCGTCGAGATGGTGCCTTTAAATACGGAGTGCCCTCCAAAGGCGCGAAGGATCGGTTCAGCGATTTGGAGGGTTTGGTTGCCCTCGTATTCGTCACAGAGATCTGCTGTCCTGAAGCTCATGTTGTGTCCTCGTTGATCAAAGGTAACGGGCCAGCAGGGCAGTGGGGCCCGGGTCGACAGGGAGCCCAACACGGACTTCCCAGCCACTCCCCGGTGCCTCGTCCATATCGAGTCCTTGCCGGTCCTTTATTGATTCGATCGTGAGGTCAAGGTTCCCTTGAGGAAGGATGAGTTCGAGCTGGTCACCCACACAGAACTTGTTTTTAACCAGAATGTCCGCCATGCCGGTCGTCGAGTCGAAGCCTGTGACTTCTCCAACGAATTGCTGCCGGTTGCTGGTCGAGTGGCCCTGGATATAGTTCTGATACTCGTGGGTGTGATGCCGCTGATAGAAACCGTCGGTATAGCCTCTTTGGGCGAGATTCTCCAGCTTTCCGAGAAGGCCGGGATCAAAAGGTCTTCCTGCAAGCGCATCCTCAATCGCCATCCGATAGATCTGCGCCGTTCGGGCGACGTAGTAGAAGGACTTTGTCCGACCTTCGATTTTGAGGCTGTCGACACCGATTTCAACGAGTCGTTGAATATGCTCGACGGCCCTGAGGTCCTTCGAGTTCATGATGTAAGTTCCGTGCTCATCTTCGAGGACAGGCATCAACTCGCCCGGACGATTTTCCTCTTCGAGAAAGTAGACTTCATCGGCAAGCGGATGCCTGACCTGATCACCACAATCGGTGCCGTTGAGCCCCCCATTCAGGTCTGAAAGGCTCAATCGAAGGGCGCCAGGGGCATAGTCGCCCTCTGGAGTCTCAGTGGCTGCCTGAAGATCATATTTCCAGCGGCAGGCGTTCGTGCAGGTGCCCTGGTTGGGATCGCGATGATTGAAGTAGCCCGAGAGCAGGCAGCGTCCGGAGTAAGCAATGCAGAGTGCTCCGTGAACAAATACTTCAAGCTCCATGTCCGGACATTCCTGTCGAATCTCGGAAATTTCGTCCAGAGATAACTCACGGGAAAGAATGATTCGGCGAACCCCGATGGATTGCCAAAATCGAACCGCCGCATAGTTGACCGTATTGGCCTGAACGGAAAGATGGATCGGAAGATCGGGCCATGCTTCACGCGCCATCAGGATTAGGCCGGGATCGGCCATGATCAAGGCATCAGGCCCCATCGCAACAATGGGCTCCAAGTCACGAATGAAGGTGCGAACCTTTCGGTTGTGGGGGAGGACATTGGTGGCGAGGAAAAAGAGTTTTCCAAGGTCATGCGCCTCCGCAATGCCCTTGGCAAGATTTTCCTCTAGGAAATCATTGTTTCGGACCCGAAGACTGTAGCGGGGTAGTCCTGCATAAACCGCATCTGCGCCATAAGCGAACGCATAGCGCATGTTCTTCAAGGTACCCGCGGGAGATAAGAGCTCTGGCTTCTTCATGGGGGTAGGGGAAGTGCTAGAATCGGCAATTTTATCCCTTTCTTGACTTGAACGCTGGGGAATTAACGATTGATGTCCAGTCTAGGCCGTTTCAGAACCCTCAAGGACTGTGTAGGAAACACGCCTTTAGTGGCCCTTCAGCGTCTTCCAGGGAAGACAACCAATCAGATTCTCGCCAAGCTCGAAGGCAACAACCCCGCCGGATCAGTCAAGGACCGGCCTGCACTGAGCATGATCGAACGTGCCGAGGCCCGGGGGGAGATTAAGCCTGGTGACCGTTTAATCGAAGCGACCAGCGGCAACACCGGAATCGCGCTGGCCATGGCCGCAGCCGTCATGGGATACAAAATGACGCTCATCATGCCAGAAAACATGAGTGCTGAGCGCCGGGCTTCGATGAAAGCCTTTGGGGCTGAAATTATTCTGACGCCTGCCAACGGCAGCATGGAAGCGGCCATTGATCTCGCCCGGGCCATGGAAGCCAGGGGCGAGGGCCGAATCTTGGATCAATTTGCCAATCCTGACAATCCCAGAGCACATTACGAGGGGACCGGCCCTGAAATCTGGCGTGATACCTCTGGAGCCATTACTCATTTTGTGAGCTCCATGGGCACGACAGGAACGATCATGGGGACCTCTTCGTTTCTGAGAGAGAAGAATCCAAAGATCCAAATCGTCGGGGTCCAGCCTGAAGGTCATTCGAAAATCCCTGGCATTCGACGCTGGCCCCGCGAATACCTCCCGAAAATCTGTGATTTTGATCGCATCGACAAGATTATGGATGTCTCTCAGGCGGACGCTGAGCAAATGACCCGGAGGCTTGCGGTGGAAGAGGGTATTTTTGCCGGCATTTCTTCCGGTGGTGCTGTAGCTGCTGCCCTTCGTCTTTCAGAATCGGTGAGTAATGCCGTTATCGTCGTGATCATTTGTGATCGGGGTGACCGTTATTTGTCCACCGGTGTTTTCCCCGAATAGTTCCGGAATCGAATCCATGGCACAACGTCGTCGTCGCAAAGCGCTACCTCCACAGGGTAGCTTTGAGCTCAAGATTGAATCCATGACGCATGATGGGCGTGGAGTGGGACGTATTGATGGGAAGCCTGTCTTTGTCCATGGGACGCTCCCTGGTGAAGACATCACCTTTGAATATACGGAAGTGCGACGGGATTTTGCCGAGGGCAGAGTACTTGAAGTTCGCGCCGGTGCCGCATCGCGTGCCGTACCGCTTTGTGAACATTACGGGGTCTGCGGAGGTTGCAGCTTCCAGCATGTCCAAGACGTCGAGCAGATCCGGATCAAGCAAGGCTTGTTGCTGGATCAGTTCCAAAGAATCGGCAAGCTGGACGAATTTCCCATCTTTGATCCCTTGACAGGTCCTTCTTGGGGCTATCGCCAGAAGGCGCGACTTGGGGTGAAGTATGTCGCGAAGAAGGGCAAGGTTCTGGTCGGATTTCGTGAACGCTCCAGCCCGTTCATTACTGAAATTGATCACTGTCCTGTGCTGGATCCTAGAGTCGGATCCAAATTGGGCCAGATTGCGGAACTGATTCACGGTCTCAGCATACGGGATCGGCTGCCGCAAATTGAGGTGGCTTGTAGTGATGCGTCTGTCGCGCTGGTTTTTCGTATTCTTGAAGACCTGAGTACTGACGACCTTGTCCGCTTGAACCGGTTTGCCGAGAAGGAAGGTTTTCTTGTTCTCTTGCAACGGGGTGGGCCGGATACCGTCGTCCCATTAAATCCGGACTTATCGGTTGATCTTCATTACAAAATCCCCGATGCCTCTGTGGAATTTACATTCAAAGCGACCGACTTCACCCAGGTCAATTCTGCGATAAACCAGAAGATGATCGCACGGGTAATGGCGCTTCTGGATCCCAAGCCTACGGATGTCATCCTGGACCTTTTTTGTGGGATTGGAAATTTCACCCTTCCCTTGGCAAGACAGGCCGCCCGGGTAGTGGGAGTTGAAGGAAGTCGTGAAGCCGTCGAGCGGGCGGAGCTCAATGCGGAGCGAAACGGGATTGAGAATGCGAGATTTTATGTTGCTGATCTCAGCAAGCCGGTGGATGCCGATCCTTGGGCCAACCAGACCTTTGACAAGATCCTCCTGGATCCCTCCCGTGCCGGCGCACTGGAGATCCTTGAGCGGATTCCAGTCTGGGGAGCCTGTCGAATCGTTTACGTCTCCTGTAATCCCTCAACACTCGCGAGAGATGCCGGTGTCCTGGTCCACGATCACGGCTACCAGCTGCAAGGCGCGGGGGTAATGGATATGTTTCCTCAGACGGCGCACGTTGAATCTCTGGCCCTCTTTGAAAAGGGAGCGCGGTGACCGTCACCCATTCGGATGCGGCGTATCTTCGCATCGATGTTGAGCATCAGGTCCTTGAATGGGTCGAGAGTGACTCGGTGATTCATGTCTGGCCCGTTTCTACAGCCAAGAATGGCCTGGGGGAACTAAAGGGCAGTGAGAAAACCCCAAGGGGATGGCATCGAATTCGCGCCAAAATTGGCGAAGGGCAACCCCTGAATGCTGTTTTTCGAGGGCGCAGACCCACCGGCGAGATTTATGGGGACGAATTAGAGGCACAGCATCCTGGCAGAGACTGGATTTTGACCCGAATTCTCTGGTTGGGTGGCCTTGAGGCCGGGTTCAATCGCTATGGTGCCGTTGATACCACTTGGCGATATATTTATGTGCATGGGAGTCCCGATGGCGGAGTCACGGGCATGCCGCTTTCGCATGGTTGCATCCGTATGAAGAGCGCCGACATGCTAGACCTTTTTGACCGAGTGTCGGTGGGCATGCGGATTTTAATCACTGGTTAAGTTTTAAGAGATAAGGCATTTATGTCCCATCAGGCTTCGGGTATGACCGCGCTAGAGCGCCGGGCCAGTCTCTCGCTGGCAGCAATTTATATGCTGCGCATGATCGGTATGTTCCTGATTCTTCCGGTCTTCTCGGTCTTGGCGCGAGACCTCCCGGATGCATCTCCCTTCCTTGTCGGTCTTGCCATCAGTGCCTACGGCCTGACCCAGGCAGTTTTCCAGATTCCGTTCGGAGTGTGGTCGGATCGGTGGGGGAGAAAACCGGTCATCACCGTGGGTCTCATCCTGTTTGTGATCGGCAGCATCATTGCGGCGCTCTCTCCCTCGATTTATGGAATCATTCTGGGGCGATGCCTTCAGGGCGCAGGTGCTGTTGCAGCCGTAGTTATGGCTTTGGCTGCGGACCTAACCCGTGAGGAAAATCGCACAAAAGCAATGGCAATGATCGGCATCAGCATTGGTATTTCGTTTGCCATCTCGATTGTGGCCGGTCCGATTCTCTCCAATTGGTTTGGGCTTCAGGGGCTTTTCTGGCTCATAACCGGCTTGGCTTTTGCGAGTCTGGTAGTCCTTCATGCCTGGGTTCCTAACCCGAAGGTTTCGACTTTTCACGGCGATGCGCAGTTGAGGACTCAAGGAATCCGCCGGGTCTTTGCAAACCACGAACTGCTTCGTCTGGACTTTGGCATTTTCTGCCTGCATTTGATGCTGACAGCCAGTTTTGTCGTGGTGCCTGTTCTCATCCGCGATCAGCTGGAGATGCCCGCCTCAGAGCATTGGCATCTGTACCTGCCGGTCTTCTTGATGGCCATACTGACCATGGTGCCTTTTGTCATCCTTGCGGAAAAAAAGCGCAAGATGAAGTCGGTATTTGTCTCCTTCGTGGCCCTGGTAGGCTTTTCACTCCTAGGCTTCCTCTTCATGGGAAGCACCTTCTGGGGTGTCTTTACTCTGCTGTATCTTTTTTTTACGGGCTTCAATTTGTTGGAGGCAACCCTTCCCTCGATGATCTCAAAGATTGCGCCACCCGATCTCAAGGGGACAGCGATGGGAATTTATTCCACCGCTCAATTTCTGGGGGCTTTTGCCGGCGGGACCGGTGCAGGATTTCTTGTTGGGCAATATGGGCATGACGCCGTTTTTATTTACTGTGGAATCGTTGCATCGTTGTGGTTCATCGTGGCCATTGGAATGAGGCCACCGCGTCATCTCAGCAGTCGACTTGAAAATATTCGTGATATCTCCAGCGAATCAATGACGGAATTGTCGAAACAGTTGGCCCAAATTCCTGGCGTCATCGAGGTTGTTGTGGTTCCAGAGGATGGCGTTGCCTATCTCAAGGTCGAGCGGGATCATTTGGATGAAAAGGGCCTGACCGATTGTCTTTCTGGATTTAAGGAGGCAGGGGTCGCGTCGGGCCCACTTTCGGGAGCCAATGCCGCCCAATGAACTTCGGTTGCGGGACACTCGTCGGTTTGCTCTTTCTGGTTGTTGTGGCGGGAAAACTGATACCCCACGGATCGGGGGTGCCTGCGCCGACACCGGCCTCCCAAGGGGTGATAAAAGGGCAGGCGAGTGGGGGTGTTGTCAGAGAAAGGAGCGCTAAATCCCCAGCAAAAACCGTTGATGATTCGCAAGAGCCATCGCTTGAAACGATGCTTTCGGGGTTGAAGACCTGGCTTGATGAAAAAGCTAGCGAGGCTGAACAGCACGTCATTGAGCGAGCCGCTTTGCCGGCCGGGCCAGCGGCTGAGGTGCTTGCGAAGGTTGGTGAGGAAGCCAAGACCCTGGTCACCCAGCGCATTGCTGAAGTAACGGCACCGAAGGCTCCGCCCAGTCAACCCGTTTCACCAGAAAAAGCGGTCACCAAGCCAACCCTACCCGGGCATGTGAATCCAGCTCACGCGTTAGCGCCATCCTCAGTGGGCGCAAAAATCGCTGTAGAGGGCCGGGATCCGGTATTTAATAACCCTTGGAATCATGCAGTTGAGCCCGTTGAACGTTACCTCAAACAGCATGTGCATGACGCCGCGTCAATCGAGATGTTGGAATGGGGGCAGGTCGAAGTCGTGCGGGAAGGCTATCAGGTCCGCTGTATCTATAAGTCAAAGAATGTCCTTGGGAAGATGACGACTCAGAGTCGTCTTTTCATTCTTGACCATTTAGGGAAGGTGATTGATATTCGCGATTGACGGGTGGCTTCAGTCGGCGTCTTTGATGAATGGAGTCAAACCTCCGGCTTGATCAAGAGCAACCAGATCATCGTACCCTCCAATGTGAGTCTCACCCGCGAAGATTTGGGGTACGGTCCTTCGGCCCGTGATCCGCATCATCTCATCTCGCGCTTCCGGATTCTGATCCACTCGAATCTTTTCAATTTCCGTGACCCCTTTCGATTTGAGATATCGCTCGGCCAGATGACAGTAAGGGCAGATCCCGGTCAAATACATTCTGAATTTTTCCATCCTGGGGCCTCGGGCTGAAAAACTTGTGAAAAGGTACAGGGATCGTAGAATGCCCCCACCTGTATTGAGGATGATAGCGTCCCGATCGGCCATCTAACCAGCCCCTCGTGAGGAGCGGTGAAGGCTAGGCCAAAAAGAGCCACGGAGGCTTTTATGAAGAGCAGACTGCATTTGATCTTTGAGTATTTTCTGATCGGGGCCTTGGGGTTGCTCCCGATTCTTCTCATTACTCAAATCGTCTTGGCGATTGAGAGCATCCTCAGGGAGTCGCTAGTTGGAATCTATGGGCGATTTGAGAGCATCCTTCTGCCAGGGATGCTTCTGCTGGGGTCGATCATTCTGGTGATCTACGTCGGCTATCTGATCAAGCAGGATAAAGCGCATATCCTCTATTTCCTTGAAAAGATCATTAATCGCATTCCGCTTTTAGGTGTCATCTACCGGGTTTCTCAAAAAGTCCTCAGACTTTTTCATGATGGGCACGATAAGCAGATCACCGATTCTGTATTCATTGAATATCCCCGGCAGGGCTTGTGGGTTCCCGCCTACGTGACCAACCGGACTGGAACCATGCTGGTCGTCTATGTTCCGACCTCGCCAAATCCCACCTCGGGATTCACGCTGATTGTTCATGAGTCCACGGTAAGAAAATCGCCAATGACAATTGAGGAAGTTTCCTCTTTCATTATCAGTCTTGGGGCAGACTTTCCTAAGTCAAAGGAAGTCTCCGAGCTTTTGCTCGCAAGTGGCGGTATCAAGGCAGGCGAGGCTATTCCTCATCTGCCGGACTGAACGCGCATTACTTTGTGGCTAGCCTTGTCCGGACAAGGGGCCGATAATCGTCAATTTTGAATCGAAGGGATGTCAATGAAGAAGCTGATCGTGTTGTTCGTGGCTGCGCTGGCGGTCTCCGCCTGTGCGAAGAAGGAAAAGACTGGCCTGAAAGACGTGTTGATCCAGCGCTTCAGTGAAGACCAAGATCTCAAAGACTACAAGTTGGATCCTGCTGATGTAGCGGATTGTGTCATCGACGAGATTGCGAGCACGCTTCCAGGTTTTGCCGGCGACCCCCGTCGTGATGAATATTTTAAGGCGTACGAAAAGTTCTTTAACGTGAAATCTGCCACCGATGCCGAAGCTTCAATCAATGAATTTGAGCGACTCTTCGGATCTCGCCAAAAGGCGAGGGAAGCCGCCTTGGGAATTACCGATCACATCATGACCTGCATGGGCAAGGCGATTGAAAATGCCCCTACGGATGGCCATCGTGCCCAGCCGGCGGAGACCCCCGAAGTGCAGAGTCCCGCACCTGCTGTTGCGCCGGCTAAAAAATAGACTAACGCACCAATGGTGAGCAAAACGCCCCTTTAAGGGGCGTTTTTTGTGCCTATCGGTTTTTCTTTGTTGGGTATCGCATTGAATTTATGGGTCTTTATTTGGGCGCAAAACTTGCTTATTAAAACGAACGCATAGTCCGATGGACGGCTAGGTCT
>CAYQOJ010000015.1:0-24982 GCA_964419105.1 uncultured Methylococcus sp.
GTTCGTCATGGTTCGAATGGCAGAAGTATCGGTTGGATTGCCGTTTCAAGGGTTGGCATTGCGACCACAGAATACCTCTCCTCTCTCACACTGAGTTCGAGCGTCCGCTCCACCTAGTCAGCCATTTCATGGATCTTCAGGATCGGGTGCGCTCTCGAGGTAACGCATGACCGTATCGGTTTTTGACCAGCGACCGCGCTGCATGATGTCCGGCAAGCTGGCGCCTTTACGAAGCAGATCCTGGGCAGCCCCGATGCGCAGCGAATGCCCGCTGATGGCGCCAGGGTCCAGACCCGCGCGCCGCGCCAGCGACTTGAAAATTCGATTCACCTGGCCTGCGGTCAAACGCGAAGTCAAGACCTGCCCACGGGCGATCCCTCGAAACAGCGCACCCTCATCAAGTCCGGCGGCCACAAGCCAGTGCTGAAGCGCCGCATCGCCACGTGGGCTGATGCGTAACCAGCGCCCAAGTCCTTGAGGATCGGTCTTGCTTCGCCGCAAGAGAATTTTTCGGGGCGTCAGATCCTCAATGTCCAGAGAGACCAGCTCACTTCGCCGACACAGCGTGTCATAGCCCACCAGGAGCAATGCGCGGTCACGGGCACCCCGAAGCCCCGCATCGGTTGCCGCCAGCAGCCGCTCCAACACGCCCGCATGGACCGCTTCCGCCTGCCGGGCCGCACGGCCAAGAAGGCGATGCATGCGCCGCATCGCCAATTTGACATCCGGATCCAAGGTTGGATTCGCAAGGCGCGCCAGCGTATGGAGGGTTGCAATGCCGGTGATGGCGCGACGGATGCTTGCAGAGCGAAGGCCCGACTGTGCCAGCCGATCGACAAATCCGGCAACGGCCCTTGGGTCGGCCGGAAATCCGCACAGCCCGTTTTCCTCGCAGTACTCCATGAAGAGGTCAACATCCGCTCGATAGGCACGGATTGTATTATGGGCATAGGCTCCCTCCATCGACTGAAACAGGGTTTCAATCTCTGCCTTGCGTTGAGGGTGTTGGTCCACCATGCGACGTCATCCCAATCAAAGGCCCCATTCTGGGCGCTGGGAGCAGGAGGAACCGGTGCCGAAAATCGCGAAAATTCGCATTTTTCAGGGTGCATGCCGAGGCAATCGACTTTGCACCCTAAGATCTCCTAACCGTGCAAATGAGGAGTGAGCGCATCTCACTGGACGTTTGCCCTGGTTTCACCGATCATCGAAATGCGAAGGCGCTTGCGATTCGCTCAACCGATCCACCTCTAATTCCCTTACCCAACCCCACGAGATTTCGATGAAAGTCGCGCTGGTCCACGAATGGCTCTCCACCTATGCCGGCTCTGAAAAGGTACTTGAGGCCCTGATTCGCCTGTATCCGGACGCTCACCTCTATACCCTCGTTGATTTTCTTGATGCCAAGGACCGGGCCTTTCTTCAGGGAAAGCACCCCAAGGTGAGCTTCATCCAGCGGCTTCCCTTTGCGCGTGAGAAGTTCCGTCATTACCTCCCGTTGATGCCGCTCGCGATCGAACAGCTGGATCTTTCGGCCTATGACCTGGTGATATCCAGTCACCACGCGGTCGCCAAGGGGGTGGTGACGGGCCCCGATCAGCTCCACGTGAGCTACGTGCACACGCCGATGCGTTATGCCTGGGATCTTCAGCATCAGTACCTCAAGGAGTCCGGGTTTGAAAAAGGCCCTCTTAGTTGGCTCGTGCGCGGGGTGTTGCACTACTTGAGGCTCTGGGATCACGGCTCCGCGCAGCGCGTTGATGCCATGGCGGCGAACTCCGACTTCATCCGGCGGCGGATTGCAAAAGCCTGGCGCCGCGAGGCGACCGTCATCCATCCACCGGTGGAGACCGCCGCGATTCCCATCGGCACCGAACGGGGGGATTTCTATCTGGCCGCCTCCCGCTTGGTCCCCTACAAACGCATGGATCTGATCGTCGAGGCGTTTTCGAAGACTCCGCAGCGGCCCCTCAAGATCATCGGTCAGGGCCCTGAAATGGGTCGCCTCAAGGCGATCGCTGCACCGCATATTGAATTTCTCGGCTACCAGCCAGACCCGGTCCTTTGGGCGCATCTTGGACGCGCACGCGCCTTTGTCTTTGCAGCCGAGGAGGATTTCGGGATTCTTCCGGTTGAGGCACAAGCCGCGGGCACACCGGTGATCGCCTATGGCAAAGGGGGCGCCCTTGAAACCGTGATCGCAGAGGGCGCGGCCCATCCCACCGGACTCTTTTTTCAGGAGCCCACCCCAAAGGCCCTCCTCGATGCGCTCGATCGGTTTGAAGAGATCGAGCATCAGTTCGAGCGGGATCCGATCCGAAAGCACGCCGAACGCTTCTCAAGCGATCGATTTGAGAGGGAATGGCGCGCCTTTATTGATGCCGAGCTGACCGCGCATTTTGGGAAGATCGGGTCAAGGCGGCTCAGGGTCGGCATAAAGATCCCAAAAGGGCCTGAAACGGCTGGGTGATGGTAGAATTAAGGTAATTTTTAGAGGGGTGATGCCGATCCTTGGGTCTTCGGGGATGGAATCCCAAGGCAAGGCCAGCCCCCATTCCGATCAGCCGGGGGACAACAGCCGATGAAAGAGGCGGACTACAGCAGTTACATCAAGGCCTTCACACGCCTCTTCCAGGTCTTTGACGCCGCAGCGCCCTACCTCACGGTTCCTGAGGATTTTGCCTACTACATCGGCAAGAAACGGGCCTGGGTGGAGCGCCTTCGATCCCCCGAGTTTCCGGTGGCATTCCTTGGCGCTTTTTCCGCCGGTAAAAGCACCATCATCAATGCGGTCCTTGGCGATGACTTTCTCCCCCAGGCGACCAAATCCCTGACCGCCATCCCGACCCTGATTCGAAAGGGCAAGACCAACAAGGCCATCATCTCCTATCTGACCGAGGCCGAACGCGCAGAACTCAAGGATCTTTACCTGGAAGAGCTCTCCAAGGAGCTTCGAACCAGTGCCGATGCCTATAAAAGCCTTGGAAAAACCGAGGTCCTCGCCCGCCTTTCAAGCGATATCGAGCGACAAAAGGTCCAGTACGGCAGCTTCAACAAACAGAAGTTCTTCGACGAACTGAAAGTGCTCATCGAGGGCTGGGACACGCTCTTGGGCGCCACCAAGGAAATCAGCCTTGAGGAGCTCCCGAACTATGTGACCGAGGACTATGCCGACGTCCTCTTTGTCAATCAGGCTGAGCTTTATCTCGCCGATGTCAGCATCCCCGAAAACATCGTCCTGGTTGATCTCCCGGGGCTTGGGGTCGTCAATCCCCGCCATAGAAAGGTCACCAAGACCTACGTCGAGAACGATGCCAAAGCCTTCGTGATTGCCATGAAGGTGTTCCATCTTCTGGAAGGCGAAGAAATCGAGCTCCTGGCCGAGATTCACAGCCAACGAAAGCGGGTTCTGCAGAAAGCCTTCTGGGTGATCAACCAGTGGGATGTCTTGAGCGCCAAGCAGAAAAAGGAAGAGATCCAGAATTTCGAGCAAAAGATCGATCATTACGGCTTCCAGATCAGCCGTGATCGGGTCTTCAAGGTCTCGGCACTCAACTACCTCCTGCTGAAACTCATCCAGGAAGGCCGGCTGGAGGGCGCTCGCGGCATTCGTGAGCATGTCGATTCACTCAAGAAAGCCATCGGCCGGATACCCGATCGCCTCGATGCCAGCCAGCAGATCAAGTCACTCGAAGAAACCAAGAATTTTGGAAACTTCAGGACCGGCCTTTTCGAGTACCTGGCCCACACTGCCAAGGCCGAGTTTCTTGAGGAAGCCAAGGCCGAATACCTCGATCTCGCCAAGCGGCTTCGGGAATGGCTGGAGCCTTTGTATCGGAACTACCAGGATGTCGATGATGAGGGCATGCGCAGCACCTTTATTGCGAGCCAGCTTTCCCAGCGCCAGGATGAAGCGCTGAAAAAACTGCGCCTGACGGTTGAGGATCACATCAAGATGCTCAGAACCGAACTGCTTCCGGAGTTTGTGTTCTGGCGCGATGAAGATCAGGCGCAGCTTTCAGAGAAAGTCACCCGCTCGATCGCCACCCTGGATCGCAAGGCCCTCAAGAATGAACTCCTCAAGGGCCTGGATCTCAACAGCGTGGTCAGCCGCCTTCCCCACAAGATCGAAGAAAACCTCAACATCCAGAAAACCTTCCGTTCCCAGCTTCAAAAGCTCCTGGACGAACAGATGGTCAAGCGCCATCTCGCCAAGCTGCAGGACGAATTAACCGCCAGTGATGTGCTGCCGGAATCGGTCCTCGAGAGCCTTCGGGACCGGCTCAGCGGCCGTGACATGCTCAATCGCCTCAAAGGCATGTGCGATGTCTTCCTGTTCGAGTATGGCGAGGTGATTAACCAGTTCGGCCGGGCCGTCATGGATCATGAGGCCAGTCTCAACGCCAAGGAGATCGAGAAGCTCTATGAGTCCGTCTATGGCAGGGCCGAAGAAGCGCTTAAAGTCGCCCGAAGCCTCAATCTGATCGGCCCCAAGGATCCCATCCAGCAGATGAAAGAGCTCGGCCTTGAAGCCTTGAGCCGTGTGCATTCCGCCCTGAACACCGGGGCAAGCGTGGTTTCAAGCAGCACCACCAGTGGGGATGCCATTGATCGGGCGCTGGAATATTACATGACGGGCATCCTCGATTATGCGAGAAGCCAACAGCACCAGATCAATACCTTTGCCCGCCGCGGCATCAAGAACTACTTCGAGGAGCTGGAAATGGAACTCCTTGAGTATTTCGAAACGATCAAAGGCGACATTGCCCAGAAAATCATGGTGCAACTGACCGACGATCTCGATGCCGAGCTGACCGCTGAACTCGAGAAACAACGGGTCATCAAGGACACCTATTTGTTCGTGACCCAGGACGCGCCCATCTAAGTCGAAGGCCTTCCGCCTAAGGGGGGATCACCCCCCCGGAACGCCTCCCCTTTTGAGGCGCGTGCCTTCAAGGTGGTCGCGCCATCTTCCCTTCACTCTTCAGCCACGCGAAAACCCAATGACAGCTCTGATTTGCGGCTCCATGGCCTATGACACCATCATGGTGTTCCAGGACCAGTTCAAAAACCACATCCTTCCAGACAAGGTCCATATTCTCAACGTCTCCTTCCTGGTTCCAGAACTTCGACGCGAATATGGCGGCTGCGCGGGCAATATCGCCTATAACCTCAAGCTCCTCGGCGGGGATCCCCTGATTCTCGCGACCGTGGGCAAGGATTTCGGGCCCTATTCCCAGTGGCTCTCGACCGTGGGTATCCGTCAGGACTACATCAAGGTGCTGGAATCCAGTTACACGGCGCAGGCGTATATCACCACGGATCTCGATGACAACCAGATCACGGCTTTCCATCCAGGCGCCATGTCGTTTTCAGCCGACATCCCGATCCCTAAGGACACGGGAGCGGCCTTGGGTCTTGTCTCCCCCGATGGCAAAGAGGGGATGCTGCAGCATGCCGAGGCCTTCTTTGCAGCCGGGATCCCCTTTATCTTTGACCCTGGCCAGGGAATGCCGATGTTCAACGGTGAAGAACTCCTGAATCTGACTGAAAAAGCCACCTGGGTGACACTGAACGATTATGAGGCGCAACTCATGCAGGAGCGGACCGGCTTGTCGCTGGAGGCCCTGGCGCAACGCGTCGAAGCCCTGATTGTGACCCAAGGCGCCAAAGGCTCTCTCATCCATACCCAGAACCGGGTTCTGGAAATCCCATCTGCCAAACCCCACGCCACCGTGGATCCCACCGGTTGCGGCGATGCCTACCGAGCCGGCCTGGTGCAGGGCCTCATTGAGGGCTATGACCTCGAGACGGCCGGGCGAATGGGCTCACTCCTAGGGGCGATCAAGGTAGAGACAGCCGGCACCCAGAACCACCACATCGACCTTCCGGCCTTCAAGGCGCGCTATCGGGAGACCTTTGGAGTGAGCCTCGCGCTGTCCTGAACAAAGGCCGAAGACCCCAGCCCCGGGTGTCCCTGAAATCACGCGATAGGGGCGGCGGCGGGGGAACTACCGGGCCTTGAAGTCCGCTTCAAAGGCCTTTAACGCCGCCTCAGCGCACAGGAAGGCATCTTCAAGCCGCGCCTCCGTCGGGGAACTGGCATGGTAACCGCCTTCAGTCAAAAGCTGGCCCAAAGCCCCCCGCAAGGCCTCATCCCCCGTCTTCTGGGCCAAAAACGCCCGCCAACCCTCCCCCTCAAGGCCCGCCACAGAGTCGCGTCCATAGGTGGACATCGCCGCTTGCTTCAAAAGGGCATTCAACGCCTCCAGTCCCTCTCGCGGGCTCTGCCCGGAACCACGGAGGCTCTCCAGTTGCCGGATGGCGAGCGCCAGGGGCGTGGCTTTTTTTCGGGATCTTAAGAGGACGATCAACAGCAGCACAAGCAAGAGCACGCCAAGGCCGATCCAGCCGGGTGCCGGTGGCCACCAACCAATGGGCGCCGGGAGATGAATGTCTCGGAGGGGAAGGTCGTTCATCGGGAGATGGGATTCGTGTTTTCAGGGCGCCTCTCAGGCGAATGCTTGAGGAGGATCCAAGGGGCATTGTATGCCGCCCCAATGCAAACGGGGGCGGAGAGATGACTCCCCGCCCCCGTTTGTTATCGACGTCTCAAGGCGATGAATCGCCTCAGGTCTTTGATCCCTGATCTTAGACGTTCTGCGCTGCCACCATGAAGTACAGCATCGGAATCGAGAACATGGTGTTGAAACGGCTGGTCAGCATCGCAATGCGCGCGGCGGCCTTCTTTTCATCCGCCGTGCCATCAACGATCCCGAGCGCAATCTTCTGGTTGGGCCAGATGATGTTCCAGACATTGAAGGCCATGATCAGACCCAGCCACATGCCGATGCCGATATTGGTGAAGTAGCCACCCTGGAGGTAGCCCAGCGCCAGCGCATCACCGACCGCACTGCCACCGCGCATGCTGATGACGATCAGGCCCGTGACCACGGTCGTGAGCGCGGCCCAGCGGAACCAGAACAGCGCGGCCGGCGCAATGACCTTGCCGATAGCCGGTTTCTGCTCATCCGGGATCTTGGGCATGGAGGGAATCTGCACGAAGTTGAAGTACCAGAGGAGCCCGATCCACATCACGCCTGCAATCACATGCAGCCAGCGGAAGAAGAAGCTGAACCAGGCGTGCTCCATCTTGACCGTACCGGTCGCAAGCGCGAGTCCCGCCACCAGCACCACACCGAAGAGGAGCGCCCGCTCCAGCTTGTCCAGTCCGACTTTGGACAGGAGCTCAATCAACATCACCATCACTTTTTTCATGAATCACCTCACCTTGGGGCTTTAAACAGGGATTAACTGGAATGAAGGCCTATTCACCTTAGCCCTTAAGGGTATGCGGACTCCGCCACTAAATCAATCCGCCACCTTGGATTTCAACCACAAATGCAAGGAATTGCCCTTGAAAATCACGCAAAACCGCAAAAGAGCAGCAAGGCATGACCGGCGGTGCCAAGGCAATGCCGTGCCCGTCACTTAAAAGCCCCTCACGCACGGAAATCGCCCCTTCGAATCATGCACCCCCTTTAAGGGATCCAGCGGCCAATGACCATGCCCTCGGCCTGGATTGAACCCGGGCCATGGTGGGGCCGCCTCAGCCCCAGGAAATGGTCCGACCAATAGGGGGCATCCAGGGGCGAGACCAAGACTTCGCCCTTGGCACTGCTCGCATGCACAAAGCGGTCCCTGCCAATGTAGATCCCGACATGCGAGTAGGGACGACCGGTGGTGTTGAAAAAGACCAGATCCCCCGGACGCTTGCGACCCTCATCGACCGGCGGCAGGCTCATGGCCATCTCATAGGCAGTGCGGGGAAGGCTCACGCCGTAGCGGCCATAGACATATTGCACCAAGCCGGAACAGTCAAACCCCCGATCCGGGGTTTCTTCCCCCCAGCGGTAGGGAATCCCCTGAAAGCTCAAGGCATCCCTGACCACCTGAAGGTGGATCGGCGAGGTCGCAGGTGGTGCCGAGGCTATTTTAGGGGGCTTGCTGGAACAGGCGGAAAGCCCCAAAAGCAGCGCCGCGAGCAACATCCGGGCAAAAGGGAATCGGAGGGTGGCCAACGGCCCTTGTTTCCCCGCGGGCCGAAGGCAGTGATCGGTCAGAGGCCATGGTCCTCCATGACCCCTGACCGATACCCCTCGCGCGTGAAGGCTGCCCATCCCGCGCTTACGGGTTTGAGAGCCCCTTCCAGGTGCGGATCAGCTCATTGGCCGCCATGGCATAAAGCGCACTGTGGTTGTAACGCATGATGACCGAGAAATTATGGAAGGTAATCCAGTATTCAGGCCCTCTCTCCCCCTGAAGTTCCAATAAGCCGACCTTGAGATTTGGAGGGACCGCTTCCTTGGGGCTCACCCCATGGGCCTCGAGTTGCGCGAGGGTCAGCGTGGCCTTGGGATTCTTGGTCGAGACAAGGCCACTGAAGGCCCCGCCTTGAACACGGGCAGGAACGGCAATGGGCTCTCCCGAATGCCAGCCGTTTTTCGCAAAATAGTTGGCGACACTGGCGGCGGCATCGGCGGGGTTGTTCCAGATGTCGCGCTTGCCATCGCCATCACCATCGGCGGCCAGCTTTCGAAAGCTTGAGGGCATGAACTGCGGCATGCCCATGGCGCCTGCGTAGGAGCCAAGCGGCGCCAGATCATCCTGGCCCTCCTCCCGGCACAGCAAGAGGAACTGCTCCAGTTCACTTCGAAAGAAGCTGGCCCGTCGGGGATAATCAAAAGCCAGGGTGGAGAGGGAATCAATCACCCGGTATTTCCCCGGCTTCACGCCATAGGCGCTCTCGATGCCAATGATGGCTGTGACCATCTCCGGCATGACCCCATAGCGGCTCTTGGCCCGCTGCAGCGCCTCACGATGGCTTGCCATGAAGGCCTCGCCCCCCTGAATCCGTTTTTCGGTCAGAAAGAGCTTACGGTAGGCATACCACGGCTTGGCCTCAAAGGGCTTTCCCATCGCATCCAGAATCGAGGGGATGATCCCGGCCTCATCAAAGCTGTTCTTCAATTGGCTGGCACTGAAGCCATGACGCTCCACCATCTCGGCGATGAAGGCCCGAACCTCGGGCCGCTGGCTGATCCCGGGATTCGCTGGCAGCAGGACCTTGGGTTCATCCTGAGCCTTTTTATCCTGATCCTTTAAAGGGCCTGGCTTTCGGCCCTTTGAGCTGCTGGTGCCTTCAGGCGTCGGCGCAGGGGGCGGTGGGGTGCTGCAGCCGGCTACCGCCAAAAGGAAAAGAAAAGAGACAAGGAAAGCAATCTTGATGCGCATGGCCAACCATCGATAAGGTCTGGAAACGCCATACAGGATAGCGGGTATTGATCCGCTTCAATACCCCTTTCTTCCTACTCGAAATGCCGATTCTGGTGGGTCTGGATTGACATCAGAATGCCAAAACCTGCGAGCAGGGTCACGGTGGATGTGCCGCCATAGCTGACCAGGGGCAAGGGCACACCGACCACCGGCAAAATGCCGACGACCATTCCGATGTTGACGAAGATATAGACAAAGAAGGTCAGGACCAGGGCACCGGAGAGATATCGGCTGAACCGATCGCGGGCCTGCACCACGATGTAGAGGCAACGGGCCAGAATGAGCGAATAGGCCGCCAACAACCCCAGGCAACCGATCAAGCCGAATTCCTCGGCCAGCACCGCAAAAATGAAATCGGTCGAACTTTCAGGCAGAAACTCGAGGTGGACCTGGGTCCCGTGCAGCCAGCCCTTGCCGCTGATCCCCCCAGAGCCGATGGCGATCTTGGATTGAATGATGTGATAGCCCCGGCCCAAGGGATCGGCTTCGGGATTGAGGAGCATCAGGATGCGGTCTTTCTGGTAACCATGCAGGAACTGCCACAGCACCGGCAACAGCGCCGCCCCGAGAATGACAAGGCCTGCCAGGTAAGCCCAGGACAGACCGGCGAGGAACACCACCGCGGCGCCGGCGCTTCCCACCAAAATGGCGGTCCCCAGATCCGGCTGCTTGGCAATCAGGAGCGCCGGCACCAGGATCAAGAGCGCCGAAACCAGAAACTCCCGGAATCGGGGAGGGGGCGGCCTGTGGGCAAAGTACCAGGCCACCATCATGGGCGTTGCAATCTTCAAAAGTTCTGAGGGCTGAAACCGGATGATCCCCAGATCCAGCCACCGTTGGGCCCCCATGCTGATCTTGCCAATGAGGAGCACCAGGGTCAGCATCAGGACACCGACCAGATAGAGGATCGGACTGATATTGGCAAGATGCCGTGGATGGATGGAAGCCACCGCCGTCATCACGCCCAGCGCCAGAAGGATCCGCAGCCCCTGCCGTATGAGGACATCCAGCGATTGTCCGGAGGCCGAATAAAGCACCACGGTTGCAATTGCCGAGAGCAGCAAGAGTCCTCCCAACAAAGGCCAATCGATCGGGAGGCGGCTCAGGATCGTCGGCACCTGGGGCTTTGGGAATTTGAGCTGCGCAAGCAGTGGATCGATCTTCATGGGGTTTTCTGAAGGAGGTAATGATCCATCACCGCCCGGGCAATGGGCGCCGCCACGGTGCCGCCGTGCCCTGCATTCTCGGCAATCACGGCCACGGCGATCTTGGGATCTTCCGCCGGCGCAAAGGCGATGAACCAGGCATGATCGCGCATCGACTGGGTCAGGCGCATGCTCTTGTAGCTTTTGTTCTGGGCCACGGTAAAGACCTGCGCGGTCCCGGTCTTGCCGGCGATCGAGTAGGGAAGCCCATAGGAAATCCGGTGCGCCGTTCCTTTCTGGATGACATCCACCATGGCATTGACCACCGTCGACCAGTCTCCTCGCTCGATCGGCTGGCCTGGATCCTCCGAAGGGGGATACGGGTTTTCATAATTCCAGCCGGCCCGGATTCGGCTGACCAGCCGGGGCACCACCGGCCGGCCCTGGTTTGCAAGAATCGCCGTGGCCCTTGCCATCTGCAAGGGAGTCGCGGTCACAAACCCCTGACCGATGCCGGCGATCACGGTATCACCGGCAATCCAGTCGGCTTTGCGTTTTTTCTTTTTCCACTCCTCCGAGGGGTAGAGCCCGGTCGACTCCCCGGGAAGATCGATGCCGCTCGCACGACCGAGGCCAAACCGGCCATTCATGAAATCATGCAGGCGCCGAATGCCTAGGCGCGTGGCCAGCTCGTAGAAATACACATCGCAGGACTGCATGATCGCCAAATGCATATCCGTTGCCCCATGCCCCGAATGCGCCCAATCGCGGTAACGGTGTTGTGAGCCAGGAAGGCGGTAATAGCCCGGGCAGGCAATGCGGGATCCTGGAGAAAGCCCCAGAAGCTCAAGTCCTGCGAGGGCCTCAAACGGCTTGACGGTGGATCCGGGCGGGTAGGCACCCCGGGTCGCCCGGTCATAGAGCGGCCGCTGCTCATCATGCTGCAGGGCATCGTAACTTTTGCGGTCAATCCCCTGGATGAAGGGATTGGGATCAAAGCTCGGCTTGCTGGCCAGGGCCAGCACCTGCCCGGTCGAAGGCTCCAGCGCCACCACCGCCCCCTTGTAAGGCCCCAGGGCCTCCAGCGCGACGCGCTGAAGGCCGATGTCGAGTGAGAGATAGAGATTCCCCCCATCCTGCGCCGGCTTCGTTCCAAGCTGGCGAACTACCCGCCCTTTGACATTGGCCTCGTATTCCTGATGCCCCGTCCGTCCATGCAGGACCGATTCATAGCTTTTCTCAAGGCCGTTCTTGCCAATGAAGAAGGTCCCCCGATACTGCGCGGGATCCAGCTCTGAAAACTCCTTTTCGTTGATCCGCGCGATATAGCCCACGACATGCGCGACCAGATCACGATAGGGGTAATTTCGAAGCATGCGGGTCCGGATCTCCGCCCCCGGGATCCAGGGCAGCTTGACGGCCAGCTTCGCGACGTCCTCCTCGCTCAAGCCCCAGCGCAAGGGCACGCTTTCAAAGTCCTTGCGCTTTCGGGCGATCTCCCGAAAGGACTGGATCTCGGCCTCCGAGAGCGGCAATACCTCGCCGATCTTATCCAGAAGCCCGGTCAAATCCTTGACCCGTTCAGGCACCACATCAAGGCTGTAGGTCACATAGTTGTCCGCCAAAGGCTCGCCATTGCGGTCATAGATCATGCCGCGGGTCGGGGTGATGGGCGCGATCTTGACTTGATTTTCGCGGGACAACATCGAGTAGGCCTGATGGCCCTCGACCTGAAGATAGACCAGGCGAATGACCAACACCGAGACCCCGAACAGCATCGCACCGACGCTGGCGACGATGCGGTTCAGGAACAGCCGCTGTTCCCGAAGGCTATCCTCGACCGTGATGGGCTCATCCACCCTGAATCTGCCCCTGCCGCCGGACATGGGCCAAAAGCCCGATCAAGACCCAGACGATGGTGCCGCTGAGAGATGGCCACCAGTACCGGTATTGGAACGGCTCGGCCAGCTCCTGATGCTGGGTCCACAGGACGAGCAGCTGACCGGTCAAAAGCAGCACCAGGATCCACACACCCTGAAGGAGAAAGGCCCAGCCCAGAAAGGGGTCCCGAAATCGGAGCGCCAGATACATCATGACCCCATAGGCGATGGCATGCTGGCCCAGCAACCGGCCGGTCAAGGCATCGGCCAGAAGCCCCACGGCCCAGGCCGTCACGATGCCGACCCGCTCCGGCGCCACAAACGCCCAAAAGAGGAGCACCAGGGCCATCCAGTCCGGATTCAAAAAGGCCAGCCCCTGGGGCCAGGGAAGAATGGTCAGCATCATGGCCACGCCAAAGCTGACCAGGACCCACAGGCCTCCCACCCGACGCGGATCAGGGCCCATGCGCTCCGGCCGGCAGGGAAGTCTCCGCAGGGTTTCCCGGCGTCAAGGGAATTCGGGGCAAAGGGGTCATATCGCTTCGGACTACGAGAAGCTCACGGTTGTGATCAAGATTTGAAATCGGGATCGCGACCAGTCGAATGCGGCCTTCCGCGAGCACCATCCGCCCGATTCGCGCCACCGGGTACCCGGAAGGAAAGACGCCATCGAGGCCGGAGGTGACCAGAAGGTCCCCCTCTTCGACATCGGCATTGCCGGGGAGGTAGGGGAGATCAAGATGATCGGTTTCACCGGTTCCCACCGCCAGGGTTCGAAATCCGGTCCGGTTGACCTGAACCGGGGTCGCATGGCTGGGATCGGTGATCAGGATGATGTCAGCCGTTGCCTGCGTGACCTTGAGAACCTGACCCACCACCCCGGAGCCATCGACCACCGCCTGACCCATGGCGACCCCATGGCGCTCGCCTTTGTTGACCACGATGCGGTTTTCATAAGGCACGATGCCAATCGAGAGGGGTTCTGCGATGAGTACCTGATCGCCCACCTTGAAGGTGGAGTCCAAAAGCCCTCGAAGCCGCGTGTTTTCCTGCTCCAGGGCTTCGAGCTTCAGCTGCTGTCCCTTGAGCATCAGGGCCTCCTCCCGGAGCTTTCGGTTTTCCAGGACCAGTGCCGACTGCGTCTGCGCCCATTCAATGAGCGCGCGGATCCCGCTTGAGGGCGCACTCACCAGGCGCCGCGCGGTCTCCACGAAGCGCGCAAAGGGAACCCGCTGGGCCGATGCAATTTCACGGTTTTCAATCCCGAGAAACACCAGGGACGCCAAAAGGCAAAGCACCAACTTGATGTGAAGGGTCGATCCTTGCGCAAAGAGGGGTTTTCTTCCAGGACGGATGCGCATCCTACACAGCGGACGGTTTTTGAATGCTCACGGGGATCCGGCGTAAACCCGGCCTCATTCCAGTGAGAACAGTGCAAGTCCCTTGGTATCCAGGAGTTCCAGTACCTTGCCGCCCCCGCGAGCCACACAGGTCAAGGGATCTTCGGCAATATGCACCGGGAGCCCGGTTTCTTCCGAGATCAACCGGTCCACGTCCTTCAGAAGGGCGCCGCCGCCCGTGATGTAGATACCGCGCTCCGCCACATCGGAACTGAGCTCCGGTGGCGTCTGCTCCAGTGCGGTCTTGACGGCATCGACGATGCCCTGGAGCGGCTCCTGAAGCGCTTCCAGAATTTCGTTGCTGCTAAGGACAAAGCTCCGGGGCACCCCCTCGGAGAGGTTCCGGCCCTTGACCTCGACTTCCCGGATCTCACTCCCGGGGTAGGCAGAGCCGATTTCATGCTTGATGCGCTCGGCGGTGGCCTCGCCGATCAGCGTTCCGTAGTTCCTACGGACATAGCTCATGATGGCATCATCGAGGCGATCACCGCCGATACGGGCTGAGGCTGAATAGACGACGCCATTGAGCGAGACGATGCCAACCTCCGAGGTACCGCCACCGATATCCAGCACCATGGACCCTCGCGCCTCATCGACCGGGAGACCCGCACCGACGGCGGCCGCCATCGGTTCTTCAATCAGGAACACCTCGCGGGCCCCGGCCCCAAGCGCCGATTCCTTGATGGCCCGCCGCTCGACCTGGGTGGAACTGCTCGGAACGCAGATCAGAACCCTGGGGCTTGGACGGAACAGACGGCTTTCATGGACCTTGTGGATGAAGTACTGCAACATCTTCTCGGTCACGGTGAAGTCCGCGATGACGCCGTCCTTCATTGGCCGGATCGCGGTAATGTTCCCAGGGGTCCGGCCCAGCATGGATTTGGCCTCAGCACCAACGGCGGCAATGCTCTTTTGTCCCCGGGCCCGGTCTTCTCGGATGGCAACCACCGAGGGTTCATCCAAAACAATGCCCTTGCCCCGGGAGTAGATCAGGGTGTTCGCCGTCCCCAGATCGATCGAGAGATCGGACGAATAAAAGCCACGCAGCTGCTTGAAGAACATATCGCGTTGAACGTCGGTAAATCGTGTAATTTATCAAGCCCTTGGATGCCGGATCAAGGCAGGGCTTGAAACCCTTAAGGGGTATGGGTTTGGGGGAAACCGAACGGACAGATTCATGAAAGGATCCTCTCAATTTTGACGCAAACCCTCCCATCCAGAATAATGGTGAGGCAATTCCTCAGGCCCTTGAAGAGGATTTCTCCCTTGTTCCCGTGCACAAGAGTACCTTTGCCATGTCTCTGACCCCCGAAGCGGTCAACCGCATTGCCTGGCTGGCCCGCCTTGCGATTGATTCCGACAAGACCGAAAGCTATGCCCGAGACCTTTCTGGCATTCTGGCCTTCATTGAGCAGATGAACGCCGTCGATACCGATGCGGTGACGCCGATGGCGCACCCCCTGGATCAGGCACAGCGCCTTCGACCTGACGAGGTCCTAGAAAAGGACCAGCGCGACGCATTTCAGTCGATTGCACCCAAGGTCGAGGCCGGGCTTTACCTGGTCCCCAAAGTCATCGAATAACGACAAGGGTCCGCACACCCTTCATTTACTGGCTATCCCTGCTATCGCCTTCAACCCGGCCCAACGAAAGACCCATTCATGCATAACAAGACCCTGGCCGAACTCTCCGTCGGGCTCAAAGACAAGTCCTTCAGCAGTCTTGAACTGACTCAAGCCTATCTTGAGCGGATTCATGCCTTGGACCCCAAGATCAACGCCTTCATTACCGTCACCGAAGAAGAAGCCCTCAAGGCTGCCAAGGCCGCGGATGCGCGAAGGGCAGATGGGAAGGCCACCGCACTGACCGGGGTTCCGATCGGGCAAAAAGACATTTTCTGTACCGAAGGGGTTCGCACCAGCTGCGGCTCAAAAATGCTGGATCGCTTCATTTCGCCCTACGATGCAACGGTCGTGCAAAAGCTGAAAGCCGAAGGCACCGTCCTCTTGGGGAAGCTCAACATGGACGAATTTGCCATGGGCTCCTCGAACGAGACGAGCTTCTACGGCCCGGTAAAAAATCCCTGGAACCTGGAGACGGTCCCCGGTGGCTCATCCGGGGGATCGGCGGCGGCCATTGCCGCACGCCTTGTCCCCGGCGCCACCGGCACCGATACCGGCGGCTCCATCCGCCAGCCGGCGTCCTTTTGCGGCATTACCGGCATCAAGCCGACCTATGGCCTTGTTTCCCGTTACGGCATGATCGCCTTTGCATCGAGCCTGGATCAGGGTGGCCCCATGGCCCGGACGGCCGAGGACTGTGCCCTCCTGCTGGAGGCAATGGCGGGCTTTGACCCCAAGGATTCCACCTCGGTGGATCGGCCCCGGGAAGCGTATACCCAGACACTCGATCAACCCTTGAGCGGCCTTCGTATCGGACTTCCCAAGGAATTCTTTGGCGAGGGCCTGGATCCTGAGATCGAGAGCCTGATCCACGTTGCGGTCAAGGAATACGAACACCTGGGTGCGACCGTCACGCCCGTTTCGCTTCCCAACATGCACCTCTCAGGGCCTGCCTATTACGTGGTGGCTCCCGCCGAGTGCTCCTCCAACCTTGCCCGCATGGATGGGGTTCGCTTTGGTCACCGCTGCGAAAACCCGAAGGATCTCAAGGACCTCTACATGCGGTCCCGGGGCGAAGGCTTCGGCGCCGAGGTCAAGCGACGGATCCTGATTGGAACCTACGCGCTCTCTGCGGGCTATTACGATGCCTACTATCTCAAAGCCCAGAAGATCCGGCGCCTGATCAGCGAGGACTTCAAGAAGGCCTTCGAGGAGGTTGATGTCATCATGGGCCCCACATCGCCATCGGTCGCGTTCCGGGTAGGTGAAAAGAGCGCAGATCCGATCCAGATGTATCTGTCCGATATCTACACGATCGCCGTCAACCTTGCAGGTCTTCCGGGCATGTCCATACCCGTCGGATTCTCCAAAGGGCTTCCGGTCGGCATGCAGATCATCGGCAACTATTTTTCAGAAGCGCGCCTTCTGAATGTGGCGCACCGCTACCAGAAGGAAACCGAATGGCATCTGCAGGCCCCGGCCCTGTAGGCTTTGCCCTCCTCACTCGACGCATCAGGAAAGGCTGATAGAACCATGCAATGGGAAACCGTCATCGGGCTTGAAATCCACGCCCAGCTTGCTACCCGCTCCAAAATCTTCTCAGGGGCGGCGACCGCCTACGGCGCCGAACCCAACACCCAGGCCTGCGCCGTCGACTTGGGGCTTCCGGGCGTTCTTCCGGTCCTGAACCAGGAAGCCGTGCGAATGGCCATCAAATTTGGCCTTGCCATCGGCGCCAAAGTCTCCGAGCGGTCCGTATTCGCCCGCAAGAACTACTTCTACCCCGACCTGCCCAAGGGCTATCAGATCAGCCAGTTTGATCTTCCGGTCGTGCAGCGGGGGCAGATGTCCATCTCGGTCGATGGCGAGGAGAAGTTGATCGGCATCACCCGCGCCCACCTTGAGGAAGATGCCGGCAAGTCCCTGCATGAGGATTTTCATGGATTCACGGGCATTGACCTCAACCGCGCAGGCACCCCTTTGCTGGAAATCGTTTCCGAACCGGATCTTCGATCGCCCCAGGAAGCCGTGGCTTACATGAAGAAGCTGCACGCCCTGGTGCGTTATCTCGAGATCTGTGACGGCAACATGCAGGAGGGCTCCTTCCGCTGCGATGCCAATGTCTCGATCCGGCCCAAGGGACAAGCCGCGTTCGGAACCCGCGCCGAAATCAAGAACCTCAACTCCTTCCGTTTCGTCGAAAAAGCCATCAATTACGAAATCGAGCGTCAGATCGAAATCCTCGAAAGTGGCGGCACCGTCATCCAGGAAACCCGCCTGTATGACGCCAACAAGGACGAAACCCGCTCGATGCGCAGCAAGGAAGAGGCCAACGATTATCGCTACTTCCCCGATCCCGATCTGCTGCCTCTGGAAATCGATCAGGAACTCATCGAAACAGTCCGAAAAGGGCTTCCGGAGCTTCCCGATGAAAAGCGCAATCGTTTCCGCTCGGACTATGGCTTGAGTGATTACGATGCCGGCGTCCTGACCGCGACCCGTGAGCTTGGAGACTATTTCGAAGCGGTCATCCGGGCCTCAAAGGGCGCTGACCCCAAACTCTGCGCCAACTGGGTCATGGGCGATCTCGCCGCTGCCCTCAATCGAGACGGCCTTGAAATCGATCAAAGCCCGGTCACGGCCGAGCGATTTGCCGGGCTCTTGATTCGGATCGCGGATGACACCATCTCTGGAAAAATTGCCAAGCAGGTCTTTGAAAGCCTGTGGTCCTCCACCGATTCGGCCGATGCCATCCTTGAGAGCGAGCGCCCCAAGCAGATTACCGATACCGGTGCGATCGAAGCCATCATCGATGGCATCATCGCTGCCAATCCCGAACAGGTAGCCGGTTATCGTTCAGGTAAAGACAAGCTGTTTGGATTTTTTGTGGGTCAGGCCATGAAGGCCACCGGTGGCAAGGCCAACCCGGCACAACTCAATGAGCTTCTGAAGAAAAAGCTTCAATAAGCCCCGACGGCGGCCCTTTTACTCAATCCAAAACAACATGACGGACGAAAGCACGATCAACCCGGAACAGGCGCAACGGCTCAAGCTGATGGAACGGCTGATGGGTTTTGCCCGGCTGGTTCAGGGACTGAGCCAGCGGTTTGAAGGCACCGCCAAGTGGCTGACGCTGACCGGCCTTGGATCGGCGGTGCTCCTTGATGGCCTTATGGCCCGAGGGTTTAGCTGGTCAATGACAGTCACCCTGATCGTGGGTCTGCTCCTGATCCTCCCGGGGCTGGTTGTTGGCTGGGGATGGTATGTCCTCAACGAAGCGGTGAACCTGCCGCAGCGGCTGTTGGATTTTTGCGCCAAGGCCAAGGACTACGCCGGTGATGTCACCCAGCACCTCAAGACCCCCAAAGTCGATCGGACGGAGCGATCCGGCTTGAAGGATCTCAAGAAGCTCGGGGGTCTTGCCTTCGATATGGCCTCCTTTGGCCTCGATAGCCAGGAGCTGCTCCTGATCATGGGAGGCTCCTTGAGCCTTGCCAACCCGATCTACCTGCTCGCGCTCTCGATCTCGATCGGGGCGATCGGCCTTATCAGCCTTGCAGCGGCTATTGCGCTTCTCATTGCCCTTTTCTAAGGGGCATCTGACGGCAGGTAAGAAGACGCCCTGATCAGGGCGTACCGCCGTAATAACGGCCCAAGGCCTCAATTTCAGCATCGCTCATTTCGCCTGCGATCGCCCGCATGCGACCGTAAAGGTCGTTGTGACGAGTCCCCTGTTTGTAGGCCTTCAAGGTCTCGACCAGATAAGCGCCCTTTTGCCCCCGAATGGCCGGCACATCCATCTTCTGTCCAACCCCGGAGGATTGGTGACAGACGGAGCAGGGTGGCAGGATCCGCCGGCTGTCGCCCTGATGAACCAGGGATGCCCCCACCGCATCCGCTTCAGGACCCTTTTTCGACAAGGGCTTGTGGCTGTAGAACGCCGCGATATCGATGACATCCTGATCCGACAGGCCTTGCGCCAGCGCACTCATGATCGCGTGCTGACGGGCACCTGAGCGATAGTCCATGAGCTCCTTGTAAAGATAGGTATCCAGCTGGCCTTCAAGATTCGGCGCCATGCCTTGAGGGGCATGACAGCCCTGACAGCTTGCAGCCAGACTCTCGCCCTTTTCAGGCTGAGCGGATTTGAGACGGTTTAAAAGCGCGGGCGAAAAGACCACGGTGGAGGCGGGTTCAGCCCCTACACTCAAGGCCATGGCTACGCCACAAATGCCGCCGAGTACCCTTAACATGCTGCGCTCCATCAGTACCCCCAGGCCGCTGCGCCAAAGGTGCGGTTCAGGAAGAATTGAGCGATGGGGTAACCAAAATTGGCCACCATCAAGCCCAGAATCACGACGTTCCAGAAACCAAATCCATTCAGAAGGGCTGGCGCTTTCCAGCCATCACCGGTGCCTGCATAGGGGTAGGCCACCTGTGATACGGTGCTCGGGTGCCCCTGTTTCTGGGATTTTCCAAGAATATGAAGAAAAAGGAGGGCTGAACCCAGAAGGATGAAACCGCCGACAATCATGGCTAATTCATAAGGATCCCACGCCAGCGTCAAAAGGCTGTTGTAGGCAACGCTTGAAATCCGCCGCGGTTGGCCGAGAAGGCCCAGTATGTGCCAGGGCGTCGACAGGATGATCATGCCGATGAACCAGGACCAGAGCTGAACCAAAGGAAGGTGCCCGGAGACCAAGGCGCGGCCGGTCAGGCGCGGCCAGATGGCGTAGGCGGCCGCAAAATAGAGGATGACCGTGGTCCCCCCAAAGATCAGGTGGAAGTGGCCCGGCACCCACGCGGTGTTATGCACCATGGCATTCATGGCATAGCTTGCATTGACGATACCGCCAAATCCACCGGCGATCAGCATCAGAAAGGCGAGGATGGCCGAAAGCACCACCGGGTCACGCCATTTAAGGCGCCCGATCCAGCCAAAAAGCCCGGTGCCACCCGCTGCGCGCCCCGCAAGTTCCAAGGAGGCAATCACGGTAAAACCGGTCATCAAGGTAGGGAGTGCCACCAAGAACGTTCCCACCCCATGAATCAGCTTGAAGGTATGACCCTGTTCAGGATCCATGTACAGGTGGTGGAATCCGATCGGAAGACCAAAGACCAGCAGCAGGAGAAAGGCAATCCGCGCCAGGCTGTGGCTAAACAGGCGCCCCCCGGCGGCTATGGGAACCAGGCAGTACAAGACCACGTAAGCCGGAATCAGCCAGAAATAGACGATGGGATGCAAGGTCCAGGAGAAAAGCGTCCGCGCCAAACCCACATCGATCGTATCGATCCAGCCCAAGGCCCAGGGAATCAACTGGAAAACCACTTCCAGCGCCACGCCCGCACTGGTCCAGAGCCAGAGGACGGCATTGGCCGTATAGGCGAACATCGCAAGCGGCACGGTTTCACCGGGATGGGCCTTTTTGTATTGCCTGAACATCACCACCATCAAGGCCGCCCAGAACCAGGAGCCCACGACCAGAAGCGCTGCACCGATATAGAAAAAAACGCTGGCCTGAACCGGTGGATAGAAGGTGTAAAGCACCGAGGCCTTGCCGATCAGAAGCGGGATAGCCGCCAACACCGTGCCGGTGGTCGCCACCCAGAACCCACCCCACGCCAGACGGGGACACGGGATGGGCTGCTTGAGGCTGGATGTAGCCACCCAATAGCCGAATCCCATGACGAAATAGGTCGTCAGAACAAAACCCATCAGGACGCCATGGGTACTGACCGAGGCGAAATACACATCGGGCGACTGGATGGCCTCGATCAAGCCACTGCGCTCGAGCACCTGGTAGACCCCAAGGACACAAGCCAAACCAAAGGCACCAAATGCCATCCAGAGATGGGCCAGAACAAAGGTCTTCATCTCTTGGTCGTTCACTTTGAGCGCCCTCCTGCAACCTGGCTCTGGCTCACCCAGTCGTCATTGGACAGGACCATCAATTTGCTCCACATGTGATCATGACCCATCCCGCAATACTCGTTGCAGACCATGGGGTACTCTCCGGGCTTTGGAAAGCTGGTCGACACCTCGGAGACATAGCCTGGAACGACCATCGTCCCCATGTTGGTCATCGGGACATGAATCCCATGCAGGACATCGGCACTGGCCATACGAAAAACCACCGGTCGCCCGGCGGGCACCTTGATCTCCCGCGGATAGAAGCCATAGCGGGCCGCTACCATCGTCACATGAATGCTGCCATCGGCCGCCTCCACGACGCCCAGTTGGTCCTCGGCAAACTCCGTACTCAAATGGAGCCGGGCCGAGTCAATGGTCTCCATGGCACCGGGGGGATGGATGTGTCGTGCGAATGCGGTGTACAGGATGGCGGCAACGAAAAGACCCACCAGCGCCAACGCCACCAAGATCCAGCGTTTTTCCAGTGGATCGATGGCGTGCGCGGTCTCCGTGTCCTTGAGGGGCGACATCGACATCAGGACCTCCTAGTGAATCGGACCTCGGGGAATAAAGACCCCGAAGTAGAGAAACAGCCAGCCCAAAGCCATGGCCGCGGCAACCAGGCACAACAGGACCCAGGTTCCTACCGGTGAGGCGTTGTCAGATTTTGGTGCGCTCATGGTCTACCCTCAGTAACCACACAAATATTAAGGTTTGAGTCTGACCCCATAGCCCCCCAAAAGCAAGTTTCAGGCGATTGCACGGAAGTGAAACACCGCATGAGACTCAGCGTCGAGGCGGCCCCGGATCAAGACCCCAAAAGAGACGGAATGCCAGAATGGCGAGATCCAACTGACCGCGACGCAGTCGATTAAGGGCAACCCCAAGCTGAGTGAGATGTACCAGGGGGTAGGTCCGGGGGTAAAAGCGGCGGGCAAATCGAAGGCGGCTGGTCTGGAAAAAATAATCCGCAACGCGTGTTGTTTCCTTGGCCACTTTCTCATTGGCACCGGTCGTGCCGCCCTCTTGATGGTAGACCCGACTCTTGAGTGCATACCCCAAGTGCCACGGGGTCTTGAGCCGCCGAAAGCGCTCGGCCCAATCGATCTCCTCAAAATAGAGAAAGTAGTCTTCGGAAAGGTATCCCACGGCCTTGAGGACCTCTTGCCTGAAGCAAATGGAGGCCCCAACCGCATAGTCGATCGGCTCCGCATGCAAGCCTTGGCTGAGCGCCGCCGGATAAGAAGCACCATGAAGGACATGCCGCGTCCGACCTAACCAGGGGTCATAACGGCCCCCGACCGCCTGCAAGGTTTCGGGTTGATCCAGATAGCACAACGCGGAGCCCAAAACACCCAGCCGCTGATTCGCCTGGAACTCCGCCAAAAGAGCCCACAGGGCGCCAGGATCTACCACGGTATCGTTATTCAAAATCCAGATGAAATCGATCCCAGGGATTTTTTCTGAGAGCCTGAACCCCAAGTTCATGCCCCCTGCAAATCCCAGATTTTGGGAGGACTCGATGAGGGCCAACTGACTCTTGGGACTTTGGCTCACCTGAAACCGGGAGATGTCCGAGGATTTAAGCGCACAAAAATCAAACGCGGATGGGGTCTTCTCTGCCTTTTCCAGGAGGAACTGCCGAATTTGGCCCACCGAATCATCGGTCGAATGGTTATCACAGACCAAAAGATGAGGAACCCCGCCTTTCAGATGGAAAAGAGACTGAAGGCATCGAAGGGTCATGGCAGGCCCATTAAAATTCAGGATCACCACGGCTACATTCAGGGGGTTTCCGGTCGGGATCGATGACGGTCCTTCCCCACGAATGGCATCCGGTGCTTGTTGCGCGTGACTCGCACTCATTCGAATACAAGCTCCGGCGCTGCCCAATGGAGTCCCGCCTTGACCCTTCCTGCCACCTGGTCCCAGTTGAATTGAAGGGCCTGATCGAGGCCTTTTTGCCGAAGCGCCGCCATTAGCGAAAGGTCGGTGACCCGGTGCAGCTGATCGATCAGGCTCCTTGTATCCTTTGGATCAAAGTAAAGGGCTGCGTTTCCCCCGGCTTCGGGGAGTGCGGTCAGATGACTTGAAATCACCGGTGTTCCCGAAGCCATCGCCTCGATGACCGGGAATCCAAACCCCTCATACCAGGACGGCACCACCACCGCTGTTGCCCCTCGGTAAAGCGCAGGAAGTAACGATTCGGGAACCAGACCCAGCAACTCCACGTTCGATGCCAGTTGGTGCCTCCGGATAGAGGCCAAGGTGTTGGATGAGGGCACACCCGTCATCAAAAGATCGTATTGGGATCTGAGCGTACTCTCCGCAAAGGCGTCCAAAAGTCCCTCACAATTCTTGTGGGGCTTATGGTTGCCGACATACAGCAAGTAAGGCCGGTTTCTTGAATCGAAGCGTGGTCCTTCAGGACGAAATTCCGGGCTGACGCCATTGCCAACGACCCAGATCTTCTCATCCGAAAGACCTGACCATGAGACGATCCGTGATTTGGAGAAATTCGAAACCGTGAACACAATACGTGCCCGGCTCAAGGCGGGCCTTAGAATGTTTTCGTAATAAAACCGTTTTGCGAAACTCGACTCTTCTGGGATGTCGAGGTGGATCAGATCATGAACGGTCAGCGCAAAGGGACAAGACGTTCTCAAGGGCGCATTGAAGCCCGGAGAAAAATAGAAATCTTCTTGATGAAGTCGAAGCGCGCGGGAAAGTCTTAGGGGCGCAAGAGGTGCGAGTGGATGTCCCTTCAGATCGATGGGCGTCGCGTTGAGACGAGCCATGATCTCTCGGGCAAAGCGACCAATCCCATGAGCACCGATCCAGCGGGTATCGAAAAGAAGCGTCATGCAAACCCGGCACCGGGGGTCTGAAGGAGTGAGATGGTGGCCCCTAAAACAAAGGGCCCGACGGGCCCTTTGTTGGTGTCATTCCGGTTCCGGATTAGAACCGACGACCGCCGCCGAAGCCACCGCGATCGCCACCGAAGCCACCACGACGGGGGCCTGATGAACGATTTTCCTCACGCGGACGCGCCTCGTTGACCGTGATGGTACGGCCACCGAAATCGGTTCCATTCAGCTTGTCGATCGCAGACTGGGCACCGCCATCTTCCATTTCAACAAAGGCAAACCCCTTTGACTGACCGGTCATGCGATCCGTGATGATGTTCACAGAAGACACATCGCCGAACTGGCCGAATGCATCACGCAGCTCGTCCTGGGTCGTCTTGAACGAGAGGTTACCTACATAAATATTTTTCATAATCCAACAACTCCAGCCCCGACACGGCGTCGGAACCAACTTGACTAACAAAATAGGCCACTAAAGACCGGTTGAACCTAAGCGAGTTACTTCGAGGTGGAGCGGGCTTCACGAACGGACCGGCAAAACGCAGAATTCCCCAAGAGAGACGCGACGCCATGGAAGAACTGTACAGGCCCTAATACGGTAACACGCCAAAGCGCTTGATACACGCTTTTTTTCAAGCGACGTGGTCGCTTAATCCTTTTTATTCTCGGTATCCGACCCGTTTTCGTTCGATTCATCCGCATCCGCCGGCGGGGGAGGGAAAGACTGGAAGGAGAATGGAGATGTCAGCGTTAACGGTGCGTACCAGGCTGCGCTCTCCGTCAAGGACGAGGACGGGATGCAGGAAGATGACGCGCCGGCT
>CAYQOJ010000015.1:24992-28620 GCA_964419105.1 uncultured Methylococcus sp.
CACGCCTGAGCGCGGGATACACGTTTTTTTTCACTTCACCGCAGGAACAAGTCTGCTCGATGGACACACGGGGCTCCAGCCCTCATTGCGACGAACAAGGGGGCATCCTATTTTTTATCATCGGCATCGGTCTTGTCCTTGTTCGGGTCAAGCGTCTTCTCACCAAAATCAAACTTGGGGAGCGGCGGAACAACTTTGGGGACTGCCGGGGCAAACTTTGGAATCGGTGGAAGCTTATTTTCGTAGTTGAGGGCACTCAGGTCGTAACCAAGCGCAACCAGCTTGGTATCAATCTCATCGATGAGATTTTCAGGAAGCCCTGGTGCTCTGGAGAAAACGCGAACCTGGTCTCGATCCCATCCTGCCACAATCATCCACACCATGTCTTTATCGTCATAGTCGATTACGTGATAGGCACAGGGGATTGAGGCAACGCAGGGAATAACTACGGTTCCACCCTGCCAATCCTTGATCAGATGGGTCTTGGTGTCGAGGAGCAGTTTGGTCTGACCCTCGGCTGTATTTCCCATCAGCATGATTCTGAAACGAGGATCATTGGGGTCCTTAAAGGGCATCATCCTCTCCCCATCTGGCCCTGAAAATTTGACGAAAAGACGGACCGCGCTCAATTTTTCCTTGACTTCCGTCACGTTCTTGGACGCAATAACCTCGAACCAAGGGCCTTCAATTCGCTCAAGTTGCAAGGTCTTGGAGGGTTCAACCCCCTTGGGAGGATGCATCCAGGGCTGAACCACTGACCATGCGGCCGCAACAACGAAAAGCAGCAGGGCAACACCCAGAAATCCTTTGTTCCAAAGGCAACAAGATGATTTACCGGTATCGGCGTGTTTCATAATTTTGTTCGATTCCAGAAGCTTGAAGAACGCTCTTGTGGCCAAAACGGCGCAAAATTGGCGCCCATAGCCGTCACAGTTAACCGTTGATTATAGGCCTATATTGAATTCCTGGCTCCCAAGGACGCGTGCGCCAATGCGTGAGGCGCCCTTAAGGCTCAGCCAGGCCGGGCGATCCATCGCCTTCCTTCGGCCAGAAAATAGCCAATTTCCTTTGGACACTGGATCAGCCTGGTCAGGTTCTTGCGGTAAAGCAAGGCATCGACCAAAAGGCTTGAGAGGGCAAGACTCAGGACATGGGTCAATGCGGCGCCCTTGAGACCCAGATGCGGAATGAGATAACGCCCAGCAACGATGGACAGAAGAAATCCAAACCCCGCATAGAAAGGAAGGATGCGATGCTTGAATTCGACGACCGCGATGCCTACGCGAAAAAAACCGAGCATGACAAAGAATGGCCTTAAAAACAGAAAGAGCATGACCTCCTGTCCGGGGGCATAGAGAGGTCCGTAGATCTTCTCAAAACCCAAATAGAGTCCAGCCATTAAGGGTAAAGACAGGAGGAGAAATAAGACTCCTGCCAGATACGCTCGTCTGACGAGGACATCCAAAGCATGCCCTTGGGTTCTGGCAAAGCTTGGAACCAAAACCGTACTCAGAATAATGCCGCCCGTATCAAATAACTCCATCAACTTCATCGCTGCAGCATATTGGCCCAGAGCGCTCAGGCTTAGGTAGTGCTCGATCATCAAATTATCGACGCGAGACTGGAGCAGCGAGAGAATCCCTGCCAGGATCAGAAAGGATGAGCGGGAGAGAACCTCTTTTGCGTAATCAAAACGTATTCTTAGAGACCGATCCCTTGAATCAGTCGGCCGCTTGAAGCCGGCAAAGAGAGCGGCTGAAATCCCATACTCAATCAACATGGCCCAGGCTATGGCGGTCAGCGGAAGATCCATCAGGACAGCAGCTATTTTAAGACCCGAGGAAACAATCGAAGCACCACTCCTGACGATCGCGATGGATTTGAACTCGCCTTCTGATCGAAGCCGATATTCAACAACGTCGAATGCCTGAAGGCTGTAATACACTCCGAATATCAGGGCAAAAGAGAAGGCCGCCGAAAATCCTTGTGTTGCGAAGATTGTCAGCAACAGAAGACCATAGGCCACAATCCCTGACACAACCCGCATTGAAATGGCCGTCCGCTGCATTTCACCCGACGAAATATCGTCCGATCTCGCCGCAAAGTCTCTAGGACCAATCTCGTCCATCCCCAGGGAGGCGATGCTCCCAAAGATGGCGGCAGAGGAGACGACGAAAGAGATGAGACCATTACCCGAAGGACCATAGTGACGGGCTATCAGAACGCCGACAGCGAACCCTAGCCCCAATCGGGTGAATCGATCCAAAAGGAGCCAAGCAGAGGCGCCTAGAGTTGACCGACCTTGTTTTTGAGGCATGGATTGACTCGGTGGGTCATCAGAGGAAATTAAAATCAACGGATCATACTAGCCCCATTCCCAAGGTAACAAATCTTGAAAATGCGGCATAACTTTGGCCATGCCCCACCCTGAAATGAGGCACGTGCAAAAGCCTTAAAAGCTTGCCCATGGGGAGTAAGGCTTTCCGACCCATACCGAACATTTCATCAATCCCCTGAGAGAAGTTTGTTGAAATTGACCTGCGAAGCTCCCGCCTGGGGGTGGCCTAATGGCCGTGGAATCATTGGCCGGATCCGCGTGGAATGGGTGGCCGAATAGTTATGGAATGCCCGGCCGAATGAGCGTGGAATACGCAAGCCCGATCTGATTCTGACGCGATCCAACGGCGATGTCTGGGGTCGCAGCCATCAAGTTCGTCAAATGAAGGAATCATGCGCCGCAGAGGGAACTGATCCATCCGCATCATTCCATGAACTGCGCCACTCGTATGCTTCTCATTTGATTCAGAAGGGTGTCCATCTCAAAGCCATCGCGACACTTCTTGGCCACTCGGATACGCGAATTACCGAAAGACACTACAGCCATCTCGAATCTCAAACCCTTAAAGATGCTGTCAACCAGCTACCGACATTCAGCGTTGATGTGGTGGATGAATCCTGAGACAGCTGCAAGTTAGCGGGCTGGAACCCAATGGATAGCTCAAGTCACCACTCCCGCGCTCTTACTCTTCTTGATGAGGATTCCTTGCCAAACTGATGGATTAGTTAACGTATACTTTAACTATAGTTCACATTTAGTCACATATCTGCCAATGCGGGTCAGTAAAGAAGAAGTCATTGCAATCCTTGCTCAGTTCAATCCCTGGTGGCGAGGGGAAACCATCCCTGATTTGCCGACCTGGCATCGCGGAGCCTTTCGTGAGATTTGTCTTTGGCTGACCAAACCACCAGCGCCACGGGCCGTTTTGCTTTCCGGTGCTAGGCAGATCGGAAAGACAACCTTGATGTTGCAAGCTGTAGAGCACCTTTTGAAGTCAGGTGTCCCTGCTGCCAATATTCTGTATGCGACCTTTGATCACCCCATTCTGAAACTGGCTGGAATAGATGCCGTCCTTGAGGCCTGGCGAGAAAGGGAACCTCGTGCAGAAGGAATCGAATATTTACTCCTTGATGAGGCTCAATTCATTCGTGACTGGGGCACCTGGGTCAAGCATCAAGTTGATTTCCGGAAAGACCGAAGGATTGCCTTCACCGGGTCGGCAATGCCTCTTGTTGCTGCAGACCAGGAATCCGGCGTGGGACGATGGCACACCATTCGTCTGACCACGCT
>CAYQOJ010000016.1:0-147 GCA_964419105.1 uncultured Methylococcus sp.
GCTTTTAAAGGATTTTATTTTAAAATACCTGCAACACTTTCTGTCGGAACAGGCCAGTGGTTGGGTTTGGTAGGGTTTGCATTAACCGTTAACCCTCCCCCGCCCCGGCGTCCAAATCCAGGGGGAAGCATACCGTTGGATTCCCCG
>CAYQOJ010000016.1:247-27479 GCA_964419105.1 uncultured Methylococcus sp.
CAATGGTACCCTCTTTTCGTCGATAGGACCAACTTGAGTTTGCTGACCAGGCCGACCCAACGCCCATATGACCCAATGTGCCCCCATGATGGACCACCCACTTATCCCAGCCGCCCCTCCCCCGCCCCGGCGTCCAAATCCAGGGGGAAGCATACCGTTGGATTCCCCGTGAGCTCAGCTATCCAATGGTACCCTCTTTTCGTCGATAGGACCAACTTGAGTTTGCTGACCAGGCCGATCCAACGCTATAGTGCCCACATAGGCCCAGCTACCGTATTTGAATTATAATGTAGAAAATAAATTGTTCTGGAACAAGATTGACACCTGTTCCAACTGGTTGTCCAGCATTGCCAGAATGTCCAAAGGAGGGAAAAGTACTTACTTCCTCACATTTCAGGTTTTGTCTCCCAGGCTGACCTATCAGATGATGAACTCTGTTCAGATTCCAGTTGATGAGATTGTAACCACACGTGATTCAACTGGGGCTCTTTCATATGCTTTTATTCATCTTCAGCGCAGGGTTACTGAGCAGGAGCTTGATAAAGCTATCAAGAACTTGGAGACCACCTATGGGGTGAAAGAATCCAACATATTTGGATATGACGCTATTGCCAGCACGTCTTTAAACTCTTTTGAACTCATTGAGGACCATCCTGGGTTTCAAATACTTGTCCAACATGAAGCAAATGGCAATCCAAACTTCCACCGCTGGACAGCTGATGGTTACTCTGGTATAAACAGTGGATACAATCTCCTCAGAAACAAACTGCTTGCAAAGCGTGCATCTGCATCGGGTTCCAGTGGAGGAGGAGGAGGGGCTGGGTCATCAACTGGGGCAGTTGGCGGGTCAGCGATTTCGAGCGACGAGGAAGCAGAAGAGCCCGTGCGGCGTCAGAGGAGTTCAAGGTCGAGCGGGGAGGAGGAGGCGAACAAGCGCAGGCGTACTGCATCTCCTGATAGTAGTGGTCACGGTAGTCGAAATCTGGTTTCCTTTGAAGTAGTAATGGATAAGATGTGGGAGGGATCAAGGAACTCATTGCTGGTGGAGCAGCAGCGTCGCGAGAGCGTGGAAAACCAGCTGCGCGAGCTGAGGACGGAGATGAAGCAGAAACTTTCTGAGCAGCGTCTCCGTTTCGAGGAGAAGTTACTGGACGTGGAGCGCGCCAAGGTGATGGGATCATTTATTTTATTTTCTGTGCATGTGCTGCCGTGAACTGATCATATTACTCTGGTGCAGGAGGACGCCAAAAAGGATGCCCAGACTGAAATCAATAGATTGAAGGAGGCGCTGGATGGGATGAGCCAGTCGAAGGTAGCCACTGCTGTTGTTCTTTACTGTGTTTTAACTCTCTGCCTGAAACGTTGTTCTCCACACAGGGAGCAGAGTATGAAAGAGTTCGCCAGGAGGCGTGTGCAGCTGAGCTGAGGGCCAAGGACGCGGAGATTCAAGCTATGAAATCTGCTCACAACGCGCTGGAGGCTGAGCTGACCTTGACCACTGCCGCGCTGCAGAAGCTGGGGCTAGAGTGCCAGGCTGCGCTGGACACATCCGCCAAAGAGCTGGCCGCAAGGCACCGAGACATCGCTGAGCTGAGCCGACTCCTGGAGAACCGGCGCGTGGTGATTGCTTCGGCGGAGGAAAAACTTCGTCACACAGCGGCGGAAATAGCTAAGTTTGGTGAGGAGGTGAGGGAGAGGGATGCCTGTCTCGAGGAGGCCAATGCCGCTCTGGAGAAGAAAAGCACCGAGTGGCAGGTCCTGGGCAGCAGTGTGTTTTCTTTCGGTTTTTCTCTGTACAATTTACATTTCCCCGTTGATCTCAGGGTGAGTTCCACAGCATGAGCGAGAGGATGGACGCGATGAAGCTGGAGCACGCTGCAGCCAAGCAGGAGCTGGACCTGGTTGTTGAGGCCAAGGACGTGGAGATCCAAGCTCTTCGCACGGAGCTGCAGGGGCTCGAGGCGAGTTTGGTGTTGAAGGAGGACGCGTTGCGCGCCAGGGATGAGCTGGAGAAAGAGTTGAGAGCCATGGAGTCTGGGCACAAGGCGCTGGAGGAGAGGCTAGCTCTGGTGTCTGCTGAGCTTGAGGATGCGCTGAAGCAGACGGCGGGTGAAAATGCTCAGGCGGAAGTCGACCAGGGCCTTGCGGGGAAGAAGCAGACGGAGGATTGGGAGCGGATGTGTTTGGAGCTGAAGGATGAAATACTGAAATTGAAGGTTTTTTTATGTCGATTCGGCAGTTCACATCCTATTCCTACTACTACTACTACTGACATGTTTTTTTCGTTTTCCAGCAAGAGAAAGACGACGCAGCGCATGAGCAATCTTCACTGCATGAGGCTGCAAAGCTGGAGCTGCATACTCTGGGTACAAAACTGGTCGACATGCAAGCACTCATTGGGGCTTTGAGCAGGGAGAAGGGGCGGTGTGAGAAAGAGCTGCAGGCCAAGACGAAGGAGGCAGGCGAGGCTCGCACGGAGTGTCTGAAATGGGAAGGGGAATCAAGAGCAGTGGCTGGGTCGTACCGAGTGGCAATGGAAAATGCAAGACGGAATGTAAAGCTCATCGAAAATTTGAAGAGGGAACTGGATTTCCAGAGAGGTGTTGTGAAGAAGCTGAGCAGCAAAGCAACTGCAGCGGATTCACCGTCTGTCGAGGTAGCGTATTGTTTGTTTGTTTGTCTGGTTTTCTTTGTATGTTTATATTTTTTATGTCTTATGATTTTTTTGTTTTGCTTTTTTGAAGAGGTTGAATGACAAGGCACAAAGTGATCAGGATGCTGCTGTTAGTAATGATGATGATGATGATACTGACACTAGGACTGAGATTCAGATTCTGCAAGAACAACTGGAAGTCAAAAAACTGGAAGCAGAGCATGCTCAGGTGGAGTCAGCCAGAAACTTTGCAGATTTGGCTGTGATGTCTACTTTGTACAAGGGGGTCCAGGACAGCTTTCACACTGCGTTGTGTACGATAGAGAAACTAAAGAAGGATGTCGAAGCCAAGGACACGAGAATCACAGCGCTGGTAGCCGAAATGGATAAAGTTAAGCATGACTGTGCGCATGGATACATTCTCAGCAAATTTTCTACCTCTGCTTCGTTTCAGGACCTGACAATCGACGAGTTGAGGGTGTGTCGCTTCTCCAATTTCTTCTTCTTCCTTTCCACTCCTCACCTTTCTTTTTCCCTGCAGGCGGCTGTGAACGCATTGCTGGCCAAAGAGGCGCAATCCACCGACGAGAGGAGGGTACTTTCCGCTGAAAATGCTCAGTTGACCGAAGAAGTTTCGCGGTGTAGGGGGTTTGTGGCCGGTATGTCTCAGTCTCAGCCTAAAGGCGACCACGGGGCAAACAACAAGATTCGCAAATTCATGTTCGTTTATTCTGGTCCTGATTTCAATCCTGTGGTTACGGATGACTATATCAGGAGCACTGAATCAGGTGTTTACAACGATGGTGATCTCAAGTACTGTGTGGTGACTTTGTTTGCCAACAACGGCCGGCGCCAGCACAGCTTGAAGAACGTAGTGTTGGAATACAATCTGCGTGTGGGGGCCGACAAGCAAGTGATTATGGTATCAGTGGCCGATTCATCAGGGAAGGAGCTTCCTATGATCATTCCTTACACTAGGGGTAAGTCAGGGAACAATCCTATTTGGACCAAGTGCTGTTTTGACAGGCAGCAGTCCCATCCAGCTTTCAGGGCTTGGGAGAATCCAGGTGTTTCTGGCGGTACTGGTGTGCCCAAACCTTGATACAGTTGGTTCCTCTGGGTTGCTTAATGATCGGGGTTTGGTTGTTTAGTGTGCAAGTGGAGGAGGAGGAGACACAACTTTTTCTTTTTCGTTGATGCTTCCTTCAGTCTTCTGTATATAAACCTGATCAAATGTCCATCATCAATGGCACTGCAGTCAGTTCTCCAGCGCCTGGATTCGCGTCTCAGTAGTTGTCTGGAACTTGAGGGGAAGGAGCCTATTTGTGCCCCTTTTTCAGATGGAGTTTCACCGTTGAGAAGATCTGTTTACAGGTCTACTGCATCAATACCAGCAGACAATCAGTATCACGTGCTTTATCATGATTCTGTTGAACTGTTTGTGAAAAGTCTTCAGGAAGAATCAAACAAACCAGAGCATGGAGTCTCATTGAAAATCTACAATACTGTTTGGGATGATTTTAATGACAAAACTGATAATATCAGGATTACAGGAATGACATCTCCTACATTTTTTAAAGACAAAAACGTCATGTTTGTTGCATCATTTCACAACAACAGTGTCACCATGTCACAATTTCATGTAATAGCCTTTCTATGTGAGTGCCTGGTTAATTCTCTTACTATCTTACTTCCATATTATCCTACGGGTACAATGGAACGTGTGGATATAGGCGATGATGGCGTGGTTCCTACTGCTAACACACTAGCATTGCTTTTCAATGGTTTACCATCGGTAGGGCGTCCTATTCGAGTAATGACATATGACATACATACACTACAGAACCGTTTTTATTTCACGGGGCACGCTGTTGCTACTTTACATACTGCAATACCACTCATTATAGATAAAATAAATCATCTGGAGCAAGTGAATGATGAAAACAAAATTACTGCTGTAGCATTTCCTGATGAGGGCGCATACAAGCGATTTGGGTCACTATTGAATGCTAGTAAAATATTTAATCCAGATGATATCATCATTTGTTCAAAGGTTAGAGATGGTGACAAAAAAAAAGTTAAAATTGCTGAGGGAAATGCAGAGGGAAAGCATGTTATTATCATTGATGATCAAACCAAGTCAGGAGGTACATTGATTGAATGTGCTCAAGTACTTAAAAATATAGGAAATGCTAAACTTGTTTCAGCATATGTGACCCATGCCATATGTACTGATGAATTCTGGTCTAAATTTATACCAGGTTACAAGTTAGAAGATGCATCAATGGAAAAGGAAGCTCCTATAGACATATTTCATAAATTTTATTGTACTGATAGTTTTCCAATTCGCAGTGAGTTGGAGAAAGTTGTGAATGGTAAAGATTTGACATGGAAAACCAGGGACGGAGCAGGAAAAAACTCTAGTCATAGCATACAAATTAATGTTTCTGCAGGTAATTCAATTAAGAACAAACTTGAGATTCTTCCGTTAGCAGAACTTGTCTTGAAAGATCTGTGATCTGATTGAGGTAAAAATACAAGAAAAACATAATGCAGCCCCCTCTTCTATTACAGTGATAATGATCCAGAAGCATAATGCCTGTCATTGCCTGCCTCTGTTGAATTTTCAATGAAGCTTGTTATCTATCTGGATTTCGATCCATATGCCCTTGCTTTGAATTTTGTTCCTGGATTGAAAGCGGAGAATTCGTAAACTACAACAACAGTGCAATAAGACCCAGAGTCCTCTCCCACCCCCGTCGACGGGTAGTCCACCACCAGACGTAAGGTGGTCACTGCGTTCGCTGCAGAGTAACTGACATCCGTGACGGTCACTTTATCCGCGTCGAGCAGGGTATCCACTCCGTTCTCCAGTATGCGCCTGCGCAAGCCCGCGTCTCTTTCTTCCTTCGTGTTTTTGCACACGAGAACATAATCCATCCCCCCGATCCGATTAAAGTCTGCCCCTTCTTCCTGGACCTCTTTCAGCAAGCACATCGGGGATTTGATCGAGCCCATGTCGTGTGTCTGGTATCTGCCCGGGACTGTGTGCAGGTCGAACTTCTGCCTTCCCTGGTGGGTGAAGATGCGGACGGCGCCGCTGGGCATGCGGGTTGCTTTGCTGTACTTTGCGTAGGCTGCCTGGATGGATGCCTTTTTCAATCTGTGCGTTATGATGAGCCTTTTCGTCTCCTTGCTCACACAGCGGAGCGCGTGCAGGTCGTCGGGCTCAAGGAAGGCGGCGATGGAGCAGAGGCAGTCGTTGGTGGTGAGCATTGAGTTCAAAAAGGCTGCTGTAAACAATTTTGTGGAACAGTGTTGAAGTTTAAAACATTTATGATTTTAAATTCTAAAACGTCCAGAGAAGGGTGTAGACAAAAAAAACATAGGAAATAAATAAAAGGCTGAAGAAGAATAACACCTCTTCCTCCACCACGCCACAAGATGCCAAAGTCCTGCAGACAACACGGTGCTGTTGCCGCCAACGGCAGTTTCCCACTTCCAAAAGCAAAGCGCAGCAGGATTGATAATAATAATAATATCTCCAGTGGTACGATCTGTATCCCCTCAGACGAAGCCATCATTTCTGCTATTATACATGATGCAGCGGTTCTCATCCTGCATAAGAGGATGTCGGCCAGGCTCATTCAGCGGGCAGTGCGATCGAAGCTGCGCTTTGCCTATACCAAGGTCTATGCCGCCGCCTTCCTCACGCCGAATGTGGGAGTCCCCATAGACTTTGTCAGTTCCATCAGGTTTGTTGATCAACAACTTTGTCATTTTTTTGTACATCATTGTTATTGCTTGCATCATTGCACACAACAAGAGCACCACTCGTTGCTAACATTTTACACAATTCCTATCCCAGCCTCGACACTCTGGCTCCCTACCTCCGCAGCAGTGCTGTGATCAACGTTGCGGGGGCCTTCATTCGGCGGATCTACTTCCTGGCGTCTGTCCTTCATCGTAACGCGCCTCCCAACATCAGCAAGACGCCCATTCGGGTGGTGCTCATGGCGTTCATGGTCGCGTTTCATTCCAAGGGTGTCTTTGAGTCACCGTTCCTCTCCTCCGAGCACTGCCTGGTCGACCTGGCGACGCGTCTGGTCGAGCGTTTCGAGCGCATCGCGCGGTATGTGCTGGAGAACGGCCGGGTTTCGCGTGAGCTGACCGCCGACGTCCTTCCCTTGATGGGCAAGTTTATCGAGTGCTTTCAGGCGTGGAAGGGTCCTGATCAGGAGCGGCTTGAGAAGCGCCTCTGTCGCATGCTGGCGATGCTGGAGGACTCGCTGGCGATTTACCGCATCGAGGATCCGGGAAACACCCTGGACGCCCCGAAGCTCGAGGCTGAGAACTCGCGGCTGCGCGATCGGCTGGCGAGGCTCGTTGGGCGTGAGGCGCTTGACAAGTACGACGAGAGCCGTTGGGAGGTCCGGGGCAAGGTGATTCGGCGGTTGGGACTGACGCCCAGCAACCATTCCATGTCGGCTCGCACGAACAACGAGGAGCTGGCGCACGAGCTGCTGTTGGATCCGACTTTCCAGCTGCTGGAATCAGGAGCGTGTGCCGAGGGGACTCTTGGCCAGGTTGTTCGCGACAAGTTTCACCAGGTACTTTTGTCTGTTTTTCTGGATGTTTATCCTTTTCCCTTCCATAACTAACTTTCTTTCCCCAGGCCAGCTGGGACTGCCTTACCAGCGACCTCCTCGTCACCCCTCCAAGCTTCGTCCGCGTGATCCGTGTGCTGGAGACTATTCGCGATGGGGTGAAGGAGGTTGCAAAGGAGCGCTACAGGTGTCAGATCCTGGAAATCAACAGCATTATTGACATCCAGTTGATCAGCCAGCAGGTGGTGTGCGGGGCCTTTGACTGGGGCCTGTGTCTGCGTCTGGTTCGTTCAGTTGTGTCTGTCATTGAGCGCATGCAGGATTCGAAGCGCGCGGAGGAGACCCGCTTGAAGTACGCGGCACTATGCTTGGAGACCGAGAAGGTGTCTGCTGTGGCCGCTGAGCAGGACCTGTCATCATGGCCTTTTGTGCTGTGCAAGGCGCTGCAATTCCTCGCCAACCGTGTCGACGTTTTGCGCATAGACGCCGCAAATGGCCGGTGAGTGGTTTCTGTTGTTGTCATTACACCGTTGCCTAGATTTTCATGGCATTCACTAACACTCGTCTATCATCATTTCTACCAGTCTCCGCATGATCTCCAACATGGTCGCTTTGCATGGCGTCAGCTACGAGCGCAATAAGTTCATCGAGAGACTCCGCACGAATGAGATATCGCTGGCCCGCGTTCGGGTGAGGAAGGCTGTTTTTTTTCTTTTCTTCTTTTCAATGTGTTAATAAATCTAAAATGATGCTATTTTTCAGGACCTTGTCCACGCTACTGTTTCAGCTGAAGCAGGATCAGCCTTATTCCAGGAGCTTGTGCAGGGCAAGTCTGGCTCATACCTCACGGTGTATGCAACTATGGTTACTGCTGGCCTCATCACCATGTCGAATATTATTCCCGAGACGCTGATTCTTGACACGTGCCGGATCACGCGGGCGCGGATTGAGTTTGGCTGCATCGTTGATCGCATCGCTGTTCTAACCCATGCCACAGCCTTTGTGTCTTCCAATCCGTCGTCGCAAAAGCGCGCTGCTCTTTCCTCGCTGTCGCTTTTTCTTGTAGACGATTTTTTCCCCGATCTCGACACGGAGGAGGCTTTCGCTGCTTGGCTCAGTGGCGCTGGTGACTCTGATCGGCTGAAGGAGGAGGAGGAGGGTAGTGGTAGTAACAGCAACGACATCATATTAGTGGCTGCAGTGTTGAAGAAGGGGGTGTTGAAGGAAGATCCAGTGCGCAAGCTCATGTGAGTAGTAGTAGTAGTAATCTCTCTGCGTATTTTTCCTCTCTTGTTAGTAGAAGTAGTACGTCCCTGACTCCACTACTACTGCAACAGCTCCGACCGTCTGCGCAAGGCCCTGATCTTCTGCATCTCGACCTCCACCCCCAAACTCACGGACTATCATCGCAAGCTCTTCCAGAACACGGGCAGCAGCAGCGCGTTTCTCCCCCGTATCGACGCGATGGTCGCCAAGATTGTCCGCTTCACCAGTGTCAATCTCAGGGTCCACTCCGCCACCTACAACAGTCTCATTGCAGCTGCTGTTGCGCAGTGCGCGCAGAAGGTGTGAGGGGGTCGTTGTTGGAAAAAAATAAAAAAAATACTGGTGCTGCCGATCAAAAAAGGCTGTTTACTGTGTTATTGTTTTGTGCTTGCTGCTGTGTAAACAAATCAGTGGCGGTGTTTTCTCTGACACTTTGGAAGTAATTTACTTTTTTTTCTGTAATGCATGATAGAATTTCTGTTTTAAAAATAAAACAATGTACCTCCTTCATGAAAAATTCAAACATTTTTGAATACCAGTTTTAAAAACTGCTGTAACCAAGTAAAATTCATCAGTATAACTATAATCTCGCCACACAACAACATAGAAACCATGCAAATCAGAAAGAGGGTTGCTACTTCTACTACTGCTGCTTTGGATGATGAAGTTGATGCTGATGATTCTGCTGGTTCTGAGTTTACTGGTACCCCCGTTCCTAGATCTACTAAGCAGTGCAGAGTTCTTGGTTCATTCTCTCTAAATTCTTCTGGTTCAATATCACTGGCGTCTGAAGCTGTGAAGCGCATTCAACGGGCTGTTCGATCGAAATTGTGTCTTGCCTATTCCAGGGTTTATGCAACTGATTTCCTTTCGCCTGGTGTGGGTGTTCCCATCGCCTACATCAGCGCAATGAGGTGCTTGATGATGTTCTTATGTTGTTTTGTTTCACGCTCAACCTGGCAATCACGACTGAAACTGACTATTATTGTTATGATTGTCTGCACAGTTACGATAACATGGTATCTTTTCTGGGAACTCCCTCTGTATTGGGTGTCGCGAAGCGGTTTGTGAGACGGCTTCATCACCATGCGTCCGCTCGCCATCACAATTCGCCCAGAGAAATCAACATCGACAGTGTAGGCACGGTTCGCATGTTGCTTGCGGCGTATATGATATCCTCACAGCCCGAGCGAGCGTTGGAAGTGCCTTTTGGAGCAGCTGAGCGTGTTCTGATTGAAATTTCTGCGCGGTTAGTGGGGCGGCTTGAGCGTGTTGCCCGGTGTGTGGTGGATTCGCGGTCTTTTCGAGGAGTCCCGGCAGAACTTACCAGTGATTTTCTTTCTTTGCTGGATGAGTACATCAAACGCTTCTGGGAATGGCAAGTTCCGGATAAAGCCAGGATTGTGCAGCGCATTCAGACGGATCTGGCAGAGTTGGAAGATTCACTGGCGAGATCCAGAGTCCAGGCACCGATAAGTATTGAAAAGATTGCTGAATTGGAAGGCCTGGTAAAACAGCAGCGTGATAAATTGGTAAACGTTGCTGGGCGCAAGGGGCTTGAAAAGTATAACGAGGGTCGTAGGGAGGACATAGCTAAAGCGTTTCAGGCATGCCTAGATATCACGGCAGGGCCTCGCTTATCTGACGAGGATCTGGCACATGAACTCCTGTTGAATCCCAGTTTTCAGCTTCTGGATCCAGGGACCCTGAAACAGGGTGGTGATCATGGGAATCAAGCCATCCAAGTACTTTTCACCTCCTCCTCCTCTTCTTTCAAGCGTTTCAATCTTTTCTTTGGCTGATTTGCAATGTTTTCTTCCAGACTTTCTGGGGTGGTCTGAATGGAGATCTACTTTTGTCCCCGCCGTGCTATGTTCGTGTGTTTCAAGTGCTGGTTTATGTCCGCGAAGAAATCAAAATACATGCTGTTTCAGAGCATCAGCACCTGGTCCTGGAAATCAATAGTATTGTTGACCTTCAGCTGATCCAGCAACAAGTGCAGCATGGAGCCTTTGATTGGAACTGCTGTTCACGCCTCATTTGTTCGATTGTATCTGTTATCGAGCGTATACAGGAATCAGATCGCGCCGAGCAGACCCGTGAGATCTACACTATCATGCGCAAGGAAATGGAAAAGGCTTCGTCAGGCCTTGCGCCGTGGCAGAATGTGCTGTGTGAAGCCCTGGACTTCCTGGTCGGCCGTGTTGGCATTGTACGCACGGATGCTGCGAATAAATCGTGAGTGATCACCATATCATGACTCTTTTACTTGCATTTGTTTTAATGATTTTTTTCTGCTGTAGTCTACGCAGGATCAGTGGAGCACTTAACTCGCAGGGGGAATACTATGAACGAAGAAAATTTGCTGAGAAGCTTCGCAAACGTGAAGTTACGCTGGATGGCGTTCAGGTTGAGAAATAAACACACTCCACTTTTGTTTATGTGTTGGTTGGCTTCGTTTTGAGTTTTATTTACTATTTTCTTTTGCGTCCAGCGCCTTATTTCCGAGACACTTCGGGTTGAGCCAGATGCATTTCATCGGGAACTCATCCAGAATAAGCCTGGCTCTTATCTTACCCTGTATGGAAAAATGGTTGTCAGCCTCATCTCAGAAACGCCTGCACAGAATGAAAGGACGATTCCAGAGACCCTGCTTCTAGACAGGATCCGGTTAGCATGGGCGCAGACCGAGTTCAACAGTCTTATTGATCGAATCGCTGTGTTGATTCATGCCAACGCCTGTGTTTCTTCCTGCTGTCCGTCATCTGGCGAGGAGGCGCGCGCTGCACTTTCTGCGCTGTCTGCTGCTCTCGTCAAAGACACGCGTCCCGAGCTTGACTTGGAGGAGGAGGCGATCCATTGTGCGTTAAGTGGCAGCGGTTTGCCAGATCACGACGGAATAATTGCTATTATGAAGAGGGGCTTTGTCAAGGATGATCCAGTGCGCAGGCTTATGTGGGTTTCTATCTTATTTTTACGTTTCGTATTTTTTTTTCATCTGACTCTATCGCGCGCGCAGCACCGGTCGCCTTGAAAAGGCTCTGGTCATCTGTGTTGCAACTTCGAATCCCGGGTTCAATGTTGCACAGCGGGAGCTCTTTCGGAATACGAGCAGCGGCAGTGCTTTCATTCCTCGTATCGAGGCGATGGCTGCTAAGATCGTCCACTTCACAAGTCTTAACCTCAAAGTCTTTTCGTCGATTTACAGTAGTTTGATCAGCGCTGCTGTTCATGGTGTGCAATAATAATAAATCAGTGATTTTTTTCCAGAGTAGCATTGCTGTAATCATTTCGTAAAAAAATCTATTTAAATTTATTTTTAGGTTTTAAGGTTTTCACAAACAAATTCAATTAAATTTGAAACATCCGACTCTCGGAGTGTGTAGACATTTTGTTGGTCTATAAATTAGAAGAAGAAGAAGACGTAAAATCCACAGAGACAGTCTCAATTCCATGTCAATCCGCAAGAGGTCTTGGATGAGTTGTGATGATGTTGACGGCGATGGTTCTGGATTCAACATTCCTGTTCCCAAATCTGCTAATAAGAGTTGCTTTCCTCCTACAACCACCCCCTTGGTTGCTGAAGTGATAGAACAGTGTTTTGTTTCCTCTTTTCTCATTTCTCACCGAGCCATGGCTGCTACTCGTATCCAGCGAGTTGTGCGATCAACTTTGAGCCTTGCCTATTCCAAGGTTTATGCAGCTGCTTTTCTTATGCCAGGCATTGGAATTCCTAGTAGCCACATCAAATCCATGAGGTTGGTTCTTCTTGAAGTACCCCACTACTACTACTAATTTTATTGTGTATGCTCACCTTTTTTTTCTTTTGCAGTTTCAAACCGATGGTGGCTTTTCTGTCAGACCCTCCAGTGGTGGATGTTGTGAAGAAGTTCATGGGAAGGCTTCATCGCCATGCTTCCGCTCGTCACAAGAACTCGAAGCGGGACATTGATCGGAAAATGGTTGGCGTAATGCTCGCCGCGTATCTGATTGTGTATCACCCCGGTTGCGTGTTCGATCCGCAGCTTGGAGATGCTGAACGTGATCTCATTGACCTTTCAAGGCGTCTGGTGGAGCGTGTCGAGTGGATTGCCTTGTGTGTGCTGGAATCAGGGTCGTTTCATGGGGTCTCTCATGAGCTTACTGCGAATGCACTGCCTTTACTGGATGATTTTTTTGAGCGATTTTGGTTATGGAGGATACACGACAGGGAGAAGCTCAAGCCGCGTATCAAGGAGGCGCTAATTTCACTTGAGGATTCACATGCCATGTTTCATCATCATCATCGTGACGAGGAGTCCGAAAAGAATGCTTCTCTGGTTGCCGAGTTGAAGGGTCAGATCAAGAATCTGCGTGAAAAATTGGTTCTGATTGCTGGGCGCAGGGAGTTGGAGAAATTCGACGAGAGTCGCAAGGAGGCCAGGGAGAGGAATGCTCATGAGAACAAGGCTGAGAATCACTGTACTACCAATGAGCAGTTGGCGCACGAGTTGCTTTTAGATCCTGCATTTCAGCTTCCTGATTCAGGGATCCACGAGGGGGACGACAAGTATGGTCTTGCTGATCGTGAAAGGGATTTTAAGGTGAGTGGATTATTGATAGGATATGTTCATCACGTTTTATTGAAATCCTTTCCTTTTCAGGTCTTTTGGGATAATTTGACCAGGGATCTCCTCCTTTCCCCCCCTTGCTATGTTCGTGTGATTGGTGTTCTGGACAGTGTTCGAGAGGGGATCCATGAAGTGTCCGCTGACCAGCATTCAGAAATCGATGGCATAATTGACATCTCTCTCATCAAACAGCAAGTGAAGAATGGGGCCTTTGATTGGAATTCCTGCACACGCCTTGTGCATTCAGTCGTCTCCGTCATCGAGCGCATCCAGGAATCAAGGCGCGCTGAACAGACCAGTGAAATGTATGCGCTCGTGCGCGCGGAGATGGAGCACGTAACTTTCTCTTCCTCCGCTGGGACATCGGAATTCTGGCCGCATGTTCTCTGCAAGGCATTGGACTTCCTTGTCAACCGCATCAGCGCTCTGCGAATAGATGCTGCAAATTGCAGGTGAGTGTGGTAATGGTGCGTTTGTTTATTTCATTCTTATCATCCCCTCTCCAGGCTCCGGATGGTTTCTGGTTTAATCAATCAACAGGGGGTCAATTTTGAGCGAGACAGGTTTGCCACGAGGATCAGAAACTGCGAGATTACCCTGGTCCGTGTTGAGGTACAGGGACACTCATGATGAACTCTGTATATATTCTGTACTTGCCTGCTGCTGCTGCTAATATCTTGTCTCATTTTTTTCCCTGTGATTACAGCGCCTTATCTCGGAAGCTGTCCAAGTGGAAATTTCTGGATCTGTCGACGCGTTATCAGATCTTGTCCAGGGCAAGCTTGGATCCTATCTTTCCCTGTACGGGAAAATGGTCATCGGTCTCGTAGCAAAGCCTACTACTATGGAGAGGGAGGAGGTCCCAGAGACCCTGCTACTTGACGCTTCTCGGCTTGTGCGAGCACATATTGAGTTTAACTGCATCGTTGACCGCATCGCCGTGCTCACTCAAGCTGCTGCTAGCATTTCCTCCTCGTCCCCCAATCAGTCACACGAGCGGCGTATGGCACTTTCATCGCTTTCGTTCGCCTTGGTTGAGGACGTGAGCCCCGAGCTTGACACGGAGGCAGCCATTACCTTGTTTGTCAGTGCGTCCGACCACCAAGGTGGTGAGCGCGTTGCTGCTATGATGAGGAAGGGGGTTGTGAAGGATGACCCCGTGCGCAAGTTGATGTGAGCAGATTTTTTTTATTGTTATTATTGTTGATTTTTGCGTGTTTTTTCACTTGTATATTTACTGACTCTAACGCGCACGACAGCGCCAGTCGTCTCGCTGAAGCTCTGGTCACCTGCGTGGTATCCTCGACGCCGAGGTTCACCGCTGCTCAACAGAAGCTCTTCCAGAATTCATGCAATGTGTTCATTCCCCGGATGGAGGCCTTGGCGACCAAGATTGTTCGTTTCACCCGTCTCAACCTCAAAGTCCATTATCCTACCTACAACAGCCTCATCACCGCTGCTGTTGCGCAGTATGCGAAAAAATGATGGGTCTGTGCTACTGCAGTGGGTTGCTTGATTGTATCAAGCAGATTAAAACAAACTTGGTGTGGTATTTTTGATTTTGTTTAGGATACACCCTAATAGGCAATAATGGCCATTGCATCCTCAACAGAAGCTTTAATGAAAAATCATTTCAAAAGCAACACACACACACACTCTCCCTCCCTCCCACCTCTTTTTCACTGGGCTGGTCTGAATCAGAGTCGCCTTGTTCAAAGCGACACATACAGCAGATCCCCGTCCTTAATTCTGCACTGAGACAGCGTCGCATTCAGGGCCAGCCTGATCAGATATCCGTCCGCCGTGATAATCCTCTGTGCGTTGGGGTGAATGCGGCGGGCGACGTCAGCGACCAGGTCACCGAGTCTGGCGGTTATGGTGCCGTTCCCATGCGTCCTGGGCAAGTGGGTGCGTAGTGTGATAACAGTGTCCGGGGGGGAAAGGGACAGGGGCTCCGCTGCGTCCGGTTTTATAGCCATGACTTCCGCCGTGAATGCGGGATCATAAAGCTCTGCGAGCGGCAGGATCGAGTTCCTCCGTGTCGCCGGGGATGTATTTCCACGTCGAGCTATCCACATTTGGATGGCAGCTCTGTCGTATATGTGACCATCAGCCCCCACCACCGGATCTAGAAGCAGCCCCCTTGAGATTGGGCACACGAGGCGCGCGCTAGCACTGGTGCATCTTGGAATGTTGTGCAGCAAGGTGTACTCTGCATCTGTACTTTGAAGCATGACATGGTAGCTCCTCACGTCTCTCATGAGCTGTTCTGTGTCCACAAGGAGATTGACTTCAGAGTTTGGTCCTCTCACGGCCATTTGCATGGTGCAGGGCGGTATGCTCACAATCCACTCCATCTGCTTTTTGAGTTGTGACACGGTGAAATCCGCCCTGACTGCGACTCTGACGGAGTCTGTGATGGTCTTGGTCACAGACACTGTATACCAATCAGGACTCGGGCTCCTGCAGATTGGGCATGTGAATGTGGGGTGTGGGTTTGCCACCGCCTTCGACTGAAACCAGTGCGACAGGCAGAGGGGATGGAATGAGTGCTTATTGGTGCACGCGTGGAACACTTCTACACACTCTCCGAACGGGATCTGGCAGATAGGGCATACTTCGTAATCACACATTTTGCTATTGCTTTCCGTGACAGCGAAAATCATGGGTCCTTTTATATGGATCGGAGGTTATCCGTGTAGTAAAAACAAATACCTATGCCAGGATCAGCAGACACGGGATAATTTAATCGCTGTTGGATTTTGTTTTCCATTGGATAGTAGTAGTGGTAGTCAACTCAGTTTCCTCTCACTTCCTGCCTGCATAGTGGACACGTGTTGCGCCGCCACTTCCTTAGACACTCCTGGTGAAATACATGATTGCATGGCGTTTTGAGCAGGGGTCCGTTCGTCGTAACTGTGTCCAAGCAGATAGAGCAGATAGGGGAAGTTGTTGTTTCTCCTTGTATGATATTTTCTTCGTCAATATGTAAATCGTGATCAGTAGTAGTTTCAGCGGCTACCCTTGTTCCAAAGAAGAAAAAATGCCTCTGCTCGAATAAGCATACCAGCAGGGTCATGTGCACGATGGCCAGCACCACGCACAGATAAAACAGGATTATAGGTCCCTCGAATCCAGTGGCAAGCAGCGCATTTGTCAGTGCCCATGTGGCGCAGTATCGGACAGAGAATGCCTGTGATGGGGATGGGTTGCTGCCGTAACATACCCACAGCAGCAGCGTTATGAGTGAAAGCGTGACCGAGATACTTCCAAAGAGCAGCAGCATTGTTATGTGATAGTTTACGTAACTGCACATCCAGTTTGATTCCAGCGTGACGTTTGCCGGCAGAAACACTACAGCGCATGTTATCATCCCAGCGCGTTTTGGAAATAATTTTAATAATTCTTTTTCATCCAAGACCAAACGGCGCTTCCAGCGGGCACCACTCGAGTGCTTCGCGCGGATTAAAGCCGTTGGTGTACGGGACGATAGAATTAGTAGTAGTAGTGGTATCAGCAGCATCAGTGTTATTGTTGTACTCCCACTTGATGGACAATGTGCCCTTGCGCATGGGGCTTTCACTGGAGGGCGTGATTTTGACCTCGATAAAAGCCTCCAGCGTATTGAATCCCGCATCGCTGGATATATACGAAGTCCTGATCTCGAGTGATTTCTTGTCATCTGCTGTGTCAGAGCTGAATAACACCACTGCTCCTGAGTTCTCCTCGTCAAGATCCTCATAGCGTATGAGGTGCAGCGGGTCTCTGATAATCATCTTAAACCACTCCGGGTGCGGTGTGTTGATGCGCTCCTGCATGATCTGGCGTGCGATGTAGGCGACGGCGTGCGGGTGGGCTTTTGTCGAGAACTCCTGTAGAAGAGCCTTGGATGAATCCTTGGACGTGAGGCAAAGGCGAAGGATATCTTTAAACTCCAAAAATTTTGCAATGGATGTGAGCAGTTCTTCCGAGAGCCACATGGAGGGAGCTTTTTCTACCTGACTCTTCATCATTTGTCTTTTATACGGCTTTTGGTGTAAATTTTTTTTTCAACAATCGAATGTTTCAGCTGTAACGGTTTTCAACCGACTTGTGTTTCACAATATATATTTAGTTATGGTGATCATCATCATCATTACCAGCACCAATATCCATCCTCGTCATCATCGTGGGAGTTTTGACTTCCTCTGTCTTGTCGCCAGTTGCAGGGACCACAATCACTTTTGCATATGATGACCTCTTCTTCTTGCTGGGTAGCCTGCACTCAGAGCACAGATACCGCCGTTTTTTGTGATGGCATATTGCCGAACCACCACACTCCTTGCAAATGTACCGGTTTTTACCGTGTTTGCAGAGCGCCCTCCCGTCGCAGGTGGCACAGAAGATTTTGTTGCTCTTGTGGGTGCATGCTCTTTTTGGGGTGTGCTTGATGGCGCAGTGTGTTTTCCTAGGTATCTTGATGGGTGGGAGCTGATTATCCAGAAGGAGTTGCTGTGATCTGTTGAGCTGGGAGTAGAAAACCACAGCTTGGATTGGGGGGAGCAGTCGGCGGGTGTATGATGGCTGCTGCTGTTGTTGTTGCATGCTGATGGGAGATGATGCGTGTGTGTCCCGTTATTTTTTTTTTTTAAATATTCATGATAATAATTTACACAAATCAAGACAAACATGTGTGTGGAATTTTTAAATTGTTTTAATTTCCTGATAAATAAAACCAACCCCATTCTTCCGCATTCATTGTAGAAATTCGGTTCAATGACCTTGCTTGACCTTATTCAGCACAACATCGACGTTTCTCTCATGATCTTTCAGCACATTATCGATATGTCAGACCTTGAAGTTGTTTCTGTCGTGTGCAAGGCCTCCAATCACATTCTGAACAACACTGAGCAGGGGCGGCAGCTCTGGCTGAATCTGGCCATCCAAGCGACCACCACTGGTGGGGTTGAGGGGTTCAACGAAACGGAGATTCGCTCGCGCTTTCAGCAGATGATCCATGGGCGTCAAGAGTTTTTTTGGCATATTCGTACGCTGGTCTGTCCTTGGCATACAGAAGGCAGGGAACTTCCTGTGCGCGTGAGAGAAATGGACTTTGACAGCCAGTTTCTCTTCTTTGCAGATGCAGACGAAACACGCTTGCAGATTCAGGGCAGGGATCAGGGCTCGATGCTGGCCGCTACGTTTCCTGCCAGAATGTTGTCAGACAGCGAAAGGGGGCACCAGAACTTTGTTTCGCAGATTCGTGTGGCTCAGGAGTGGGTTGTTCCAACATTGCCAAAGCTGGACAGCAGCAATCAACAACTTCAGCAGCAGGTTGCTCAGAAAATGGTGGTCCCTGATTTCTCGCATGATAGGGGTTGCACGCATCGTTATTTTCCCATTCACGGCGGGGCTTTCGCAGTGGTCGAATCGTTTTCACCCTTTTTCGACAATGACGAGTATTCTGATCATGGAATCTATTTCATCTCTCATCTGTCAAAACGGGTTCTGCGGCACATCAAATTTGAGGACGCCAGTGATGTCCATCGGTTCTGCATCCTCTCTCGACCGTTTGAGATGTGGATTATGTCGTCCATGGCTGTCGTGTATCACGGACCCTCGTGTGTTCCAAGGTCTGACGAGGAGTGGGAGTATGAGAGGATGGACGAGGCCCTCTGGATGGCTGGAAGGGGAGACGCCCAAGGCGCCATAGACTATCTGAATTTTTATGGCATTGGATTGGATCAACCCAGTCTCATTTCCAATCGCACCATCCTGCACTACGCTGCGAAGGAAGGGCACGCGGAGACTGTGCGTCAGCTGCTCAGGGCTGGTTTCAAAGCCGTCGATAGTGTGGATGACTTCAGTCACACCGCTCTGTTCTTGGCTGTTTCTGAGCTCCATCTCGACGTGGTAGAAGTGCTGCTGAAGGAGGGTAACGCGAATCCGCTGGCGGGCGAGCCTTGTCTGTCCAATGTCGGCGAGTTCATTCGGTTTCGCCCGTATGCTGCATCGGTCGATCGTACAAAGGACGAGATTGCACGTATTGTGCCGGCCATAGTGAAGCTCTTGATCGACAAGGACCCCGGGGTAATTGAGCATTCCGACTTTGAGTATTTCTCGCAGGACAGCGTCATTTCCTCTCCGAATGCTATGCGGATGCTCTGCACTGCAGGATCCAAACCAACTCTAACTGACGCTTGCCATCGCTTCGGCACCTTCAGAAACAGGGTCCAGGAGCTCTCGGCTGTCAAAACGCTTTACATGCTCGTCAGGGAGTTCGACCTGGACATCAATCACTGCATGTGTGACGGTGCACGGTTCAACGAGGAACCTGGCGTGATTTTCTTGGCTGAGAACGCTGTTTCCGAGGCTGTCATTATGGCGATTGACAGTCTTGGCGCGGATCCTACCACAAGGGGCAAAAATGGCAGAACCATCCGCCAGATTGCTCAGGAGAGGGCCAGTCGCCGTCCAGTCGACCAGGAGGGTCAGCGCATCCTGGCATATCTGGACGCGCGCGGGTTATGAACAACAACAACAACAATGCCAACAACAAAAACCGAGTGTGATATGTTGTTGAATGAAGTTTTTGGTGATTGTCACATTGGTGATGGCTGTGCTTTATTGTTTTGTTGATTTCAACGTGTTATTGTTATTATTGTTACGATTTAGAAAGTTATTGTTCATCAATGTTATCTAGAAGTCATTGTTATTATCAATGTGTTTTTATTTTGCATGTTGTGCCATTAAAATAATAGTTTTATTTACGGACATGAAAAATAAAATTAAACCATTTTTATTATTGGATTGTGAAACGTTTAAATTGTTTATTTATTTTTCCCGATATAATAAGTTCTACTATTTTTTTTTTTCTTATAGAAATCACTGCAGTAGAAATACTACTACTACTACTACAGCATTAACAAACCATACACAACCACAACTTCTTCTACTACCACGCCCATGTCCATCTTGCTTGATCTGATCCAGTATAACGTCGATGTGTCATTCATTATTTTCCAACACCTTGACAGTTTCTCTGCTCTGGAGAGTGTGTCCGCCGTGTGCAAAGCTTCCAATCGCGCCCTGAACGATACAGAGCAAGGGCGTCAAGTTTGGCTGAATTTGGGCATCCGAACAACCGCCAGCAGCAGTGCAGAGGGATTCCATGAAAAACAGATTCGTCAGCGCTTCCGACAATTGATTCTTGAACGCCAGGAGTTTTTTTGGCATCTCCGTTTGCTTGTGTGTCCGTGGCATTCAGTGGGCAGGGTTCTACCATTGAACTGGCGGAGGGATGTGAACTTCAATTGTGAATCTCTCTTCTTCGTGGATGCGGATGAAACACTGCTGCAGTTGCAGGATAGTACTACCAACAATCACCAGCATGGCAATAACAATAATAATTCCAATATTGGTATGGCCACCACGTTCCCTGCTCGGTTGTTGTCCGACAGCAAGAAGGATGTCAAGAGTTTCACCGATCAAATCAGGACTGCCCAGGAGTGGGTGGTTCCCAAACTCCCTGCCATCCTTGATCCAGAGCTTGAGCAACGGGTCGCTGATAAAAAGGTGGTTCCTGATTTTTCCCACGACGAGGGATGCCTGTATCGCTACTTCGCCATCCATGCGGGCGCATTCGCCGTGGTCGAGTCGTTTTCGTCCTCGTTTGACAACGGCAATCTGGTTGACCATGGTATCTATTTCATCTCCCAGTGGCACTCATCGTCTACTGCTGATAATAATAGGCGTGTTGTACGGCACATGAAATGCGAAGATATCTGGGACGTAAGCCAGATTTGTATTCTGTCCCGGCCGTGTGAAATGTGGATATGGGCGTACAGGTCCGTGGTGTATTACGGGCCTTCATGCGCTCCAAGGTCCAATGCAGATCTGGCGAGTGAACTGATGGATGAGGCTTTGTGGATGGCCGGCAGAGGGGACGCGCAAGGTGCCATTGACTACCTAACTTCTCGTGGTATAGCGCTGGATCATCCCAGTTTGATCTCCAACCGCACCATCCTGCACTACGCCGCGAAGGAGGGCTGTGCTGAGGCCGTGCGCGTGCTGCTCAGAGCTGGGTTTGGGGACGTCGATAGCGAGGATGATTTCGGTCATACAGCGCTGTTCTTTGCTGTTTCTGAGCTTCATCTTGATGTGGTGGAGGTGCTGCTGAAGGAAGGCAATGCGGATCCAACGGCGGGGGAGTCCTGTCTGTCCAACGTTGGTGAATTCGTGCAGTACCGCCCGTATGCTGCATCTGACGATCGAACCAAAGAGGAGATCACGCACATCGTTCCTGCCATTGTAAAGCTCCTTCTTGAGACTGACGCTGCCGGCGAAACTCTCAGGACTTCCGAGGATCATTTTACCCAGGCCAGTATCCTCTCCTCGCCCGAGGCCGTGCGCATGCTCTGCACTGCAGATGAACCCCCTTGCCTCAGCAATGTCTGCTACAGATTCGGCAGTTTCAGAAATCAGTTGCAAGAGATTTCCGCCGTACAGTCGCTGTACATCCTGGTCAGGGAGTTTGACGTGGACATCAACCATTTGGAGCCGCCACTGAACGATCTTGCTCTGGCTGTTTTGGCAAAACACGCTGTCTCAGAGGCGGTGGTCATGATGGTCGACAATCTAGGAGCGGACCCTCGAACAGTGGCAGAAGGAGGCAAAACCATCCGCCAGATTGTGCAGGAGAGGGTTACCAGCAACCCAGCCGATCAGGAGGGCCAGCGCATCCTCGATTTTCTGGACGCTCGCGGGGTTTGAACCAAGTGCTTCTGCCAAGTCTTCTTTTTCTTCTCTGTCTTCTTTGGGGAGTAGTAGTATAAAACTACGGGATAATGAATCGGTAGTTGTTGTTGGTTGAAAGAGTATAAAAGAAGTGCTGGCTGCAAGCCTATCCCAACCAGCGTGTATAAAGAAAGGCCCAGGGAAAATGTTTATAGTCATACGCAATCTCAGCAACGGCGAAAACTTCGTTGCAGAGTGTCGGATCAGCCCCCCGCTTGCACGCGTACGCGCTGCGATTTTGAGGGAGGTGGATGGCATTATGATGACGCGGCCGAACTGGCGCAGAGGATTCACATACAATATGTTCTTTTGCACTCGGGAGAATGGCGGGTTCTATCGTTTGGATGAAATGTTTCAGCTCACCAAGGACATCCGATTCAAGCACGGATTCATAAAGGTGTACATTGACGAGAAAAGTCTCACCACGCTCGCTTCTGACCAGCGCAGACTCGCCATCGCTATGGCGCTGCACCCTAGACTGGGTGACCACTGCTTGCTAGGGTGTGTCGATACTATGGTGCTGCACCTCGTGCTGGCGTTTGCTGGACTCTGAAAAAAAAAACCCCTTGTCGCCCTCTTGGTACTGTTCATGTTGGTATCATTAAATAATCAGCATGCTGTGCTGTGCATTTTGTGGGACTGGCGTTGTTGGTAGGGGCAAGCGGGCCACCGCCGAGTGCAACGGGGGTGTTATGTATCAGGTGTGGGGCCCACAGCCGGGCGTGATTCCAATCATGCAGTTCCGCGTGAGCTGGCGCTACAGACTGGACGACCACATTCTCCGTGCCATGTCACACGGGAAACGTGGCCTCGAGGACTTTTGTGTCGTGTGCTGTGCGTGTCATCGCGTTGTAAGAGGAGAAGGTGATATTCATCGTGACAGCACTGATTTTGCATGCCACAAATGTACTGCTGTGACAAATGAAGGGTTCAGGAACGTGAGGCATCGTGAAAGAGTAGTGCAGATGCTGACCAAGTGAAAGGCTTGATTTTTTTTTCACTCAATTAATCAATTTACCAGTATTTCATCATCATCAGCAGCAAAAAACACACTGTCTACATAGTATGGCTCGTCTGCTGTAAACGAAGTATCAGAGTGCGTGTCTTCCAGGATGGAATGAGATCGAGTGTCAGCGGTCCGCAGTGTTGGCAATTCATCGTTTTCTGATAAGTAGCGAAACGATCCCCACCATCCGAGTATGGCTATAAGGAAGATGTTGAGTGCTATCACCTGGTGAAAATAAAACTGCATCTGTACGCCTGGTGTGCGGTGACATAATAGTAGTAGTAGTAAGGTGTATGTCTGGGATTTATTTTTCATTTCAAATACCAGTAGCCAGGAGGGTTATCAACTCTCTTAGGATATTGATCTGGCTGTTTAGGGCAGCTTTGGCTCTGCTATGTCATTCATTGCACTGTGTAGAATCTTTTCGTTTCGATTGCAGCAGGCAACATTGCTCCAGAAGCGCTTTGTGTAGTATGAATCATGCCAACAACCAGTCAGTCTCCACAGCTTCCCTTCGTTTGATGGCCAGTAACAATCAAAATTGAATTGATCCAGCAGATCGACCAGGTCTTGCAAATCCGACTGCGCCCACCTGTTTGAAACGTGATACTCGAATTCCAGGAACCGAACTTTGTGGAGCGAATGCACTGACCCGAATATTACACGCATATCATTCCCCTCGGTATCTATGGACAGCATGTCAATGGATTGCAGATTGTTTCTCCTGACCAACTCATCGACGGTGATGACCTCAACTACATCAGTACCGTATTGTGATGTGGATCCGAGACCAAAAGCTTCAAATCCAGTGAAATGTCTGGGAAAATGTGCCACCCCTGGAACCGATGAGCCTGCAGCGTGAATCACTTGGACATGCGTATCCCATCCCAGCTTTCTGTAGATTGTGCTCACAGCGTCGTAAGTGGACTTCATGGCTTCAACACAGAATCCACGAACAGGGCGAACGCGCTCCGTGTTGTTTGAAAGATCTATTTCCGGCTCCAGAGGACAGGCACGAGATCCATAGAAATCAGTGTAGAATGGTTTCATCAGGTCATAGCTGTACGACGCATTCCTCGACCATTCTCGCATTCTGTTTGCAAGATCATCGCCCCTGTTACACCCAATTGATATCAATGTGGCAGTGGGGTTGTCCATAGAAGCTTTTTCGAATATGGCCATCCAACTACTCTTTGATGGACAATTTGAGTTTTGGATAGGCTCTTGGTTAGCTACCCACTCGGATTGCTCGGGTGTGCACCGCATGCCATGTTGCATATGATTGAGCAGGAGCTGGTTGTTTGGAGCTGGATGATCTGATGATTCAACCGCTAGTTCAATGTGACTTAGCCTGGCAGGATATGAATCAACACGATCTAGAGTAGCAGGATGAAGATGGTGGTGCATGATCTGGTGATGAGGAAATGCACGTTCTAAGCCAAGTGCTACAAAAATACCGAGTAAAAATGCAGCTGTGGATGAAAAGTACACTGTAAATCTCTGACGCTGAGCTTGAAGCGTTGCGCTGCCCATTAAAATTTACAGTGATTAAAATCCAAAAGTGATGGGCGGGGGTGGTGCTGCTATCATTTTTATAGTTATATCTTCTTACAGTAAGGTGTATATCTAAGAGTTTATTGATTTTTTTATTTCAAATAACCATGGCCGCCTGAGACTTTTTATTTAATGCCTCTGATATCTTTCCTGCCTCTTGCGCGCGGATAGAGCAGTTGGACACGAGCCAGTGCTTCATGCGCTGTGGGTCGCGGCTGGATATCATATACATGCCCATCAGCTTCTCAGGTGTATCCATTTTGGCTTCCAGTAACTTGGCAAGCGAGCTCTTACCCACTCCTGGTATGTCACAGAGGCTGCAGTCTTGGAGGGGGCGGGAGATGAAGCTGGAGAATTTTTTGGTTGTTGATAATGCCGCGGACATTTCAAGGACACGGATCCAGCACAATTTTATATGGAATGTTTTGGTTTTGTTTTTTTTATTTAAAAACTCCCTGCCCGTCTTCGGAAACCTTTAAATTCCCGCGCCAAATCCCCAAGCTGCCATTACTCGCTGTTGCTACTACAACTACCACTGCTACTCACTTCCACCAAGAAGATGTTTTCAAGCCTTTTGCCACTGCTCTCCTCCTCCTCCTCCTTGTTCAATGAGCCTCTCAGTGAGTGGCAAGTGGATTTGCTGAAGGAGCTCTTTCCACAGATAGTGCCTGGAAATTCATACTACTGCTGTGCTCAGGTAGCAAAGAATTTTCTGAAAACAATGATGATGCTGACCATCACTGTACATGCAACAGCAGTAATTTATCTCTGTTTTGGCAGAAGACTTCTAGTACTACTACTACTATTACTAATACACCCCTCACTACTAATACTACAAACAAACAAGTAATAGAGCACTACTATCAGCTGAGGTTTGAAGCCGCGGAGCAACGATACAATAGGATGAAGGGTCTCACCAGGGCAGCTCTGGAGAAGGTGAGGTGCATTGAGCGCGAGAACATGGATCTGCGAGCTTCCAAGGAGCTGGTTGGTCTGGGACTCGAGCCGCGTGTTGTGAATCGTTTACTGTCGATGTTTCTGAAGGAGGAGGGAGCCAGATGCAGCGATGATGACCGTGATGTAAAATCAAGCATTGAAGCTTTGATCTCTGAGCTGAAATCATTGCGCGAGAGCAATGCGCGGCTTATAGCTCACGTGCAGCTGCTCAGGGTAACCAACGGCACGGGTTGCATCAAACTGCAGGAGGATGTTGACCTCCGCTCACAGTATCTAGGCGCAATTGCGGAGGCCAGGGAGTACAAGCCAACGATAGCCAAGCTCCAGGCCCAGATCACCGCCATGGAGTTTGACTGGACGCAGGCCAAGCAGCTGCGCGATGAGCTCTTCGATTACGACGACAAGCTGCGCGAGCATCGGATGGTGGAGGATGCGCTGTGTCTCAGGGTGCCCAACAAAGGGGCAGAGGTCTTCGCCACTTCCCGACGACAGATGCTGGAGATCCTTGTCGAGGACCGCAACAGAAACATCAACGGGTACTACGCGCGGCGTGTCATTCCTTTGGAGCAGCTCCGCTTGGAGAAGGACACAGAGATAGCCGAGCTGCGCAGACAGGTTCGTATGTACGAGCTGCAGTCGGGGATCTCCACGGATGAGCTGCGGACCATTCAGGTGCCGGATTGGGTGAACCAGGCGTGCGCTGCCGAGACGCGATGCCGCTCTGTGACGGCCAAATGCCATGCGGAGGAGGCGAAGCTCGAGGCCCTGCAGCGCGCTGTGCAGCATTACGAGGACCATGCCCGCGAGTGGAAGACCGCCCACGACCAGGCTGCTAGCATGATCAGCAAGGCCGAGCGGATGCGTTCCGAGTACGATGGCTTGATGGCGAAGCTCAAGGAGGAGGATCAGCGCATCCTGGCGAAGAAGAAAGAGCTGGAGGAGGGGAAGGCGTCATCATCGTCGTGTGGTGGCCGCGGAAAGGCAGTGGATCTCCATGCGCGCTATGCTCGGCTGCGCGAGATTTCAGAGGAGACGGATGAGGCGGAAGGGGAGATTGCAGCGAAGGAGCTGGCACTGAAGCGTTTGAGGGTGAACATTGCAGCAAGGGAGAGGGCATTGCAGGAGGAGCACAAGGCCCTGCAGGAGCTTGAGGAACGGATCAAGGCGGCGGTACATCAGCGGAGAGTTTCAGAGGCAAAAGAAAGAAATCGTGGCAGCAGCGGCAGCAGTAGCGCAATGGAGGAGGACGACACTAAAAACGACGACGACGATCTGTCCACGGGATTCAGCTCAGTTTGTGTTTGAAGCCCGCCTTTATTTGAGAGTCCAATAAAGCTAGTTGTCTGTCTGTTTGAAGAATGCAATTAAATAGTAATAACAGTCCCTGGTTACTTTGCAGAAGCAGCAGCAGCTGGCTCTTCTTTCTTGTGTATGTCTGACGTGTACAGTATTTTGTGTATAAGGACCATGAGACCGTAGTCATAGGAAGACAGAGATTCAGGGTTCGACTCTGCCTCATCCACACACGTTATCGCACGCTCGTAGAGCACCGCCAAGATACATCCCGCAATCCCGCCTACAGCCCTGATGAGGGGTTCATTCATGAAGTTGGCTGTGACAGCCTTTTCCTCATTCAGGGACTGATACACGCTCAGAAACAGAGAGGTGTGCAACCCATAATGAGCAGTGGGAAACGCTATGGTTGTCATGAGGCCCAGGGAGGCTGACGCTGATGCGAAGGCCACGAGGTTCCTGCTACTTCGAAGACTACCAAACCCAACCATGAGGCCATGCCATGGCATGA
>CAYQOJ010000017.1:0-27369 GCA_964419105.1 uncultured Methylococcus sp.
CGAAACCGTATCCTCTTTCATTTGAGGAACAACATCGTTTTTTTGGTCTGATGCCACCGCACTTGGTGCCTATGGCTATTTTCGGTGTGAATACGGGTTCCCGTGAAAGCATCATTACTGGGCTACGATGGGAATGGGAAGTTAAACTACCCGAACAGGGATGTACCGTTTTCCTTGTCCCAGCCTATATGACGAAGAATGGGACCGATCAATTGATTGTTCTCAACAAGGCGGCTCGGAGGGCTATCGAGAGTCAGCGAGGCATCAATAATGAGTGGGTTTTTACCCATTTGGGTAAACGCATCCTACGGATCAATAACAATGGCTGGCGGACGGCATGGAAAAAAGCGGGATTGCCAAAGGATGGTCAATTCCTCCAAGGGCCACACAATCTAAGGCATACGTTTGCCCGACGATTGCGTATTGCTGGTGTTCCGCTTGAAACCCGGAAGGTGTTACTTCATCACATGGATGGCGACGTCACGATCCACTATTCTCCTGCGGAGATTGGGGAACTGATTGAAGCTGTGGAGAAGCTAGGCGAGTCTCAGCAAAGGACTATGCTGAGGGTAGTCGGGTAAAAATTTACCCAACTGGGTAAATGGCCCCAAAAAGAAAGGGACCCGAAGGTCCCTAACTTATTGAAATATATGGTAGCAACGGCGGGACTTGAACCTGCGACACCCGCATTATGAATGCGGTGCTCTAACCAACTGAGCTACGTTGCCGTAAGACCGCGAATTTTAGGGAATTACACGGCGGTCTGTCAAACTGCAAATCAAAGAGATTCATTTGGGTTCACTCAATACATTCATTGAAGGCGCCACCGGCCTCTGGGGCCTGTTCATAAGTGCGTTCATTTCTTCAACTATCGCACCCGGGGGATCTGAAGCGGTACTTGCGATGCTCGTTATCGCAAGAGAGCATTCGCTACTCGATCTATTGAGCATTGCAACGGTCGGAAACACTCTTGGGGCCATCACAACCTGGTTTCTGGGGTATTTTGCTGGCCAAAGATGGCCAGCTGATCAACCCGATGACGTTAAACGTCATCGAGCTGTCTTGGCTATAAAGCGCTACGGTTACCCTGCGCTCTTTTTCACCTGGCTTCCTGTGATTGGTGACGGGCTCTGTTTCGCCGCAGGGTGGTTGCAACTGTCATTTTGGGCTTCTACGCTGATCATAGGAATTGGCAAGCTCCTTCGTTATGCAGTCATCGCATACCTGATTCTCCATGTTTCACCCTGATTAACGGATACCTCACCGAATGACGTTAGACAAAGCCAAAGTTCCGGCACCCTCTGATCTCGACGTCACTCAGCTTGAAAAGCACATTGTGCGGGGACTTATCTACCTTCTTGGAAAAGATCCCGTCGAGACCCAGCAGCGTGATTGGTTCCAGGCCGTTGCTTATGTGGTTCGGGATACCCTCATCGCGCAGTGGATGGAATCCATGCGTAGCTACTATCTCAATGATGCAAAAAGGGTCTACTACCTCTCTATGGAGTTCCTGATGGGGAGAACTCTTGGTAACGCCATATCAAATCTTCGAGCAAACGAATGGAGGACATGGAAACTGTCGAGGCTGAGGCGGGGCTTGGAAATGGTGGCCTTGGGCGACTTGCTGCCTGTTTTATGGATTCTTTGGCCTCGCTGAATATGCCCGGCTTCGGATACGGGATTCGTTATGAATACGGTCTTTTTACACAGGCGATTGACGAAGGCTGGCAAGTCGAGCATCCCGATAATTGGCTGCGCTGGGGAAACCCCTGGGAGTTTCCTAGAACCGATGTCCAGTATCGCGTTCAATTTGGGGGAGAGGTCGAGACGACTAAAGAGGCGGGAGGCGAGGTTATTTATCGATGGATCAATACCGACGATGTCATGGCCATGGCATATGACACTCCTATCCCCGGCTATGGGGGACATACCGTCAACAACCTCAGGCTTTGGTCTGCCAGAGCGACCAGCGACTTTGATCTTCGGTACTTCAATGAAGGAAATTACATCCGTGCGGTTGATCTAAAGAACCGTTCCGAAAATCTTTCAAAGGTTCTCTACCCGGATGATTCGACATTGGTTGGTCGGGAGCTTCGACTCAAGCAGGAATATTTTTTTGTCTCAGCTTCTCTACAGGACCTGATTCATAACTTCCTTCGCGACCCCAGGGATATGGATCAACTGCCTAAGGAAGTCGCCATTCAGCTGAATGACACTCATCCTGCGATTGCCATTCCTGAAATGATGCGCCTACTTGTTGATCAGATGCATCTTTCTTGGGATAGGGCATGGCTGATTACTTGTCGCTGTTTCAGTTATACCAACCATACCTTGATGCCAGAGGCCTTGGAGACCTGGCCTGTCAGTCTTCTCGGGCGATTACTTCCTCGGCATCTCGATCTCATCTATGAGATCAACCGACGATTTCTAGCTACGGTGAGTGCGGCGTATCCTCAGGATGAGGATTTGATCCGCCGGATTTCCATCATCGATGAGGAACACGGTAAACGGGTGCGTATGTCGCATTTGGCTATCGTGGGTAGCCACAAGGTGAATGGTGTTGCAGAACTCCACTCCCAATTGATGCAATCCACGATTTTCAGGGATTTTGCAAAGCTCTATCCGGAGCGTTTCATCAACATTACCAACGGCGTCACCCCAAGGCGGTGGCTGCACCAGGCAAATCCCGGCTTATCCCGACTCATCACGGAAGCGATTGGCCCCCACTGGATCAAGGATTTCTCTGAAATCCACCGTCTTGAGGCCTTTGCGGAGGATGCTGCCTTTAGAAAGGCCTTTAGAGAGGCTAGGCTAACTAACAAGCAACGCTGGATTGATAGGGCGCCTAAGGGGCTACCGATTGGAGTCAACCCCCATAGTTTGTTTGACGTTCAGATCAAACGAATCCACGAATACAAACGGCAACTGTTAAATATTCTGCATGTTGTTGTTCGTTACCATCAGCTTCTCAAAGGGAATGTTGATCTACCGGCCCGAACCATCATCATCGGCGGTAAGGCAGCTCCTGCCTATGAGCGAGCCAAACTGATCATAAAGCTGATCAATGACGTTGCGAAGGTCATTAATCATGACCCTCGGATGGATGGTCGTCTAAAAGTCTTTTTCCTTCCCGATTACTGTGTCACGAAGGCCATGCATCTGATCCCGGCCATCGATCTTTCCGAGCAAATCTCGACGGCAGGAACAGAAGCCTCGGGCACGGGCAACATGAAGATGGCAATCAACGGCGCGCTGACTATTGGGACCTACGATGGCGCCAACATCGAGATTCTTAAAGCCGTTGGGGAAGAGAACTTTTTCCTGTTTGGAAAGACTGAGCAGGAACTGAGGCTGATCAAGCAGCAAGGTTATGATCCATCAGCTTTTCTTGAGCGCACGGATGATCTCAAAGAAGCCCTTGATTCGATTCGATCCGGCGTTTTCTCATCGGATGATCCAGGGAGGTTTGTTCCCTTAGTCGATAGCCTGCTTCGTGAGGGGGATCCCTTTATGCTTCTGGCTGACTTTGAAAGCTACCATGAAACCCAATGCAGGGTCGATACGCTGTGGAGTGACCCTGAAAGTTGGACCCGAAAATCGATACTCAACATTGCAAGAACGGGCCGATTCTCGAGTGATCGTGCCATTGAAACCTATGCACGTGAGGTTTGGGAGATTTCGCCCCGAGCAGTAACCTACTCGGGGAGTCATCTGCCAAATTAATTTTTGACGTTTGTCTTTAACAAAGCGAACTTATAGACAAGCAGGGCAGTAACCAAACCCACTAGAAGCCAGGAATGCCCCATCATGCCTGCCCCGAAAGCCGCGCGGTTTGCAGTGCCTTGGATGGCAGAGATATAAGGCTTGGAAATTGTGATCATCCAGCCCCAAGCCGGGATCTGATAAGCGACTGCCCCAACGATGGCCCAATGGAAACCACTAGCACCCAGGCGCGTCGCAGTTTTGTAGAACCAGTATGCAAACCCCATCGTAAAGAGGACGGAAAGAAGCATCGCCATAATTGAACTCCTCAGGTTTATTTTGTTGTTGTCGTAAGTTCGGCGGCCCTCTGATACCTCAGCGGCAAATCATCATTTCAGAGTTTTGACCGACACTGATCTGAAACCCCGCAAGCCACCTTGCGAGCGTTCCATCCCGTAGGCAATGACGAAGAAAATAACAGCGCCAAGACCCCACCAGACTCTTAGATCAGTTAATGCAGGTCGAAGTTCCGCAAGCTCGTCATCTAATAATGCCTTAATGAGACCTTCCGGCGTCGAAAGCGGATGAAACCCCAGTCCAGTCGTTGCAGCTAACCCTTTGAGATGGGCTTCATCCATCCAGGATAAATAAGGACCCTCCGTCGGAAGTGTGCGGACTTCCACCTTTTCGGAGTAGACGGTGGTGGATATCGGCGGCTTTTCAATGTCGGCATTTTCCCAAATGCCTTGAGGATTATTCTCCCGATCGTAGCGTGGTACGCTCACAGGGGTGCGTCCACCCACCCCGACAATTAGCCCTTTTAGGGCATGGGGCGGACTGTCATATTGGGCCCTGACAGTTTGTGGGGGCGTTTCCTGGCCATCAGTTAAGAAGACGAGTCGTGTCGAGGGATCCTTTTTAAGTTGTTCCCGAATGGCATGGTAGAGGCCAATTTCAACATGGGTATCGGCCGACCATGCCATCCGCCAATCAATATGGCGCAAGGCATCATCAATTACGCTGAAGTGCCGACAAATCTCCAGTGGTTCAAAAAGAAAATGAACCGATTGGGTGGTGAATAGGCCAAGTCCGACTTCAGATCCACAAGGCAATTCATGAAGGGCATCGAGAATGGCTGCCTTGGAAAAACCCAAACGATCCTCTGGATAGCCAGCATGGTGATAATCCCTGGTATTCATGCTTTGCGTGATATCAAGCACAAAGGTATATCGATAAACCCGACGGGGGAGGGTCGTCTCTGGCTTGAAGAGGACACCAAGCGTAATGCTGAATGCCATTAAAACCAGGATGAGGCGCCATGAAATGCGAAGTTTCGGCAAAGCCCTCATGGCCCACCACCGGGAATAGTGGGTAAAGTTGCAAAGACGCTGCCTTTATTGCCCTGAAAGTCGTTTTTGGGCCTTTCCTTTGGCGGCGGCGTAATGCGTTCAGCGAATTCCAGATTGAATCGCGCCTGCCAGTTAGTTGAATCAAGCATCAGTGATTCGCGAAGGTTATCCTTTGCGGCACCCAGTAAGGTATTAATGCGTATGTATTCGGAAAGCCCATTTTTTTTCCAGATCTTTGCGGCATCCTTGAGGTAAAGAGTCCCCAGGTTGTAGCGGATCCGAGCCAACAGTTCAGGTGGGCTTCGCTGAAGAATCGTGCCATAGAGGCGAATGGCCTCCAGTGGTTCATGACTTTCAAGCCAATGGGCACGGGCAAAGACCAACTCCGGTGAGGATTCATCCGTCAGAACAATTTGTTCGGGTGACTCGATTTCTACATTCGCTTCATTGATCTGAATCATCGCATGAAGGGCATGCCCCGTTCCGGCGAGGGTCATGAGAAGGGCGATTCGGAGTAGCCATGGATGAAGTACCCACTTGATCAGGATGTCCATTCACGCACCTCCAAGAGATGGGCGGCCATGAGTCCGAGCATGAGTAATAATGCGCCCACAAAAAAACCACTACTCAAATCCTTCCTGGGAAGAAACTCCCGATAAGGAAGCGGCAGATTCTCCAAGCGTTCGACTTCCTTGATGGCCTTTTCCATGGCATCCGGATTTTCCGCTTCAAAGGCTTTGTAAGGCACATCCAAGGATTCGAAATAGGCGTTTAGAAAATATTCCGGTGTTGTCGATTCATTGGGATTACTTGGTTTAACAGTCAACGGCGCACTGGTGGGATTTCGAAGATAGATCCAATAGAGCGTTGTCCCGGTTTCCTCGAAGGTCTGTCTTAAGCGGTCACGCGTCTGTTCATCAATCCGTGCGGCACCGTCGCTGACCAGCAGAATGATCCGTGAGCCCTCCTTAGGCCGCTGAGTGAAGAAATCGAGTGCCATGGCAAGACCCGGCGCGATATTGGTGACCCCATGGCCTCTTCCACCGGCAGCAGCGATGGCAGCCTGAACGGCAGTGCGATCATCCGTGAGTGGAAGAACATAAATAGGCGCCGCAGCAAAGGCCACCATCGCGAATAGATCGTGAACACGACGATCAACGAATTCTGAAAGAAGCTTTTGTGCCATGGCACTCTTAGACTCACTCGCCTTGGCGCCCAGATAACGGCCAGTAAAGTTTTCGTTCATGCTGCTACTGCGGTCCAGCAACAGAACAATGTGAGCGCCTGTGCCAATCCGATCTACGGACTGTTCCCGCTGATAGGGCCCACTCATGCCGATGATTAAAAGCATAAGGGCCAAGCTGGCCATGACCCTAAGCCCCCGATCAATCCAATCAGAAAGAGGGTCTTCAGGGACTATCGTGAGGGAAGAGTAGCTGATCGCCTCCTGGCCCCGCCGGAACCACGGGATTAATACCAATGGCAGCAATAAGATCGCCCAAGGGGTCAACAGCCCAAGACTCAAAGTTGACCTCGCTCGGCGCGCACGCATTGCCCTAGGAGATTGACGAGTTGGGTGATTTCATTCGCCTCAGGTGCGTAGGGTTCGGCAATAAAAAAGAGACGCCCCGAAAGTGCGAAAAATGCTTGTAACGAAGCTTCCGCTGAGAGATAGGTGGGATGAGCCTTCAGAAAGGCTGGAATATCCCTTCTAAAGAGGGTCTGTCCATAGGTATGGTCCAATGCCCGATGCATCAGACGCATACCCTCCATGATCGTCTGAGCATCTGCCCCTTCACGAAATGCGGCGCGAATTTTCGACTGCGCGCTTTGGAACGGCCGGTATTTTCGACGCTGAAGAGATCGCCTGAGCAGCATCATCAGGGCAATGATGAGTAGCCCGCTGAACCAGTAGGCCAGGCGCTGGCTTGCGGGGCGAATATCGATTAACCCAATCCCCATTCCCTCCTGCGGCTCGACTGTCTCATTAGACAAATCCGGCGGTATCACCGGTACCTGGGTATAGGTCCAAGGATCCGTTGTCAAAGTGGATTCTGGGTGCGCGCGAAGACGAAACGAAAGGGAGGGCACTGTCAGAAGTTCGGGTTCCTTGATCCCCTTGAAAATCTGATAATCGATATGGAGGCGCGTTTCAACGCCATCCCGGTGGGGATGATGCTCTACATGATAGCCTCGAATGTTCAGCCATTCGTTGAGGGGACCAACGGGCGGTAGCGAGGTGATGTCGATCTCATCTCCCTTGAGATCAAACCGGTAATCCACCGGAACGATGTCGCCAATGACATATCCATAGTCACGCGTGATGGCAGCCTTCCCATGACGGGACACCTCATCGTTATGTCCCGTGCAGGCCGAGAGCGCCAGGCCAATCAGGAGGAAGAAAGTCGTTTGCCGCAAAAGCACCCCTTTGTTTTCCTCACTTTGCCAGCGCCTTGCTGGCCACCTCATAAACGTCACTGGAAAGATCCGGTGTATGGGCCACTCTCTCCAGGGCACCTTGCATCAGCAACTGACGGCTCGGATCAAATCGGCGCCACGCAGTCAGCGCAGTCAACATTCGCGATGCGATCTGTGGGTTAATGCCATTCAGCGCAATCACTTGGTCAGCAAGGAAACGATAACCGTCGCCTTCCTCTGTGTGGAAGTTAGCGGGGTTTGACTGGGTGAATGCTCCAATAAGACTGCGGACATGATTGGGGGTCCGAATGTCAAAAGCAGGATGTTGCATCAGGGCCTGTACTGCGCCAAGAACACCGGGTCTTCTCGACGTTGCCTGAATCGTGAACCATTTACAAACCACCAGATCTTCATTCTTCCAGGTTTCATAAAAACGGTTCAGCACTTCATTCTTTTGAGGATGATCCGAATTAACGATCGCGCTCAGTGCTGCGATCCGATCGGTCATGGTCGGGCTTTGATCAAACTGTTTCAGACACAGTGCGTGGGATTCTGGGTTATCAAGCGTGGCGAGATAATCCAGACAGAGATTCTTCAGGCGTCGACGCCCTATGGCTGCCGCATTGAATTGGCGACTGTCTGCTTCATGGTGCTTTCCATAAAGGGACGTCCAAGCTGCTGAAAGACGCGTGGCGATGGATTTTTTTACACTCTCACGAGCTTCATGAAGACGAATCGGGTCAACCCCCTTGATGAAGCTCGCAACATAGTCGAAGTCAGGAAGAGCAAGAAGCAGCGAGAGATATGAGAGATCAGAGGCAGCGCGTTCGGCAATCGCACCGAATGCGCTCACCATCAGGTCCAGCAGGCCTGATGCATCCTCACCCTCGTAGATTCGCTGGATGGCATGCGTGGCTAATAGCTGCCCAGCATCCCACTGGTTGAAGGTATCTGAATCATGGGCCAATAAGAACGCCAGCTCTTCAGGGCTCCTGTTTTGTTTTAAGCGAACTGGGGCAGAAAAATCCCTAAGAGCCGAGAGGATCGATCCTTGAGGAACGTCTACGAATCTGAACTCATCCTGCTCATTTTTAACTGTCAAAACCCGAGTGATTTGACCATCGGCTTTGGTCTCGCCCTCTAACCTCGGAGGGAGATCCTTCCCATCTGGTCCTAACAAACCAACGGCCAGAGGAATGACCTGAGGGAGTTTTTCGGGCTGACCCGGAGAGGGGGCATTTGATTGACGGACGGTCAGCGTCAATGTTTTTGACGCCGCATCATAAGTCTCCTTTAGGCTGACTTCGGGCGTGCCTGCCTGGCTATACCAGAGTTTAAATTGTTGAAGGTCAACACCATTGGCGTCTTCCATGCATTGAATGAAGTCATCACAGGTGACCGCCTGGCCATCATGACGCTCAAAGTAAAGATCAGTTCCCTTGCGAAATCCATCACGCCCCAGGAGGGTCTCAAGCATCCGAACCACCTCGGCGCCTTTTTCGTAGACGGTCAGCGTATAAAAATTATTGATCTCAATGTATGAGTCGGGTCGAACCGGGTGGGAGAGGGGACCTGCATCCTCAACGAACTGCCGATTCCTGAGCATGTTGACTTCATCAATCCTTTTGACTGCCCTTGAGTGACGGTCTGAAGAAAACTCCTGGTCACGGTAAACCGTGAGCCCTTCTTTTAGGCTCAGCTGGAACCAGTCCCTGCAAGTAATGCGGTTCCCAGTACAGTTATGGAAATATTCGTGGCCGATGACCCCTTCAATATGTTCATAATCCGAATCGGTTGCAGTTTCTGGACTGGCCAGAACATATTTGGTGTTAAAGATGTTCAGGCCCTTATTTTCCATGGCCCCCATATTAAAGTGGCTCACGGCGACGATCATGTATAGATCAAGGTCGTATTCCCGACCGAACCGCTCTTCATCCCAGCGCATGGCATTCTTCAACGATTCCAGTGCGTGCCCGCATTTATCAATATCTTGTGGCTCAGCAAAAACCTGAAGGGTCACGTTGCGGCCGGAGGCTGTGGTGTATTGATCCTCAAGGCATGCAAGTTGTCCCGCGACCAAGGCAAACAAGTAACTGGGTTTGGGAAATGGATCCACCCATCGCGCATAGTGGCGTCCATCCAGAAGGTCACCACGGGCATCGAGATTACCGTTTGAAAGAAGGACAGGGTAGGTGTGCTTATCCGCGATCAGCGTGGTGGTATAGATCGCCATGACGTCCGGTCGATCAGGGAAGTAGGTGATCTTTCGAAAGCCCTGTGCCTCACATTGCGTGCAGAACATGCCTCCCGAAACATACAGCCCTTCCAGAGCGGTGTTCTCGCGTGGATTAATTTCGGTAACAATTTCAACCTGAAACGGTCGTTCTGGGAGATCACGCAACTGAAGCGATTCGTCGGTTAGAAGGTAATCCTTGGGAATCACCGGGGCACCGCCAATTTTGAGAGAAATCAGCGTCAGATTTTCGCCATCAAGATGGAGCGGCGCTTCCGGGTCTCCTTTGGGATTTCGCCGAAGGGAGAGGGTGCTCGTCACTCGGGTCCCTTCTTCCTTGAGGTCGAACAAGAGCTCAACCGTTTCGACGATGAAATCAGGAGCCTTGTAATCGCGAAGGCGAATAGTCTTTGGGGTTCCGTTGCGCATGGTATGGTTGAGCTTCCGGCCTGTATTGAAAGTTTTAAGTTCTAGGTCAGCGATTTTTACAAGAATACCAAGCCCATTGCGGAATGACACATCTAGCGGCTTTTGCGTCCTCTGAAATCGACTTGAGCCGCCTTTTGCCCTAAAATTTAGCGTTCGATCCGCAAAATCTTTGGGGCCAATGATGGTTCCACTCTCCCTATTTCAGATCTCAAAGCGTAGATGACCACTTCGACGACCGAAACCCTGACGCTGAAGCTTCCTGGCTTCTCCTATATCGATCTTTATGATCCTGCCCGTCTTGCCGAACTGACTTCGGTATTTGAGCACGAGCTTCAAAAACGCTGTGCCTCGCTGTATCAGCGTTATATCGCCTATCGCAATGGAAAAGGCGAAGATATGAAGCCTGAAGAGGTTTCTGAGTTGCTGGTTGAGCTGGCTCCCGTTCTCGGCGATTTCGTCGCCCAGCTTTTTGGCGTCGAATCTGAGCGACAAGCTCAGGCACAACGTATTCGCTTCGACTTTGATACGGTCTTCGCGTTCAAGAACCGGGTCGTGGACAAGGCCGCAAGCCGTTACAAAGGACAGGATCCTACGCAGTGGGATCTCGCTCGTCTGGATCAGGACTTTGAAATTGCTATCAAAGCGCTGATTGACGAGGAAGCGCTTCGAGCGGATCGCGAAGCCTCAGTGGCTCAATTGGCCATTACCCTCAGAAATGCAGTTGAGAATTCGGATCTTGCGGCCATCCCTGCACTTCGTGGCCGCCTCATGAGCTGCACTCAGGCCTCGGGAACCTTTGCTGACGCACTCAAGGGGACCGATGCGGAACTGGCCGAATCCATCGACGATCTTATTGGGCGCTGGGTCTTTGCATCTGTGCGTGATGAAGGCCTCAAATCCAAGGTCAAGGGTTGGATCAGTTTCAAAACGCCGGCCAAAACGGACTTTAATCATCTGGTCCATCATGGTGAAAAAACCGCGGAAGGATATGGCGTATGGACCGTTGCTGAAGGACATCATCGCCGTCGGGATGGATTTGGACTGACCGATCCCCGATTTGATGGTCGCCGCGTCCATTACGAAGTAAATCACTGTATTTATTGTCATGACCGGGACACCGACAGTTGTTCCAAAGGCATGCGCAACAAAAAGGATGGCACCTACAAGGTCAACCCGCTGGGAGTAACGATTACGGGTTGTCCCCTAGAAGAAAAGATCTCCGAAATGCACACCCTTAAGCGTGAGGGTGACAATCTCGGTGCCTTGGCTTTGATCACTGTCGATAACCCCCTGTGTCCTGGGACTGGCCATCGCATTTGTAACGACTGCATGAAGGGCTGCATCTACCAGAAGACCGAGCCGGTCAATATCCCTCAAATCGAAACCAATGTCCTGACGGATGTTCTTTTCATGCCCTGGGGTTTTGAAATTTACAGTCTTCTGACCCGATGGAATCCATTGAATGTCCGACGCCAGCATGCGCTTCCCTATAACGGACGCAATGTGCTCGTGGCTGGTATGGGTCCTGCCGGTTACACCCTCTCGCATTATCTTGCCAATGAAGGATTTGGTGTCGTAGGAATCGACGGCCTCAAGATTGAGCCGCTTCCGTTGCATTTGACGGGTGATGCCAACACGGCACCGATGCCTATTCGTAATTTCAGAGATCTCTATGAGGAGCTCGACAAACGCATCATGCTGGGTTTTGGTGGTGTCGCCGAATACGGTATTACGGTGCGTTGGGACAAGAACTTCCTCAAGGTCATCTACCTGAATCTTTTGCGCCGTCAGAACTTCAAGATCTATGGTGGCGTTCGCTTTGGTGGAACGCTCACCATTAATGAAGCGTGGGATCTTGGTTTTGATCACATTGCCATCGCTTCAGGCGCTGGCAAGCCGACCTTGATTGATCTGAAGAACAACCTGATCCGAGGGATCCGGAAAGCCTCTGACTTCCTGATGGGCCTTCAGCTGACTGGCGCGGCCAAGGAATCGTCATTAGCCAATATGCAGGTTCGACTGCCGGCCGGTGTCATCGGTGGCGGTTTGACGGCCATTGATACCTGTACCGAGGCGCTGGCCTATTATCCCGTACAGGTGGAAAAGGTCCTTCATCGCTATGAAAACCTCTGCGCTATCCATGGCGAGACTGAGGTCAGAGCGATGTATGACGCCGAGGAAATCATTATTCTTGATGAGTTCCTGGACCATGGTCGACACATCTCTGCTGAGCGATCGCGTGCTGTTGCTGCCGGGGAAGTCCCGAACTTCCTCCCGCTGCTCGAGAGCTGGGGTGGAGTCACCATGTTCTACCGCAAGGGAATCGAAGACTCTCCCGCCTACCGCCAGAATGCCGAGGAAATCACCGAGGCCCTGGATGAAGGCATTCGCCTGGCTCCCGGCATGAGCCCGCTTGAAGCCATCGAGGATCAATACGGGCACTTGTCTGCCGTGAAGTTCGAAAAGCTCAAGCTGGAAGAGGGGCGGTGGGTTCGTGATACCGAACTGACAGTTCCGCTCAAGAGTCTGTTTGTTGCAGCTGGAACATCACCGAACACGATCTATGAATCGGAGCATCCTGACAGCTTTGTCATGGATAAAAAGTTCTATCAGCGGTTTGAACCCAATTGGACGGGCGATTTACCCGAACTGGTTGCAACCGCAGATGATGCACAGGTCAAGATTGGTAAACCCGCCCCCTTCACCTCCTATGCCCGTAATGGCCGCTACATTACGTTCTACGGAGATAATCATCCGGTATATGCGGGTAACGTGGTCAAGGCCATGGCCAGTGCAAAACATGGCTACCCCTACATCGCACGTCTTTATGAACAGGAGTTCGCCGGACTCAAGGCCTCTGACCAGCCCGCTCGCGAGTCTGCGCTCAAAGCCTTCCAGGCTCGACTAGACGATCAATTGCTGGCGCGAATCGTCGAGATCAACCGAGTGACTCCAACCATTATCGAAGTCATCGTGAGGGCACCTCTGGCCGCGAAGTATTTTGCGCCGGGTCAGTTCTACCGCGTTCAGAACTTTGAATCTCTAGCACCGGTCGTTGAAGGGACGGTGTTGGCCTCTGAAGGTCTCGCCCTTACCGGAGCCTGGGTCGATAAGGCGAAGGGCCTGATTTCTTTGATCGCCCTGGAAATGGGATCGTCCTCACGTCTCCTTTCACGTTGGCGTCCAGATGATCCGGTTGTCGTGATGGGGGTCACCGGGGCTCCGACAGAGATTCACGCCGGTCAAACCGTCGCCCTTTTGGGGGGCGGCCTTGGCAATGCCGTACTTTTCTCCATCGGCAAGGCACTGAGAGCCGCTGGAAGCCGAGTGATTTACTTTGCTGGCTACCGCAACCGTGAAGACGTTTTCAGAGTGGAGGATATCGAAGCCGCATCCGATGTGGTGGTCTGGGCGGTCGATGATCGACCGGGCGCAGAGCCGATCCCGACGCTGCGTCCACAAGACAAAAGTTTTGTCGGGAATATTGTGCAAGCCATGATTTCATATGCGAAGGGTGAAATGGGTGAAACGCCGATCCACCTTGATGATGTCGAGCATATGATCGTCATCGGTTCGGACCGGATGATGGCGGCCGTGAAAGCTGCCCGATTCAATGAGCTCAAACCCTACATCAAGGCCCATCACCACGCCATTGGTTCCATCAATTCACCGATGCAGTGCATGATGAAGGGGGTCTGCGCTCAATGCCTTTGCAAGCACGTAGAGCCTGATACTGGTAAGGAATACTTCGTTTACTCCTGCTACAACCAGGACCAGGATCTCGACCGTGTCGATTTCCCGAATCTTCAGGCTCGACTGCGCCAGAACTCGGTCCAGGAGAAACTCTCCGGGATGTGGCTTGCGCATCTGACTCAGCAGCAGCCATCCGGCATCTAGGCTGGTGGTAAAACCCCATCAGAAGGGCGCCGCGAGGCGCCTTTTTGATGCCTGCAGAGTCAAATATTTCTATCGGGTGACGGTGTATTTACAAATTGCATGACAATCCGTGTGAACTCCACTAGTATGGCTCGGGTTGGCGCGACGGGTAGGACCCCGAATGTCAGCTTGGATATCCACTACTGTATCCGGTGAACCGACGGGGACCCCGGAGGAGAGAAAACTACAAATGAAAATGATCAAGACCGCTGTAAGCACCACCCTCATCGCACTCGCATTCTCTGGCAGCGTTTTCGCAGCAGAGAACTCAGAAGGCGTTAAGGAGCACATGCAGATTACCGTCAATAAGGCAAAGGACGCCCTTGCAGCTGCACAGGCAGGTAACAAGGATCTCTGCGTTTCAGAAATCAAGGTTACCAAGCAGCACTACAAGGAAATCACTGGTGATGCAGCTGGCAAGCCCCTTCAGGATGCAATCAAGAACATCAAGGTTGCTCAGGAAGAGTGCGCCACTGGCGACACCAAGAAGGGTGCTGAAACTCTGACTGGCGTTGTTTCTGCTCTTGAAGCAATCAACAGCGGTGCACAGGCTGGCAAGGTCACCTACCAGCACTAAGTGTTCAGTGCCAAGCTCGCTTGGCACGTGGTTTAGTACCACGTATTGAACATAAGCAAGAAGGGCCGGGCAGAGAGATCTGTCCGGCCCTTCTTTTATTGTTGCATGGATAGCCGCTGATACCGATCAGCTTTGATGCCAATAGGCCTCAAGGAATGATTCAAAATCCAGACGATCAGAGGCTTCAATTTCATGCTGACGATTCCATGACGACTCAGCAAGGCTTCTAAATTCGGCCTCCTTTTGAGGGCACAGGGCGTCTGAGCGCCAATGAATGGCGTGCCGGCGCGATAAATCCAGCGCAAACTCTCGAAAACTGATTTTCTCATCCCGTAGGGTTTTGAGAATTCGGGCAGAGGGAGTGAGTGAGACATCTGCAACGCGAGGTAACTGCGCTTCAATTGCAGCCCTGTAGATCCGATGCCCATCCAGATCGTCCAGAGCAGTCGCGATCTCCAGCATTTCACCTAGGATTTCGTTGGCATAGGGCCTCAGCGGTACTTCCTTTTCATCACGCAGCAAGGTGAAGTCATTACCGCGTCCACAACAGGCCACAGCCAGGTGATTGCGGCCCGCTGCCGCTTTCGCCTCATTCGTAAGGGGGGGGCTTTCCTTGATGAGACACCACAATGTGAAAATTTCGAGAAACCGCATGGCTTCAAGGCTAATCCCCCCGGATTCGTAGCATTGAAGATCCATGGCGCGTAGTTCGAGATAACGCACCCCCCGCTTTCGCAGCGCCAAGGTGGGTTTTTCGCCGGAATTTGCGATTTGTTTGGGACGAACCGGGCTGTAATACTCGTTCTCGATCTGCAGAATGTTGTCATTCAATTGCCGATACTGGCCATCAACCTTGATGCCAATCGCCGTATAAGGGGGATGCCGTCGATTGATAGCGGATTCAAGACTTGCGACGTATTGATCCAGGCTCTCGAATGAAATATCGAGGCTCATCTGCGTATCGTTCTTATAGCCAATGTCACTCATCCTCAGAGAGGTGGCATTCGGCCAGCAGTAGGTTTCAGGATCTAAAGGTTCAAATCGGTTTGAGAGAGATTCACGCCCCGTAAAGAACTTTGCATCCAGCGCAGGTGAGTTACCGAATAGATATATAAGAAGCCAACCGTAGCGATGAACGTTTCTCACGACCCCAAAATAGGCATCGTTAATCCCGTCCTGCATCGGCCTTTCGGGAGACTCCAGCGCCAGAAGGGCAGGCCACAATGCTTCAGGGAAAGAATAGTTGTAGTGAAGGCCTGCTATCGCCTGCATGGTTCGGCCATAGCGCCAAGAAAGACCCTGTCGATACACATGCTTCATGGTGCCGATATTCGATGAACCATAGCGTGCAACCGGTATGCTCTCATCTCCTTTAATCCCGATCGGCATCGAAGTGGCGAGCAACATTTCATCGCCCAATTTGCTCAATACGAAACGGTGAATGTCAGAAAGGGCCGCAAGTGTTTGCGCCGCATCATCGAACGCTGGCGTAATGAGCTCGATGAGTGCCTCTGAATAGTCCGTCGTGATGAGGGGGTGGGTCAGCGCAGAACCCAGGCTCTGGGGATGCATGCGGGTCGAGATTTGGCCCGCTGAATCGAGCCTCAGGCTTTCTTTTTCGAGGCCCTTGAGGCCACCACGGAGTAACGGAACCAGTCCGGCCCCGACCAGCCGATCAAAACGAATACTGAATGACATGGAATAGACCGATGTACGCAAGCCCGGCGCAAAAGCGCGGGGCTTACCAGCTGAAGAGGGTCCAGCGGTTGATATTCATCCCGCGGGTATTGTCGTTGTGCATGGAGTCCAACGTGCCATCCCGATCCATATCCACCCAGGAGTAGGGGAATCCGACCGAGGGATTGACCTTGATCATGTAGACCTGACCATTCTCACGATGTTCCTCGATCGTTTCCTCACCCTTGCGAATGATGGTTACATCAGGATCCATCGGTTTGCCGCTTTCTACGGGCGCCGGGAGGTCTGGCTGATCCAGCGGTATCGTCACGCCCTGAGTCGTCTCCGATGGCTCGGCATAGACCGGGAGATTAAGTGTCAGAAGACCGATGACCAGGAACCGCTTCATGCTTTACTTGGGGTGTGAGAACGTTTAATTAACCCGTCAATGATATTACATTAGAAGGTGTGATGGGATCTCTCTCCCATTGCCTGCATGCCGAGCACACAATCACCATGGATGATCATCAGTTACTTCGCTACAGCAGACACGTGCTGCTCCCTGAAATCGATATTGAAGGCCAAGGGAGACTCCTCTCCAGCAGAATCCTGATTGTGGGTCTTGGGGGCTTGGGATCGCCCGCAGCCATGTATCTTGCTAGCGCCGGAATCGGTCACCTGATCCTGACGGATGACGACACGGTAGATCTCAGCAACCTTCAGCGCCAAATTCTGCATGGAACGCCCGATATTGGTCGAAAGAAAACGGAATCCGCGGCATCAAAGCTTCAAGCCATGAATCCTGATCTTAGCTATGAGTGGATTGATCGTCGATTGAATGAAGATGAACTAACGACCATCGTCGAAGGCGTCGACTTGGTTTTGGACTGTACGGATAATCTTGCGACGCGCTTCATGATCAATCGAGTTTGCGTAAACACGCATACCGCGCTGGTCAGTGGAGCAGTTATCCGTTTTGAAGGGCAGATTGCTGTATTTGACCCTGCGAGGCGAGATAGTCCTTGCTACAATTGCCTTTATCAAGATGTTGGCGAATCCATGGATTCATGCAGCCGTAATGGCGTTGTTGCGCCCTTGCCGGGAGTCATTGGAAGCATGCAGGCCCTCGAAGCGATCAAGTATCTGGTTCAACCGGAATCAGTCCAGATCGGGCAGCTTCTGATCTTTGATGCATGGCGGCTTGAATGGAATCGTCTGCGATTGCGAAGGAACCCGGATTGTCCGACCTGCGGGCGGATAAACTGAAACCATCCCGAACCCAAGGTCTAGTGATCACCCGCCATGAGCGAAGCACCAACTAACGACCAGCCAGGCGTTCCTGTCCCGGATCCTGCAACCCGATCCAGGCAAAAATACCTCATCTGGACATTGGCTGTTCTGGTCTTCCTATTTTGGGACGACGTGCTCAGCATCACGTTGCATGTGCTTCATATCCTTCTCGAATACCTCGAACTTGTTACCGAAGAGCTACTGATTCATCTTTTCCATCTTGAAGAGCATGAAGGGCAGATGTACACCGCTTGGCTCGGCCTGGTTGCCTTTATCGCACTGAGTACCTGGCTCTATGTCACCGTTCGCAGAAAGATTCGCAGTCGTTTCAGATCCTGGGCTTATTTCAGATCTTGGGTCAAAATTCACGCTCAGGAACATTGGATAAGTCTGACTGTCATTGGACTGTTCTATCTTTTTTATCTTTTTTTCCTCTAAAACCTGAGGCCGTAGTTCGGCCTCAAAAATATCCTCCCCAACTTTTAACGCTACGAATCCTATGAGTGATTACAAGAAATATATCTGCACCGCCTGCGGCTGGGTTTATGACGAGGAACTCGGCGATCCGGATTCAGGACTGGCGCCTGGCACCCGTTATGAGGATATTCCGGATGACTGGTATTGCCCGGAATGCGGGGTCGACAAAACGTATTTTGATTTGATCGACTAGAAGAGAGAATTGGCGGGCGTCTAACGTCTGGCGAGCATGCGCCGCACCAGCGGCGCATAATCCTGATTGGCCTGACGGGCCTCATTCTCGATCTCGGATCTGATGGATCTCAGTGAATCCAGAATTCGCTGGTGCTCCGAAGCGGTACTCTCCAGTGTGCCGATGATCGTCTCCCCTGCAGACTCCAGAGCCTGCCTGACACCGGCTCGAAGCCCTTTGAGCGCACTCGCCTCCACAGAGGGTCGAAGCCGGGTGTAAACAAACCATGGCGCCAGCCAGGCCAAAGCGATCAAAAGCAGCGTATGTACCGCGAAATCGGTGCCCAGATAATCGAGATGATGCGCTGCGCTTTCGTAATACCCCATGACCACCTGATAAGAGGCCCAAGCCAGTGCGAGTGCGGGTAAAAGGATACTCAGCAAGCCCGCAATTCGCATGGCCGTTCGTTGCAACGCATTTCCAGGGAGTGCCAGAGCCTGACGCAACCGCAACTGACCTCTTTGAACCACCTGTCTACCCGTTGTCTCAACAAAAGGACTCAATGCATTCTTGAGTGGTTTCAAAGGGAGTCCAAGGTCTCCTGCAGCTACTAAAAGCTGTGCCAGGGTATCCTGAACTCTGCCAGAGGCCCACTCGTCCCAAATCACCGGCATGGTAGGTTGTGCTGCGGATGACTCTTTCGTCGGACCATCAGCGACCTTGTCGTTGATGCGACCTGACAACATGCGGACCAAGGCAATCAGGGTCCATTCCATGCCTTCCATGAGATCATGGAGCGCCTCATCCCATATCTCGCGCCAGCGTGAGGTCAGATTTCTAAAATCCGCATGTTCTCCAAGAGTGGACTCAAAATGCGTCACCACATTGAGAAGGGCATCTAAGCGGGCGATCCCGGCATGGGCTTCCAGTTGCGCCATCAGATGTTGGGAAGAGATCTCACCCAGGAGCCGTTCAAGCTCATGAAGCTCAGAGTTTTCGCTATGCGAATCGATGAAGGACTTTGCAATGGTTTTGAGGATGATAGGATCTGCAAAACCGGCCTCGGTCAGCAGTTCCTTGAAGTCATCATACTGAATCGCTTCACCCCGATCCCATTGATTCAGAACGAAGATCCAGGCGTGATCGCCCCCATATTCCTTCAGTAGCCGCCATCCCTTGTCATCCCGATAACGCTCGGGGCTGACGACATAGATCACCACATCGATGTGGGGTAGCCATTGCAAAACGATATCGCGATTAGTCGAATCCACGCTATCGATGTCGGGCATATCGATCCAGAGTATCTGTCGTGTGTGTTCGTTTGCATGGCGTGCCATGCGAACATCCGACACCGGAAGATCGTTGGGAAGCTGTTTAAAATCAACAGATTCATGCAGATAGATAGACACTTCACGACTGGTCGGACGCTCAATCCCGGTGCGCGCAATATCCTGGCCCGCCAGTTGGTTGAGAAGCGAGCTTTTTCCAACGCCAGTTCCACCGAAGAATGCCGCCGTCAATGGGCGATGGCTGTCGGGATTGAATAGGCTTCCAGGACTGCGAATGACGATCTGTTCATAGGCAGCTAAATCTTTCGGTGACAGCCACTCGGAATCAATCGCCGCCTCGAGAAAGGCATCGAGTGAACTTGAGGAGCGAGCCCATCCGGGATTAGTGACATGCCCCATGCCTACCTCAATGTCGCAGCTGCTTCCAACTGCGCGGGGGAGATGCCGATACGGATTCCAGGATCAATGGCATCTGGAATGCTCGCTAAAGGAGCACACAGTGCTTCTTGAAATAGTATCCTGACGGCATCGAGTTGCTTCCGCTTGAGTTGTTCTTGTGCACGATTCATAAAGTGACCGAGTGCACTTTCCGCAAGGATGGATGTCATCGAAAGAATCGCTGGTGCAATCACAAAATCCTGAACCCCAATGCCACCAGTGTGAAGCGCAACGCCCAAGGCGGCGGCATCCGTGGTCACCCGAGTGGCGCGAAGACTGTTGAGGACCATGGGGTGTTCCTCAAGATGCGCATAAAGGCTTCGAGCGGTTGACTCAATCTCAGGTCGAAACTCGACGACGTAGTCTTGGGCTGCTTGATCAAAACGTCCAAGGAGTGAGGCCCGGCGACTGCTCAAGAGTTGACTGAGACCCCCCCGCCATCGTTGTTCTGCAACGTCACGACCCTGCTCCAGCAATAACTCCTCAGAGAGCTGTATGAGTGCATGCTGGGCCAATTGATGGAGAACAGCCCGTTCAACGCCATCAACGTTGTTCTCCCTTCCACTTGCAGCGCGTCCAAGCCGGGTGAGTTGGCGCATGGGCCAGGTGACGACCCGACGCGCAGCGTGGAGTGCACTCCCGATGCCCGGGACTTCAAGTAATGTCAAAAGCTCAGCAAGCGCCCTTTGGAACGTTTCATAGTGATTGGGGTGGTTCAGGTAATCACGTTGATAACGTTCCATGCAGTCAGCCAAAAGAGTTTCGAGTCGCTCTCGCCAGTGATGACTCAGCGTATGCTCGGCCAATACAGGCTGAATCCAGCTATTCCAATGGGTATCGATAAGACGATGTGCAGCGCCTTCCTGTCGATTAGCGCGATCCAGTAACCGAGAAACTTGGGGCTGGAGAATAGGCTGCATGCCGTCAAGCCCCGAATGCTGTGCAGATTCGCGGCTGTATTGAATCGTCAAGATTTCAGGGAGGGGGTCCTTTCTATAAGTCGCCCATTTGCCGCGTATCGATTCGAGGAGTGCGGCTTCTGATTCAGGGTCGGTTTTATTGACGACCAGCAATGTCGGTTGGGCCAATGGCTCAATCAGGCGAAGGAATTCCCAGACCGTGAGATCCCCGTATTTGTCCTTGCTGACGATCAGAACGATCACATCGACCAAGGCGGCGATCCGAAGCACCGCATCCTGATAGCGATTGGATGCGACCGAATCAAAGTCCGGTGTATCCCAAAGAATCACGCCATCCAGAAAGCTCGGCAAACGACTGGCCTCGGCGACGTCAAAGCCGTAGGCATTGAGATCGGAAGGATCCAATGAGCGGATAGCCAAACGACGGGATCCTTCGAAATATTGCCCCAAGCGATCGAGCCAGCCCGGCGACCTTGGAGCGGAGAATCCTTGAGGATGCACAGTAAACCCGGCCAAAGGGCTCGGCACGGCCAAGGGTTGACCCGTCAGCCAATTGATGAGGGAGCTCTTACCCGATTGAGTGGGACCGAAGACCCCCAGATGAAGGGGCTCGGAAGAACCAATCAGATGAAGTGACTCACGCAGCAGCGCAGACTCGGCAAGCGTCAGGCTCTGTAGGAGGGGAGGATAGGTCGATTTGACTTCAGGATCACGGTCCCCCACCTGTTCAATTGCCTTCGTGTAACGCAGACGCAGAAGACGAAGAAACGAGAGCATGGAGGAGAATGGACCTGAATCCGTTGAAAAGCTTTCAGGATTGTACACGATGGCATTCCGAGATCCGGTCGCACTCATACGCTGGGAAGACGGAAGCGCCTGACGATCCAGATCGCCGTAAACGGGATCAGGAGTCCCAGCAAGGTGGAAACGATCAGCAAGTGGCCCAGATCCTGATAATTCGCGGGCATGGTCTCAAGTCCACTGACCGGGTCTCGCACTTCACGGGTGATCACATAGATCTTGTTGAGATATTTGGTCAGCAACTGACTCAGCGCCAGGGACAGGTTGGTAAATGAGGCCATGACGGCAAAGAAGGTGGCCTTGAGGTGATTAGGTGCTGAATGGGCAATCCAAGCCAACATGGGGACCATGGCGATCTGCCCAAGAGGTGATTCCAGGGCCGTGTCGACAATAGCGATGAACCTTGCATCCACGATGCCATTCGTCAAAGAAGCCGTCCAATGATGGAAGCCGTAATACATGGCAATCGTCGGAATGGAGAGGATGGTTCCCACAATCGTGAGAAAAGCCACAATTGAAGAGACGGACTTTTCAGCCATCTGACGTCTAAAAAGGAAAAGGCCTCCGAGGCTTAAGACACTGCCTATGAGGGAAAGGCGTGCCATGAAGGATTGATCAAAGCCAAGACTATCAATCATCCACCAACTGGAACCCGGCCCAGGGGAGGGGACTGCACGAAAGAAGAAAATCAAAATGGCGGTACCGACCAGCACATTCCGGGCATCGGTTTGCATTTCCCGTGAAATTCGGATCATCAGTGCGATGATGACGGTCGAAGAAACCAGAAAAATCAGCTCCTGACCGTAGGTGAAATTGGCAACCCCAATTCCAATTGAGGCCAGCGCAAAAAAAAGTCCACCACCAAGGATCCACCAGTTGGGTTTGGTCGATACCGTGTGTTCGCGCATCAAGGATTCAATTTCATGCCGTGTGTAGCCAAGGCGGACAAGTTTTCGACGATAGTGATACCGAAGCGTAACCGCCAGAAGTACACCCAAGCAGGAGATCACCGGGATACATAAGGCCATTTCGTAGAGTTGGAGGTAAATCCCGATCTTCTCTAGTTCATGGAGGCCTTCAACGCCAGCAAACATATAAACATTGACTGCAGCGACAACCAAAGTACCAACAATGGTCGAGACGCGCCCTAGCGTTTGCATGGTGGAGTGCATGAGACGTTGCTGAGCATCCGTGAGGATGCGGCCATCCGGATCAGTGCCCGGAACCGCTTCCACGGTCATGGCGTCGGCTACAACGTCCTGGATAACATACCCCACAGGCGCCAGAAGCACGCTGATGACATACCAGGTGCCTGCAGGAAGATAACTTTCCATCAAGGGACGATCTGCAAGCAAACCGACCATGATCCCAAGGCTCACCGCAATCATGCTCGCGCCCAGGATGACAAGGAGACCTTTGAATCGCCAAATCAGATCGACCAAATGCCCGATGGGGAGCTTGAGCGTCCAGGGCAACATAGCCCAGAAAGCAAGTCCTGCTAAAAATTCGGCAGAAAGCCCGAGGTATTCTTTGACAAAGAAGGTCCCAACGATCCCGGTCAATCCTGAAATGCCGGCAGCCAGATAGACCATCAGTGGTGGCAAATAGCTGAGCCTCAGTTCGCGGGCTAATTCAAGAAAGTGGCGATCAAGCCAGTGAAGGAGCGAAAAAGGGGAGGGGGTATTGTTCTTATCGCGATGGATACGCATGTGGGCTCAACTGAAGGAAACCAAACCCGATTGTATCGGACTCCAGAGGAGAGGATCCATTCAGCTATCCCTTAAACAGGGATGGGCGCCGGAATATCATCCGGCGCCAGACAACATCACCAGCCGGTGTCAGTATCAGAGGTAGCACCAATCTGATGGATCGTCAGATCAGCGCCGTTGAATTCCTCCTCGCGGTCAAGGCGGAGGCCGACCAGTAACTTAAGAAGGCCATAAGTCAGCAAGCCGCCAAGGATTGCAATCACAATCGCAAGGCCTGTCCCCAGCACCTGAGACCAGAATGCGACCTTGCCAAGTCCACCGAGTGACTGTAGACCCAGAACTCCTGCAGCAACACCCCCAAGTGCACCGCAGAGCCCGTGAAGCGGCCACACACCCAATACATCATCAATTTTCCAGCGATTTTGTGTCAGGGTGAACATCTTAACGAACATCCATCCTGCAACGGCCCCGAGAAAGAGCGCTCCTATCGGGTGCATCACATCGGAACCTGCGCAAACGGCAACCAGACCGGCCAGTGGTCCGTTATGGACAAATCCAGGGTCATTTCGGCCCGCGAGCAACGCCGAGAGCGTGCCGCCCACCATAGCCATCAGGGAGTTCACAGCGACGAGGCCACTCACCGCATTCAAGGTTTGTGCAGACATCACATTGAAGCCAAACCAACCCACAGTAAGAACCCAGGCACCCAATGCGAGAAAGGGGATGCTTGAAGGGGGGTGAGCCGCGATACCGCCTGACTTTGAGTAGCGCCCACTTCGTGGTCCCATCAAAATCACAGCAACCAATGCCACCCATCCGCCCATGGCATGCACCACAACTGATCCTGCAAAGTCGTGGAATGGCGCACCAAACTGGGACTCAAGCCAGGCCTGAACCCCGTAGTGATTATTCCAGGCAATGCCTTCAAAGAAGGGGTAGATGAATCCGACAAGAAGGAACGTTGCCGCAAGTTGCGGGTTAAAACGAGCCCGTTCGGCAATGCCACCTGAGATGATGGCGGGGATTGCCGCTGCGAAGGTGAGAAGGAAGAAGAACTTGACCAAGCCATAACCGCTATCGACGGCCAGTTGCTCCGCACCCTGGCAAAAATTCACACCATAAGCGATGTAATAACCGATAAAGAAATAGGCGATGGTTGAAACTGCAAAATCGGCCAGAATTTTGACCAGTGCATTGACCTGATTTTTTCGTCGTACGGTCCCTACTTCAAGGAAGGCAAACCCCGCATGCATGGCAAGAACCATGATTGCACCGAGAAGAATGAAGAGAACGTCCTGGCTTTTTGTAATGGCTTCCATATTTATTGCTCGTGGGACAGGAATCCCAGACAGTGAGCAAAAACCGGGCCGAAATCATAAAACCGCTGAAATGCCCGCAAACCGGGCGGCTGCCCCAAGAAGGGGATTTTAGTTAGAAGGCGGGCTGACAAATAATGGTGCAGGTAATGCACCATTATGAGTCAGTCCTGTGCGGGACCGCGAGAGCTTACTTGCGGCTGAATTTGGCAATCACGGTCATGATCAGACCGAGAAGCTTGTCAAAAGTAGACTTTGAGCTGTTGAGCAAGTAATGAATGATTTCATCTCGCGTCATGCCTTCAAACCGCTTGCGGTAGTAGGTCAGACCAAATGGCGTCCCAACAGCGCCAATAATCACACCGAGCAGGAAAACTGCATTACCGGATCCTGAGGACTGAACACTTGCAGCGCTACTCGTGGCGGGTGGCGGTGTGGGCAACTTAACCGAATCAGCGACCTTGGGACCATAGTCATCCGGAATGGCCAGATCGGTGACCCCGGGAATACTGGGGAAAGGGGAACTTCCGTTTCCAACAATTAGCTGTGCCTTCATCCCTTTTTCCATGTGCTGCGCAATATCGCAATGCACCATGTAGGTCTTGTCCTCTGATGGCAGGATCATCGTCCCTGTAATCTTGCCTGGACCCGTGACCTCAAGGTGGAACATTCCCTTGTCATACATGAACTTGGGAAGCCCGTGCATCATCCATTGATGCCGGATTCGATCCTCGTTGACCAGCGTAACGGTAAGCTTTGTACACGGTTTGACCCGCCACTCATGCGAGGAAAAGCCAAACATGGTGCCAGGAAACTGCCGGGCATATTCGTGCCCCGCGTGCACTTCAATACTCCTTTCTTCGCTGATGCTACTGCAACCGGGTGGCAACTTGTCCTTGTTTTGGCCCATGATCATGGCTCCGTCCATGTTCATGAGATGGCCATCGCCGTGATCCATTAACTTTCCGGTGTGATCCACAATCACCTCAGCCTTGGCGGCCAGTGTGGGAACAGCGATACCCCAGAGGACCACGCCCAGAATCATTGAAAGATTTCTATTCATTTTGGGCACCCTCATCCGTTTGATTTGGGAAGCAACGATTTGGCCTGACGAATCAGGCGTTCGCGATGTTGGTAGGCAAAATAGAGCGCAACACCCAATCCCAGCCCACCCAGTAATCCGCCTCCGGTGTTATCACCCGAAAGGCCTGAGGATGCAGCTTGCGCGACTGCCTCAGAAGCACCGGCATTAATGCCGGGCTTTGTGTCCATGGTTCCAGCAGGCGCTCCCAAGCTTCCCCAGTCATCCATGAAATCCTGCCAAACGGGTATCTTTCGTTCCCAGAATTCACGAGTGAAGTATGGCTTGAGGTCCATGGTGTGGGAGACCTTCAAGTTGCCGTTTTCATCGACAAAGTCTTTGTAGGCCAAAAGGCTGATGCTGCCGCCTTCGCCTTGACCATTGGTTGTAAACGCTCTCTCAGTATGGTCATGGAACATCCACAAGCCGGATCCGAAGCTATGGAGACCGTCATTGGTCGAGTCTAATGCCAGATCAAGGCGCTGCGCAGGGGCGAGGGCATAGACATCTCGAGTAACCTGCGCAGCCGGGTTTTGTTGTACCCCGTCGTAATGGGTCTCTGTAGCCTTGTGTCCATGAATGTGAAGCGCCATCGGATCTTGATGCCCATTGAGCACCCGTACCTTGGTCTTTTCATTCGGATTGATCACAATCAGGGATTCACGGAGGGTGTAGGGGAAGGCCCTGCCGTTGAGCAGGTAGTAGTCATCCGTTGATTCGGTGATGTCGTATTCCTGGTTCATCTTCTTTGCAACCAGTCGAACATCGTTAGCCGACTGGGGAATCTGGTGAAGCTCCTTATCTACAGATTGATAATGGAGGTCGTATTCCTGCTTGAACTGCTCCAGCACGGCGACGGAAGGATGACGCACCTGACCCGCGCCAACATTGAATACCTGTGGCCAGTTATTCGGGCGGTTTTCTTCAATGATGAACATGCCAGCTAGACCCATGGCAATATGGGTGTGAGGCTGCACATGGCAGTGATAATACATGGTGCCTGGCTGACGAGGCTTGATCACGTAGGTCTTGCTCTGACCCGGCATGATGTCCATCTGGCTGGTCTGTCCAACGCCGTCGTTACCTTCACCTGCATGATCCATGAATGGATGATCAACACCGTGAAGATGGATCGAGTGCGGGAAGTAATGCGAGTTCTCGACCACAAGCCAAACAACGTCACCCTGCTCGACACGAATGGGCGGGGAGGGCATACGCAAAAGTGGATTGGCTTCACCGCTGGCAAAGCTGCGGGTCGACATATCACGGTTCTTGGGGACAAAGACCCAGAAGCTGGGCTGAATGCCTGGAGCAATGTCGAAAGTCGGAACTACACCTGGAAAATCAGGCGAATGTCCGTTTACTTCCATGATTTCGAGCTTGATGATGTAGTGATCAGGGTCGCCGTCACCATCAAGGTCGTTCGTCGCCGTAATGGCATCCGCCGCAAGATTCGACGTATCCATCAGGGTCTGCATTGAGATGTTGTTCGTCCCTTTGACGAACGCAGCAATGTCGTTCGGATTATCCGGGTTACAAACACGAGACTCCTGCA
>CAYQOJ010000018.1:0-18273 GCA_964419105.1 uncultured Methylococcus sp.
GGGGGGGGGGGGAGGGGTGTGGGGGGGGGAGGAAGGAGAGGTTGAGTCGAGATAGGGGTGTGGGGCGGCTCAGGCTTTGGGAAGGGTCACACCGACTTGACCCTGGTACTTGCCACCCCGGTCCCGGTAGGAGGTTTCACAGACCTCATCTGCACCGATGAAAAGCATCTGAGCAACTCCTTCATTAGCGTAGATTTTGGCTGGAAGTGGCGTCGTATTAGAAAACTCCAGCGTGACATGGCCCTCCCATTCCGGTTCGAGCGGGGTCACGTTGACGATGATCCCACAACGGGCGTAAGTGCTCTTCCCAAGGCAGATCACCAGAACATCCCTTGGAATCTTAAAAAACTCAACCGTTCTGGCTAATGCGAACGAATTGGGCGGAATGATACAAACGTCCTGCTGAACGTCCACAAAACTGCTTTGGTCAAACTGCTTTGGATCGACGATGGCGGAATTGATGTTAGTGAAGATCTTAAATTCGTTGGAGCACCGAACATCGTAGCCATAGCTTGATGTCCCATAAGAAATCATTCGGCTCTCACCATCTCGTCGGACTTGCCCGGGCTCAAAGGGCGCGATCATTTGATGTTGCTCCGCCATTTGGCGGATCCAGCGGTCGGATTTAATACCCATCAGTCATTCACCACAGAAATCGTCGGAAAACGTGAACTATAGTCTTTGGAGAGAAGAGCCAGTCGGGCAGAGACACGGTGGGCTAGATCCGTATAAATTTCAGCAGCAGGGTGATCTGGGCGTGCAAGGACCAAAGGTTTCCCTTGATCCGCTTGCTCGCGGATCCCAAGATCCAATGGCAGAGCCCCGAGCAACTCCGTCTGGTATTGTTCAGCCATTCGTGCGCCGCCGCCGGCTCCAAACAAATGTTCCTGATGACCACAGTTGGAGCAGATGTGAATGCTCATGTTCTCAATGATGCCGAGGACAGGAATTCCGACCTTACGAAACATGGTCAGCCCTCTTTGCGCATCAAGCAGCGCAATATCCTGAGGGGTGGTCACAATGACCGCCCCAGAGACAGGGATTTGTTGGGCCAAAGAGAGTTGAACATCGCCTGTTCCAGGAGGAAGATCAATTACCAGATAGTCGAGTTCACCCCAAGCGGTTTGATTCAAAAGTTGCTGCAATGCACCTGTCACCATCGGGCCGCGCCAGATCATCGCCTGATCTTCTTCCACCAGAAATCCAATGGACATGACCTTCATGCCAAAGGCGCTGTGGGGCAGAATCAAATTTCCCTCAAGCTCTGGACGCCCAGACAGCCCGAGCATGTGGGGGACGCTTGGGCCATAGATGTCAGCATCCAGTAATCCCACAGAGGCACCTTCTGATGCCAGCGCAGAGGCTAAGTTAATCGCCGTGGTGGACTTCCCTACCCCGCCTTTCCCCGAGGCGACGGCGATGATGTTTCGAATACCCTGAAGAGGCTTGAGATTCTTTTGTACGGCATGCGAGACCACCTTACTGGTGACATTGACAGTCACATGAGCAATTCCGGTCGCTTCGCTGATTCTTGACCTCAAAGCCTCAGAGATCGATCCAGCCAATGAAAGCGCCGGATAACCGAGAATTACCTCAACTTGGATGGCGTCAGGCCCAATCGTGATGGGGCCAACCATCTTTGCCGTGACCAGGTCTTTGCCTAAAACAGGATCAATCCATCCTCGGAGGATGTCTTGGATGAATGATTGATCAAAGGACATAGGATTGTTCACCGCAATAGGGCGCTAGCTGAGATGTCACTTAGCGGGCGTTGTTGAGATGTAGATCGTTTGATTGCTCTGGCGAACGTTCCTTGCTAGCCCCTTGTGCAACTTCCTGTTCGGCTTTGTGCTGAACCCGGAGCTCAGAGTAATAGGTGAAAGTTCCCATAAACATGAGTAGACCCACACTGGAAGCAATCAATCGATCGGGTTCCTTCATCCAGAACAGAATCCATTTAGGCCTGACCAGGCCAATCAGGAAAACAACCGGTGAAAGGGCAACAAGCAACAAAACGAACTTCATCATAACCAGTCTCCAAAACGAATAAGGGTAACCCTTAGACTCAAACTCGCCGCAGGGTTCATTCTCGCCGCCAGGTTGTTTTTCCCGCGGTATCTTCAAGCAGGATCCCCTGTTCCGCGAGTGTCTGACGAATTCGGTCAGCTTCTGACCAGTTCTTCTGACCCTTTGCCTCCTGACGGGCACTTATCAAGGCTTCGATCTGATCGTCGGTGAAGCCTTCATCGCTCGCCGGTGCAGGACTCTTGAGGAATAGCTCGGGGTCTGTTTCCAGCAATCCGAGATGCGAAGCAAGCCCCCGAAGGCGAGAGGCCAACTGACTTGCAAGCACAGGATCGACAGACTTTTGGCGATTGATATCGCGCGCAAGATCAAATAACACCGCAAGCGCTTCTGCCGTGTTGAAATCATCATTCATGGCCGCCTTGAATCGCACCCCGTAGTCGTCTTCATCAAACGAGTTGTTCAAGGTAGCGACGGGCAATTCACGAAGGGCTGTATAGAGACGAGTCAGGCCTGCGAGCGCTTCATTCAGGGTGTCCTGACTGTAGTTCAAGGGGCTTCGGTAATGGCTGTTCAGGATGAAAAAGCGAATAACCTCTGGCCGATACTGCTTGAGTACTTCGCGAACGGTGAAGAAATTGCCCAGCGATTTGGACATCTTTTCCTCATTGACCCTAACGAAACCGTTATGCATCCAGACATTTACGAAGCGTTCGCCTGTAGCCCCCTCACTCTGAGCGATTTCATTCTCATGATGGGGGAACTGAAGATCCATACCCCCGCCGTGAATATCAAAATGGTTACCCAGGCAACAGGTCGACATCGCAGAGCATTCGATATGCCATCCCGGCCTACCCTGTCCCCAGGGAGAATCCCAGGAGGGCTCGCCGGGTTTGGCCATTTTCCACAGCACAAAGTCCAACGGATCCTTTTTGGCATCATCCACATCAACACGAGATCCTGATCGAAGATCCTCCAGTTGTTTTCCCGAAAGACGGCCATAGGTTTCAAAACTCTGAACGGCATAGAAAACATCGCCATTCGATCCGATATAGGCGTGTCCTCTCGCTATCAAGGTTTCAATCATGGATAGGATTTCGGGAATTGAATGAGTTGCCTTGGGTTCATGATCAGGCGGGAGCACACCCAATGCCCGCTCATCCTCATGCATGGCGTCGATAAAGCGCTCGGTCAGCACTTGAAAAGACTCACCATTTTCATTGGCGCGCTGGATGATTTTGTCGTCGATGTCCGTGATATTACGGACATAAGTTAATTCATATCCAGAGGCTCGAAGATGCCGGGCCACGACATCAAAGGCCACCATGACTCTGGCGTGTCCGAGGTGACAAAAGTCATAGACCGTCATGCCACAGACATACATCCGAAGCTTTCCAGGTTCGAGTGGAACAAGAACTTCTTTCTGACGAGTCAGTGTGTTGTAGATCTTCAGCATCAGTCTTTGAGTGCGATGGGCGCCATGAGCCGGTGTTTTAATCGGGCAGAAGGCAAAAGGAGATAAAGTTGGGCAAGTTCAGGGCCATCATGGCGTCCGCTTAAGGCCATGCGGAGGGGCATGAACAAGGATTTCCCCTTGGTCCCTGAGGTTGATTTCAGGCACCCAATGAAAGCCGCATAGTCTCTGGGATGCTGTTCATGCGCCTCAAGAGCCGCTCTGAAATAGGCCTCATCTGCGTCCAGAGGGGCGTTCGAAGCGAGCGGTTCATCCGTGAAGAGAATCTGTGCCCATGCCTGGGCATCCTTGGGAAACTCACAATTGCTGCGGACCAGTTCACGGAAGGCTTGCCATGCGTCGCTCGGGACCAGCGCGCGCGTTTCAGGATGGAGCCAAGCGTCCAGCTCTTCATCAGACACCTGCCTAAGAACAAGACTCTGCCAATGATGAAGGTGCGTAATATCAAATCGTGCCGGAGAGCGTCCCAGCGATGAGAGCTGAAACCCAGCCTTCAAGCTAGTGAAGTCCATCAAGGCATCACTGTCATAGTGATGACCAAGACGCGCCATCAGATTGACAATGGCGAGTGGGAAATACCCAGAATTTCGAAGCTCCTGGATACTGCGACTGCCATTTCTCTTGGAGAGTGGCGCGCCATCATCGCCCAAGATAAGGGCGGTGTGAGCATACTGGGGGACCGCTAGATCAAGTGCCTTAAGGATCATGATCTGACGGGGCGTGTTGGTCAGATGATCCTCCCCGCGGACCACGCGGGTCACACCCATCAGCGAATCATCGATTGCATTGCAGAAAAAGAAGGCCGCAGTGCCATCCGCCCGGCGGATAATGAAATCGCCAATGTCATCGGTCTGAAATTTCTGGGGCCCCCGACCGCCATCATTGAACTCTACGACTCCGCCCGGATCCACACGAAACCTCAAAGTCGGTTGAAGTCCCTTCTCCAGCCGCTGAGTTCTTTCTTCATGAGAAAGCTTGGAACATTTCCCGCTGTATCTTGGGGGCCGCCCTGATGAAAGCTGGACCTTACGGTGGATTTCAAGTTCCTGTGGTGTGCAAAAGCAGGGATAAGCTCTTCCGCTTTCCTCCAGCCGATCATAGTAACTTTGATAGATCGCGCCTCGCTGAGACTGGAACCACTCCGATGTGGGCGTTGCGTCTTTAGGGCCCTCGTCCCAAGAAAGACCGAGCCAGCTAAGGTCTTCAATCAGGGCCTCGACGAATGCCGATTGACTGCGCTCGGCGTCCGTATCTTCGATGCGTAATAAAAAATGCTCGCCCAGAAGTGCACTGAACAGAGCGGTACGAGCGTTGCCGATGTGGATAAGTCCAGTTGGACTCGGGGCAAAGCGTGTTTTAGTAGGATGTGATGACATGGGTGGCCTTGATTATAGCGGATGCATATCCGCTAGGACTTCTACCACGACAACTTAAACGATGCTTGCTGGATTCTCATCGAAACGCCATTGCCCCGTGGAATCCAGTTCAAGCGTTGCATCGTAGTGGACAGAAGCATCTAAACCGGATGACCAACGTTCACCGCTAGCCATGATGATCAGCGTTAGATTGCGATTTTTCAAAAGTTCAAAGACACGAGCACGGGCTTCGGGCGCCATGTCACGACAGGGGTTCGCCATCACTACAACCTGAGGCTCGGTGATGAGAATACGGGCAAATGAAACCTGACGTTGTTCATGCGGGGACAACAAGCTGTCCCACTCTTGCTCAAGATCAAGACCGCCTGAACGGGCGAGGATATCCGAGAGACCGACCAATGCGAGAACATCAACGATGGCCTGATCCGTATAGTCTCGCTCCCGGCGCTTCGAAACCAAGGCTTGTCGCAAGGTTCCAGGGGGAATGTAGGGTCGATCAGGAAGAAAGCGAATTTCCTCAAGATCAGGTCGCCTGACGGTTCCGTTACCGGCATCGTAAATTCCGGCGAGGGCTTTAAAAAGGGCATCCCGCGCCATTTCGTCACCACTGATGAGCACCCATTGCTTGGACTTGATCGTGACGGAAAGGTCTTTGACGAGTATCCGCTTGTCGATCGGAGACAACAGGGTCAAATGATCGAAGCCGATATCGCCCTTGGTTTCAACCAGATCTAAGCCCGAAACGGTCGATACCTGGGCCACTTCAATCAAATACCAAAGGCTAATTAGACGTTGAATGACCGCAGCAAAAGAAGAGAGCGATTGGAACTGCGTCACGATCAGGGAGAAGGCGCCAACCAACATTGAAAACGCCATGGCAGACTGAGTGACCACCCCGAACTCCACCTTGCCTTTGATGTACAACGGTGCAACCAGAAGAACTGGAATGATCTGAATCATCCAGTTATAACCCGTCGTAAAGAACCCGAGGTTTCGGTTGACACCAATGACAATCCGCCAGTTTGATGACACGCGCTCAAAAAGACGAAGTATCCGTCCGCGAAGCCGGATTTCGTGATGCAGCAAGGCAATGGATTCAGCGCGCTCGCGAACATGAATCAGACTTGCACGAAAGGAGGCCTCCGTGTCCAACTGCTTGTAGTTGAGGTCAACAAGCCTTGCCCCGAGAAAAACCGTCAGCAATGTGCCGCCCACGGCATAGAGGATGGCGGCGCCAAAAAGCCACGGGCTGATCATCCAGAGCACCCCGGAAAAGGCAATCACGGTAAATAGGCCATTCAATGACATCAAAATGAAAGACAGGGTCACCGTCGTGAATGTCTTTACGTCTTCAGCGATCCTTTGATCGGGATGTTCAACACCACTCTGCCGGATGAGATCATCGTTCATCCGGTAATAAACCAGAGGCGAGACATACATTCTGACGAATTGATGCGTCATGAACTCCCGCCAAAGGAGCCCCAGACGTTCTTCACAGAAGCGAAGCACCACGGCGACGATGGTAAGTCCGACAAAAACCGAGGCCCACAGAATCGCCTGCTGGACGAACAAGGGCTCATTTCGATCAGCCAGGGCCGTCATGAAGTCACGACCTACATAGCTATTGAGGATGTTCAATCCGTTGAGGATGAAAAGGAGAACCAACAGGGCAACAAAGAAACGAAATGCTCGCCCCCCCTGAGGCGAGCGCCGAAAATTTCGGATTAGCCGGGTAAATAGCCCCCAACCCTGATCATTAATAGGCAGGCGGAACATCAGACTGGCTCAGGACAATTACCCATGAAGAGCATTCTATCAGTCGGGCAGAGACCTCATTGCGATGCCGATCTTTTAGCGTATCTGGTTACATCATGCTGATCTGGTAAGCCGTGAAACGCAGGGTCCGATATCCACCCGATCGCAATCCCGGTAGACTGTAGGGCAAGCAACATAATGCACATATCCATTGAATTTGGGAGGATTACGATGAAGCTTGTCTCTCTTCTGTCCAGAGTTCTGGCGCCAGCCCTATTACTGAGCGCTCTTTTGAACAGTAACGCTCATGCCATCGGCTATTGGGGCACCTACAGCTCCACCATGTGGGATACTCCCTACCAATATTTCACCGATGAAGACTGGCGAATTGCAGAAGATGCCCTCCAGAATACGCTGAACAATGCCAAGGATGGTGAGCCACGCGCCTGGTCCAACCCCAAGACAAAAACCTCTGGCGAATACACCGTTCTGAAGACGGTCGCGCGTAAGGGGCAACAATGCCGTGAGGTCAAAATGATCGCCGTGGCCAAGGATCTTCGCCGCGTTTCGGGCATCGCTTTCTGCCCCGCCGATGGTGGCGGCTGGGTTGCCATTCCTGGTCACACCCGCAAAAAGTACTAATCTTCAATCAATTGCACCATGAAGCCTATTTTCGCCCTCTTCCTGGCAACGAGTCTGACCTTTGGGTTCGACGCTGTTGCCGCTACCAAACCTAAGGAGAAAACCCCTGTGACCGCAACTGCACCGAAAGTCAAGCTGCACACCAGTCTCGGCGACATCGTGATCCAACTTAACGCTGAGAAAGCCCCGGTGACCACGGCCAACTTCCTCGGTTACGTAAAGGATGGTTTCTACGATGGCACCATCTTCCATCGCATCATCAAGAACTTCATGGCGCAGGGTGGCGGATTTACCGAGAAATGGGAGCAAAAGACCACCAAGGCACCGATCGAAAACGAAGCCGATAACGGTCTTTTGAACAATCGTGGCACGATTGCCATGGCCAGAACTTCAGACCCACAGTCAGCTACGGCTCAATTTTTCATCAACTACGTTGACAACGGCTTCTTGAACTTCAAGAGCAAGACTCCACAAGGCTATGGCTATGCGGTCTTCGGCGAAGTGGTTGAAGGAATGGATGTCGTCGACAAGATGGCCACCGTACCTACCGGACGTGGCGGCCCGATGCCGACCGATGTTCCCCAAACCCCAATCGTGATCCTTTCTGCAACGCTTGTTGACGCAAAGTGATCCAACGCAAGTGACTCGACGGGAGACGCTATTTATTTCGGACCTCCACCTCACGGCGGCCCGACCGGACACCGTCTCCCGTTTTCTCAGGTTTCTCTCAGAGCGCGCAACAGAGTCAGAGCAACTCTTCATTCTCGGTGATCTCTTTGATGCTTACCTGGGTGATGATGATTTATCCTCTCCCTATCGTGAAGTCAGAGCCCAGCTGCGACAACTGACTCAAGGGGGAACGCGGGTTTTCTTTCAGGCTGGCAACCGGGACTTTTTGGTGGGCGATCAGTTTGCACAAGAAACTGGCACTACCCTCATCGGCGACTACACTGTCGTTGATCTCTACGGGACACCAACGCTTCTGACGCATGGTGACCTGCTGTGTACCGACGATCTCGGATATCAAGCCGCTAGAAGCCGAGTTAGAACGCCAGAATGGCGTGCCTATGCGCTCGGAAAACCCCTCTGGCTCCGTCGACTATATGCTCGCTGGTATCGGTTCAAAAGCGGAAGAGATAAAGGCGCAAAGACCCTCGAGATCATGGATGCCAATCACGAAGCGATCCTCGAGGCTTTCAAGAATCACGAGGCCCACCGAATGATTCACGGACACACCCATCGACCTCACTTTCACCAGGTAAAGTCTCACTCCGGAATGCTGCTGGAGCGACTCGTTCTTCCTGAATGGAATGGCGAGGAATGGCTGCTCGTTATCGACGCGAGCGGCGTCCGTAAGGAAGCTTTCTCCTAGAACCCCATGGTCTGGGGATAGGCTTTTCCTCCTATAATTCAAAACTTCTTCACCATCGAAACCGAGTTTCAACTATGCGCCCTCATACCAAAAGCGTCCTCGTGCCATCTGGTTTGTTAAAGGCCCTTGAAACCCTGACCTTGAGCCTTTCTTTGTGCCTCTTCGGATGCGTTGCCAGTGCCGAAGAAGATTCCGCCCATTTGCAAGCACGAAAAAAAACAGCACCCTATTATCAGGATGCTCAAATTTGTCGGTCGCGATCTAAAGCCGACCCGCTTCCTGATGGAGCAGATCCAGCAATCACTATTGACCCTTCGAAATATCTCACCTGCATCAATCAAATGGGATATCACCAAGAGCCTAAGACCGATCCCCTGCTCGTCGCTCTTCAGCGTTGCAATGACCAGAAGACAAGATCGGTAACGGCTAGCGGTGAAGTCACATCCAGGGCACCCTCTCAGGCTCAGGTGCGCGCATGCCTCTCTGCCCGAGGTTTTCCCAGTGCGGGAACGCCGCCCAATCCGAATTCGCCTGTCGCCTCTATTCAAAGCTCGACTTATCACAATGCAGGATCCAGAGCTGGCATCCCGCCAACGCCGTCAAGTACTCGTGGCGCAAGTCCCGCCTCCTTAACCCCAGACGAGAGTGGGGTCGAGACGGTCATCATTCCACCCAGGCAGCGTTAGCATTCCCTGCACCAACCTTCTTAAACTCTCATGCAGAATGGTTTTATGGACAAAGCCTAACGGCATCAACCCAATATCCAACTGAAAGTGCAGGAGACCTCGAATGTCAATATTTCTTAAGATTTATGATCTGAGCAACCTGCAAATGTGCCTGGTATTTATCAGCTTTTTTGTGGCTTTTGGAAATATCGGCATATTCATCTTTCGCAGATACCTCAGCGTCAGGTTACATTTAGGCAACGAAACGAATGAGGCGATCAATTATTTTGCTCAAATGATTGGACTTTTGTATGGCATTCTGACCGGCTTAATCATTGTGACCGCCTGGCAGAACTATGATGCTGTAACTGCCTTCGTATCAGAGGAGGTCGGCAGTATTCGTTCTTTCCAAAGGAGCTATGTTCTTTTGAGGCCTTCATCTCAAGCAAGACTCAAATCCATTACCATCGATTACGTCGATAGCATCGTCGAGAAAGAGTGGCCCTCATATACTCGTGGGGAGCCTGCCATGGCTATCCATCCAGGGCTTCGGGAGATTCACAAGACTCTAATTTCCATTTCACAAGAAACCGAGTTGGAAAAGGAGGCTATTGTCGCCGCATTGACGAAACTGGAGGTGATGATTGATGCAAGAGAAAGAAGGGTTCAAACCTATAACGACACGGGAATTCCATCAGTCTTCTGGATCATCCTTTCTGCGGGGGCGCTCATTACATTGATGCTGACTTTCTTTGTTCATTTCGAGTCGGAGTGGACCCAATACAGCTTGACAACCCTCTATGGCATTTCGCTCGGGCTGGTTTTTTTCCTGATGGCAGCCATCGACAATCCTTATCGTGGAGAAGTCCACGTCACCAGCGATGCCTACAAGACCCTTAAAGAGCATCTCATTAAAGACGTTTACTAATGCCAAGAGCGGGCACGGGTCAAGGCACGCAATTGATCGGATCACAATCCAGAGAAACGATCCAATTCTGACTGAGTAAATCCTGCTGCAAGTCGTGCCTCATAATTAAAGGGCCCCCGCACGTCCCCTGAAAGAAACCGCTCAATCAATTCAAAATAGGTTTCCTCGGGATCAACGCCGATCCGATCTGCGGCCCAGCGAAACCATCGTGATCCCAGGGCCACGTGCCCCACTTCCTCCCGATAGATCAAACTCAGCACCTCTACGGTTTTTTGATCCCCGTGACGTTCAAACTTTTCGATCATCCCGGGGGTCACATCAAGTCCTCGGGCCTCCATAAATCGTGGAATCAATGCCATGCGGGCAAGAAGATCATTTGCTGTGGATTCCGCCAACTCCCATAATCCGCCATGCGCTGGATAATCCCCATGCGGGCGACAATTGCTCTGAAATGCCGGGCCTCCTCAACCGCGACACCTAACCAATCGCGCCGGAATTCTTCTGGTACGTCACGAAAGCGATACGCTGCATCTAGTGCGAGATGGATCGCGACAAATTCGATGTGGGCTACGGCATGCAAAAAAACCTTAAGGCCTTCAGGATCTGTCATCGATCGACGTTTGAGATCGCGAGGCATGACCCATTGAGGTCTCAGGGGAAATTGAACATCAGATGTCGATCGGATCGGACCATTGAAATCTGGTATCAGCTCCCCCAGAAAGAGAAGATGGGCGAGTTCGTCCATGGCATCGAGCTTTACCTTGATTTCCGTTGAAAAAAGACACGCTTCGATGGCGAATTGAATCTGCGACATACGATGGGCTTTGTTTAGGGGGGTATAGAATTCGCTGATGGGTGACTTATGGCAACCGAGAAGACCTATGGGATCGCTTAAAAAGCGGCTGATGCGGAATCCACACCGAAGCCGTCTAGGCGGGGTCTGTGCTGGGCTGTCTGATTATACGGGGGTGAGCCAGAGCCTGTTTCGACTCCTGTTCTTGATCTCTCTCCTATTCGGTGGAATTGGATTGTGGGTCTACCTCATACTCTGGCTTGCCTTGCCGGCTCGCGGCAATATCCCCATCACCAATGCATCCCTCGCACTGCGGTGGGAGCTATTCCGCATTGGCCGAAGCGTTGCACGCATCCATCGCACTCAATTAACAACGCTTGCTGATCAAGCCCAACTTGCTTTTGACGCCATCCGAAGGCTATCACCACACATTGATCCGCATCGACCCGGAGCATTGAATCCTGATACCGCTCGACTTGCCCTGGTCGAATTTCCATCTCTCCTGGATCAGATTCAGCGTGCGGGACACCTGATGGCGGATACCTCCAACGATGAACGGATCCAATCGCTCCATTTGGCGTTTTCTAACACCAGCAATGCCTTGATCGAGGCGTCGCGCGACACTCTCGCACCCATCGATGGGCAGAGCCAAGGTCCAGAGCATAGGGAAGCGGCGTCTTTTCATACCCGACTGCATAGCCTCACACGACAACTCTCCCAGGAAACATCGCCGGCGATCAGAGATCGCCTGAATCAGCTCGAAGCGCATCTCGATCAGTTACTCAAGGTACCTGAGACTGTACTCAACGAGTGGGGGCCTATTCGGTTTCACGAAATTCGGCGAATTGCCTTTGACTTTCTTCCCGAAACCTTGGAGGCGTATCTTAAGATTCAAGGGCCCTTGGCAAGCAAACAGATCATTCGCGACGAGAAAACGGCTGAAGATCTGTTGAAGGACCAGCTGGACCTTCTGGATCTGACACTTGTGAGTTATTCAAGTGCACTCCTTGACCGCGATGCCAAAAGCTTGCTGATCCAGGGGCACTTTCTAAGGGAGAAATTCGGAACGCAACCTTTCGAAGATCCCATTTTGCAAACTAAGGATACACATCCATGACCATTGCCGGCATCCATCACGCCTCCGTCCTTGTGACTGATCTTGAGCGCGCCAGAGGGTTTTATGAAGGAATTCTGGGACTGACGATCAACCCTTCTCGACCAGGAAAGTCCTTTGATGGCCTTTGGTACGACGTAGGGTCTGAACAGATCCACCTCATCGTTGCGGACACTCATGATCTTGAGGATGAGACGGCTCTCTATCCTGGGATCAGGCGGCACGTCGCGCTTCGCGTAGAGGGTCTTTCTGGTCTTGAGACCAAACTCAGGGCAGCGGGTTTACCGGTTTTCCCCAGCAGCTCCGGGAGACCCGTCCTCTTTTGCAGGGATTTTGACGGGAATGCGTTTGAATTAATCGAAAACTAGGCCAGGTGAAAACTAGACTGACTGGAGATTCGGGACGATCCAACCTGGGTCGGCATCCATCAGGTATTTTTTGGCCCTAAAACGTGCCAATGTGGATTCAGCCTCGTCCAGATCACGATGTGCCCGACTGACCCATGAATCCCCCCAGTAAAAATTACAGCTCGTCTCAGCCCTCAGGAGACGCTGATGTGCTTGAGACATCACTTCCGCTTCCTGTCGACCCAATTCACGCTGAGGAGCCTCCGTTAGCGCACGATGAATCTCGCGACTGACTTTCCGAATACGATGGAGCGTTTCCTGCTGTGCTGGCGCCCCCGCCCACTGACTGAAATCCTTTCCGTTATGCCATTCGGTATTCCAGGCACCCGTCTCGACATTTACCGATCCCAGTGCACCGAAGGCATCGAGATAATCGTGGACATAGGCAGGCTTAATGGAACCTCCAGAGCGGGCATCTTCAAGTAAGCCACCATAGAAGCCCCCCCAGAAATTGGATTCGAGCTGGGTGTTCCGATACCAAGCACCATTTTCGCCATCGCTACAGGTTGTCACAAGCGGATGATCCACACCGGCCGTGAGCTGGTTCACCTCATTCTTGAAGGTCTCATAGCTCGTGCCATTAGCGAGCGCATTCGAGAGTTCGCGATGGCGAACAACTATGATGATTTCGGCATCACCATGCCTGGCGATGTGGGGTCTAAAGAGTCGCTCACCTTCCGTCATTGGCGTCAATGGCGTCACATGCTCACTATCCACGATGGCATAGCGGTAGCCCAACTCGCTCAGCAATGGAATGAGCTCCATTGAAAAACCCAATTCAGGTGGCCAGAAGCCCTTGAAATCTTGACGCCAGAACAAATGAGAACCCTGATTAAGCCAACGATCCAGATGGTCCCGCCAGTCTTCCGAAGGAATCAGCGGCAATACCGGATGGTAGTAAGCAGTGCCCAAGATCTCGATGATTTGACGGTTCTGCAAGTGCCAAAGCAAGGAGCCGCAATCTACGATGCCATAGACCGCTTTCTGAAAGGACTGGCTGGAGAGCGTTTCAAGAAGACTTCCTGATAGCGACAAATGAACCTTGGCCACTTCCTCATAGGACCAGAGAAAGCGGGCGATTCGATCGTAGGCAAAAAGAATCTCTCGAGCCTCCTTAGGATTCTGCTCGAGAAGCAGTTCCAGGTTTCCATGGGGCTGATGCAGATTCAAAACCAACGCGTGATGAATGACTGTCATGCGGTCTCGGGTGATCAGGAAGCAACGGGGAAGTGAGTAGCAGAGCCAAAACCGTACTGACTCTGGGCATTCTTATTATGAATGTCAGCGCACCCAATTGGGGCAGTCTCAGCGGGAATTTGGCCCATCTAAAGAGAAATGATCTCTTTCCCGTCATTGACAGATTAGTCAGGACTTGCGAAGACCTGTTCCTGAATCGAGCGAATGTGATCACGCAGACGCGCCGCTTCTTCAAACTCAAGATCACGGGCTGCAGCGTACATCCGATCCTCCAGTTGCTTGATGATTTTTGCTGCATCCTTGGCGGTAGCCGGCTTCTGAGCCTCTTCAATCTTGGCTTTTTGGCCACGTTTGCGGCCTGTTGAAGCCGATTGAGCACCCGGTATGGGAAGTTCAAGAATATCCTGAACACCCTTAACGATACTTCTAGGCACGAGTCCGTGCGCCTGATTGTAGGCCTCCTGCTTATCGCGACGACGCTGGGTTTCCTCCAGGGCACGCGCAATAGAGCCTGTGATCACATCGGCATAAAGGATGGCCTTACCGTGAACATTGCGGGCCGCCCGTCCAATGGTCTGAATCAGCGACGACGTCGAGCGCAGGAACCCTTCTTTGTCGGCATCCAGAATTGCGACCAATGAGACTTCGGGGATGTCGAGCCCTTCCCGCAGCAGGTTGATCCCCACCAGTACATCAAATTTCCCCAGACGAAGATCACGAATGATTTCAACCCGTTCAACGGTATCGATATCGGAGTGCAAATATCGAACCGCCACGTCGTGCTCGTAAAGGTATTCAGTCAGATCCTCAGACATCCGCTTGGTGAGCGTCGTCACAAGAACCCGTTCAGATTTTGCCGATCGTTCCCGAATTTCCGAGAGTAGATCTTCCACCTGGTGAGTCACAGGACGAATTTCAACCATAGGATCAATCAGTCCGGTAGGACGCACCACCTGCTCGATCACAGCCCCGGAATGCTTGATTTCATACTGACCTGGTGTGGCAGAAACATAGATTCTTTGCGGTGACCTTTCTTCAAACTCTTCGAATTGCAAAGGTCGATTATCGAGCGCAGAGGGTAATCGAAAGCCATAGTCGACCAGAGTCTCCTTCCTGGAACGGTCCCCCTTGTACATCGCCCCCAATTGCGGGATCGTTACATGGCTTTCATCCACGACCAAAATCGCATCATCCGGAAGGTAATCAAACAAGGTAGGAGGCGGTTCGCCGGGACCGCGTCCTGATAGATACCTCGAGTAGTTCTCGATGCCGGAGCAATACCCGACTTCCAGCATGATTTCGATATCGAAAAGTGTGCGTTGCTCCAACCGCTGGGCCTCTACCAACTTGTGTTGGTCACGCAGCTCCTCGAGCCGCTTTCGAAGATCGATTTTGATCTGCTCGATCGCCTCCAAGATTCGCTCCCTGGGGGTCACGTAGTGGGTCTTCGGATAAACCGTGTAGCGAGCGGTCCTCGACAACACCTCACCTGTCAGGGGATCAAAGAGGGAGAGGCGCTCAATCTCATCATCAAATAATTCGACTCTTAGGGCCTCACGCTCCGATTCTGCGGGATAAATATCGATGACTTCGCCCCGAACCCGATAGGTCGCACGCCGCAATTCCGTGTCGTTTCGCGTGTACTGAAGCTCGGCAAGACGCCTTAAAAGCGTACGTTGATTGATCATGTCACCGCGAACCAAATGCAGAACCATGCTGAAGTAAGAGGCCGGCTCGCCTAAACCATAAATGGAGGAAACTGTCGCAACGATGATGGTATCGCGGCGCTCTATCAGGGCTTTGGTAGCGGAAAGCCGCATTTGCTCAATGTGTTCGTTGAGGGATGCATCCTTCTGAATATAGGTATCCGAAGAAGGGACATAGGCTTCAGGCTGGTAATAGTCGTAATAAGAGACAAAGTACTCCACGGAGTTTTCGGGAAAGAACTCCCGCATTTCGCCATAAAGCTGCGCGGCGAGCGTCTTATTAGGAGCCAGTATCAATGCGGGACGCTGTTCTTTTGCAATGATGTTGGCAATCGTAAAGGTCTTTCCCGAGCCGGTCACACCGAGCAGCGTCTGATGCAAAAGCCCATCATGGAGCCCTTCGATCAGCTGTCGAATGGCTTCTGGCTGATCGCCAGATGGGGTAAAGGGGCTCTTGAGGGTAAAGCTCTTTCCCTTGACCGGGTTTTCCTTCTGGTACTGCCTAAGTTCCTGATCCATTTTGCTTCAATGCTTGACCTTAAAAAGAGCCGACGAACCCAAAGGATTCATTCACCAGTCAGGCTTTATTCAGCGGGTTTGACTGATATAAAATATAGGGTTTTCGGTGCTCGGTCGGAACTGCTTGTTCGTATATGAACCGAGCGACCCTCCCAGCGTCATCTTAAGCCCTATCCTCAATGCGACCCTGAGCCATGCAGCATACTCTCTCCAAACGTGTCCTCTCGATCAAGCCATCCCCTACCCTGGCAGTTACCGCAAGGGCCGCAGCCATGAGGGCAGCGGGCAAGGACATCGTCGGACTGGGTGCAGGTGAACCCGATTTTGACACTCCAGAACATATCAAGGCCGCAGCGATTGCCGCGATTCAATCCGGCTTCACCAAGTACACGGCGGTAGATGGGACTGCGAGCCTCAAAAAGGCGATTGTGGACAAGTTTCAACGGGAAAATGGATTCAGTTACACCGCGAAACAGATTCTGGTCTCTTGCGGAGGCAAGCAAAGCTTCTACAACCTGAGTCAGGCTCTGATCAATCCGGGTGACGAGGTCATTATCCCGGCGCCCTACTGGGTATCTTATCCAGACATGGTCCTCCTGGCAGAGGGGGTTCCTGTCATCGTGCAGGGCCCCCAGAGCCAACAGTTCAAAATCACCGCGGCTCAGCTTGAAGCTGCCATTACGCCTAGAACACGCCTCTTTGTTATCAACAGCCCCTCGAACCCCAGCGGCATGGCCTACACCAAGGACGAGCTGATCGAGCTTGGCGCCGTGCTGCGTAAGCACCCGAACATCATCATCGCAACCGATGATATGTACGAACACATCCTCTGGGGGGACCAGACCTTTATCAATATTCTGAATGTGAACCCTGATCTTTACGACCGGACGATGGTTTTAAATGGGGTTTCCAAGGCCTACTCCATGACGGGATGGCGTATTGGCTATGCAGCTGGACCCGAGTGGCTCATCGGCGCAATGACCAATATTCAATCGCAGAGCACATCAAATCCGACATCCATCTCTCAGGTTGCCGCTGAAGCAGCCCTGAATGGGGACCAGACCTTTATTCAGGATATGTGTAAGGCCTTCAAGGAGCGTCATGACTATGTCGTTGCCGCCATGAATCAAATTCCAGGGGTCGATTGCCTGACTACCGACGGCACCTTCTACGTGTTGCCCGACATGAAAAAAGTCATCGAACGACTGGATGGTATCGAGGATGATCTGGGACTTTCGGAGTATCTGATCGAAAAGGCCGGGGTCGCTGTCGTCCCCGGATCTGCATTCGGGGCGGATGGTCATATCCGACTGTCTATCGCGACCAGCATGGCCAACCTTGAAAAAGCCGTTAGCCGCATGCAGGCAGCCTTGGCCTAAGCCAAGTATGGGGGCGTTGGAATCCAACGCCCCTACCCCAGAGTCGCTTAGTCGACCTTGAGTCCCTTGAGATAGTTTCGGAATCCGGCTCCGATTTCCTCGTGCTTGAGCGCAAGTTCCACCGTGGCCATCAAGTAGCCCAGCTTGGAACCGCAGTCGTATCGCTTCCCTTCAAACTCAAATGACAATACAGGCTCGTCACTGAGAAGCATCGCAATCGCGTCAGTCAGCTGGATTTCACCACCTGCGCCGCGGGTGACCTTGTTGAGGCAATCAAAGATGCCCGGGGTCAGAATGTACCGACCGACCACTGCCTGATTAGAGGGGGCATTTTCAGGGCGTGGCTTTTCGACAATTGCTGAAAGCTTGGCCAAACGCTGACCACACGCGTCAGCCTTGACGATGCCATAGCTTTGGGTCTCTGAGGGATGGACTTGTTCGGTGCCCAAGACCGAACACTGCCATTCGTTGTAAACCTCGACCATCTGCTTCATGCAGCCGCGAGCCCCGTCGTCGACCATGTCATCGGCCAGAATCACTGCAAAAGGCTCATCGCCGATGATGGGAGCGGCGCAGTTCACCGCATGACCAAGTCCCAGAGGCTCTGCCTGTCGGACGTAAATACAGTTGATACCTGGCGGCACGATGGACTGAAGGGCCTTCAGCACCTCTGTCTTTCCGCGTGTTGCCAGTTCGTTTTCCATCTCATACGCCTTATCGAAGTGATCTTCGATGGTACGCTTGGTCCGACTGGTCACAAAAATCAACGTATCGATTCCAGCCGCGACGGCTTCTTCCGCTGCGTACTGAATCAAGGGCTTATCGACGATTGGCAACATTTCCTTGGGACTGGCTTTGGTCGCAGGGAGGAATCGGGTTCCGAGACCTGCAACAGGAAATACGGCCTTGCGAACGGTTTTT
>CAYQOJ010000018.1:18283-26983 GCA_964419105.1 uncultured Methylococcus sp.
AAGACAAGCCAGGCGGACATGAATTGCCCTCTATCCCCAGCGGGACATATCCTAGCGCGAAGATATTAGAAAGGGGATAGCCATCAACGGAGATTCTCCTCGGCCTCGATGAAGATCAGTGAGGAGAAAGGGCCAGTGGGACGAATGGCGCCCCAATATCGGCAGGAGGGACAGCGCCAATAAAGCTCGGCCGACCCAAAGCCACAACGTTCGCAACAAAACTTCTGCCCTCCAGCAACGCCCTCCTTGAGGAGATCGTAAAGTCGTTTCAGCCTGGAAGGTCCGAGGAAGGAATCCTGCACTAAGAATCCAATTGCATGGGTGACGGCCTGGGGTTCGGGCGTCTCTTCAAGGATCGGTAAAAGATAATCGATCGCAGCCTGACTTCCTTCCACTCGGCTCAGGCGATCTGCCCTTTCAATCGCTGCAGCCACAATCCTGTAGGTGTGATAAAGGTAATCCAAATACTCAATCAATTCCCGCTCTTGGCCAAGGCGTTCGGCACAAAGACCAATCATGGGCAGGACCACGGCCAGAAAGAGAGGATTCTGACTTTCAATACTCCGAAAACTGTCTAGCGACTGTCGATATTCTCCCTTGCTGTATTCAAGTCGACCCTTTGCCAAGGTGGCACGAACGCTCTTGGGGTCATCTTCCAATGCGCGATTCAAAAGATCCCTTGCGTCCTTGAGGCGATGCAGAGACATCGCCTCCTCTGCAAGCTCACAAAGGAAGTGTGCTGCCGTCTCACCATGTTTGGGCTTCATGGTCTGACGCAATTCAAGTATGCAGTCGATCGAACGATGCCAATCCTTTTGCTGCTGATAGAGCAGCAACAACTGTTGTAAAGCTGGTTTTCCGTGACTGGGACTTTCCTTCAACGCAAGGAAGAGCGTTTCAGCCCGGTCGTAAAGACCCGCACTCATGAAATCAAGTGCCAGTTCAAAATCCGCGCGTGCTCGATCGGAATCCTCGACATCGGTGACCCTTCGCAATCGGGAGTGGATGTCGATCGCACGTTCAACATCCCCACGGCGTCGGTAGTGATTACCAAGAGCCATCTGGATTTCACGAGACTCGCTGTCTTGAGCCAAAATCTCGCCGACCGTTTCAATGGCTTGGTCGGTTTTCTCATCCAGCAGATAGTTGAGTCCTCGGCGATAGGCCTGAGCCAAGGAAGATCGTCCCTCGGCGATCCGAATCTTTTCTTCTCGGCGTTTGGCAGCATACCAACCGGAAGCCGCTGCGACGGGAAGCAGGAGGGCAATCAGATCGGTGTACTCCAGCTTAAGCCTCCCAGGTACCTTCGTTAAATGTAGTTCTCAAAAATCAGAGCGATGATCGCATAAAAAAACCATGCTCAGGCATAGCCTGGCATGGTTTGATGCGCCGTTGGATACGGATCTTCATCAATCGGGGTTCACCCTATCTCTGAGATCCTTTCCAGGCTTGAAATGCGGGACATATTTTGCAGTCAGTTCAACTTTACTTCCCGTCTTCGGATTACGGCCTGTTCGAGGCGCGCGGTACCTCACGGAGAAACTCCCAAAACCTCTGACTTCGATTCTGCCACCGTTTGAAAGCGTATCGGCCATATGGTCGACGATGGCTTTGACGGCAGCCTCAACATCACGCCCAGCAAGCTGAGGGTATTTAAGACTGAGAATCTGTATCAGGTCTGACTTTGTCATGGGACGAGTACGCCAGAGGGGGTATTCCCCCCTCTGGCGATTAACCGCTTACTTATTTTCCATCTGTTCCTTGAAGATATCACCGAGAGTCGGCATCGCATTGGATGCAGCCTGGGTGTAACCCTTCATGGCTTCAGCTTCATCTTCCTGATCCTTCGCCTTGATGGACAGCGTGATGGACTTGCTCTTCTTGTCTACACCCATGAACTTGGCTTCAACTTCGTCGCCGACATTCATCTGGGTACGAGCATCTTCAATGCGGTCGCGGGAAATCTCGGATGCACGCAGGTAACCTTCAACACTGTCAGCCAGCGTGATGACAGCACCCTTCGCGTCCACTTCCTTCACGATGCCGCGGACAAGGTCACCCTTCTCGTGGGTTGCAAGGTAGTTCTGGAAAGGATCCTGCTCCAGCTGCTTGATCCCCAGTGAAATGCGTTCACGTTCCGGATCAATCGCAAGGATGACGGTCTCAACTTCGTCGCCCTTCTTGTAGTTGCGGATTGCTTCTTCACCCGGAGTATTCCAGGAGATGTCAGACAGGTGAACCAGGCCGTCGATGTTGCCGTCGAGACCGATGAACACACCGAAGTCCGTGATGGACTTGATGGTTCCGCTGATCTTGTCACCCTTGTTATGGGTTGAAGCAAATTCATCCCATGGGTTATTGCGGCACTGCTTCATACCCAGAGAGATACGACGGCGGTCTTCATCGATATCGAGGACCATGACTTCGCATTCATCACCGAGCTGAACCAGCTTGGACGGATTAACGTTCTTGTTGGTCCAGTCCATTTCAGAGACGTGAACCAGGCCTTCAACGCCCTCTTCAAGCTCAACGAAGCAGCCGTAGTCGGTCAGGTTGGAAACCTTACCGAACAGACGGGTGCCTGAAGGGTAACGACGGGCAATGTTCAGCCATGGGTCTTCCCCAAGCTGCTTGAGGCCCAGAGAAACGCGGTTCTTTTCTTGATCGTACTTGAGGACCTTGACCTGGATTTCCTGGCCAATTTCAACGGCTTCCGACGGATGACGAACGCGCTTCCAAGCCATATCGGTGATATGAAGGAGACCATCGACTCCGCCGAGATCGATGAAGGCACCGTAATCGGTGAGATTCTTGACCACACCGGTAACAATTGCACCTTCCTTGAGGTTCTCGAGCAGCGCTTCCTTTTCAGCACTGAACTCAGACTCGACGACCGCGCGGCGGGACAGCACAACGTTGTTGCGCTTCTGATCGATCTTGATGACCTTGAACTCAAGGTCCCGGCCCTCGAGGTATGCCGTGTCACGAACCGGACGGACGTCAACCAGGGAACCCGGAAGGAACGCACGCAGGGCGCCAATCGCAACAGTGAATCCGCCACGGACCTTACCGGTCAGGCGTCCAACCACCGTCTCGTTCTTCTCATGGGCTTCCTCAAGGTCGGTCCACGCCTTAAGACGCTTCGCCTTGTCGCGAGAAAGAAGGGTTGCACCGAGGCCGTCTTCGAGAAGTTCGAGGGTACACTCAACGGTATCACCAACGCTTACTTCCAGCGTGCCGTCCGCATCGAGGAACTGCCACTTCGGGACAACACCTTCGGACTTAAGGCCCGCATTAACGACAACTACATCCGGACCGATATCAACAACGGTTCCACGAATGATGCTGCCCGGACGCATTTCAGCCTGAGACAGGCTCTGTTCAAACAACTCAGCAAAGCTCTCGGTCATAAAACTATTTAATTGCATCCTACGCCCAGGGCGTTGGATGACTGTGTAAGATGAAAGAAACTACCGGCATTTGCCGGCAACCCATGAAACGGACTTCAGGCATCCCGCCTAACCCAATCCAACACCCGCCGGATAACTTCCGGAATTGGCAGATCGGATGAATCGATATGGAGTGCGCCTTCTGCCATGACGAGTGGTGCTTCTGCACGCTCACGATCACGACGGTCACGCTCCTCGATTTCCCGAGTCAAGCTATCAAGATTAACATCCAGTCCCTTGTCTTTCAACTGCTTAAGCCGCCGAAGCGCTCTCACCTCGGCACTTGCCGTCAAAAAGACCTTATGGGCAGCATCCTTGAACACGACGGTTCCCATATCCCGGCCATCTGCCACCAAGCCAGGTGCCTTTCGAAAGCTATGTTGCTTGTCGAGCAACGCGCGTCGCACCACGCCAATTTGCGCTACGCGCGAAGCCGCATTGCCCGTGGTTTCCATGCCAATTTCACCGGCAATGTCCTCTCCAGCCAAATAGACCTTGGGAGGGTCATCTGCACTAAAGGTGAGGTCCATCGCCAAACCAAGGTCCGCAATGCCTTGCTCGTCATCAAAAGGCATTCCGGCCCTAAGGACGGCAATCGCCAAAGAACGATAGATGGCCCCACTATCGAGGAAATGCCAGCCAAGCTCACGTGCAACTGCGCGGCTAACCGTACCCTTTCCCGATCCACTGGGGCCATCAATTGTCAGAACAGGCACAGGCAATGACACGGTAGATCTATGCATCAGAATGGACTGAAAGCCCTAAACCATTTGCCAGTGAAACAAAGGTCGGGAACGAGGTATTGACGTTGGCACAATCGTGGATCGTGATTTGACCACTGGCACGCAAACCGGCAATCGAAAATGCCATGGCAATCCGATGATCGCCATGAGACTGAACCGTGCCACCACCAATGGGTTTCCCGCCATGAATAATCATGCCATCGGGCGTAGCCTTGGCATCAACCCCCAAAACTTGAAGTCCATCAGCCATGACCTGAATTCGATCGCTTTCCTTGACTCTTAACTCCTCTGCACCCGTCAGCCGTGTCGTACCCTCCGCACACGCCGCTGCAACAAAGAGGACGGGAAATTCGTCGATCGCCAGGGGCACCAGGGGCTCTGGAATATCGATACCCTTGAGCTGGGCCTGCCGAATGCGGATATCAGCCACCGGCTCGCCTCCAACAACGCGCTCCGAAACAATCTCGATATTAGCGCCCATCAAGCGAAGGATATCGATCACACCGGTCCGAGTCGGGTTCATCCCGACGTGCTTCAGGGTCACGTCAGCGCCTTGCGCAATTGATGCGCCAACCATAAAAAATGCGGCTGATGAGATATCGCTTGGGACATCAATATCCATGGCCTTCAGCTTGCCACCCGATTGGACAGAGATCGTATTTCCATCCCGCTGGACGTCATAACCAAACCCCCGCAGCATGCGCTCCGTGTGATCGCGAGTCGGAGCCGGCTCATGAACCGAGGTCTTACCTTCCGCATATAGACCTGCCAGCAAGAGACAGGACTTGACCTGCGCACTGGCTACCGGCATGTCATAGTGAATTCCCTTCAGGGCGCTCCCACCATGGATATGTAGTGGGGATGTTCCTTTTTCCGTCGTATCAATTTGAGCTCCCATTGACTTCAAAGGATCGGTCACGCGTCGCATGGGGCGCTTTGACAAGGAAGGGTCTCCCGTCAAGGTCGAATCAAATTGCTGGCCGGACAACAAACCGGACAGAAGACGCATCGAGGTGCCGGAGTTGCCAAGATAGAGCTCCTCCTTCGGTGCTTTGAGACCGTGCAGCCCCACCCCCTCAATGACAACCCCACCCCCTTGAGTCCGCTCAATGTGCACACCCATGGCTTGGAAGGCCTTCATGGTGGACAGGCAGTCCTCCGCTTCAAGAAATCCGGTTACCTTCGTCGTACCCTCGGCCAGTGATCCGAGCATAATCGAACGATGGGAGATGGACTTGTCCCCTGGAACCCGGGCTTCGCCTTGGAGCGTGCCGCCAGGTTGGACCGTGAAGGTAACCTCGTTGTGATGCATTGTTATTTATCCAATTGGTCTATGAAACGTTGCCGTGCCGAACGGGCATCAGCAAATAGTTGTGCCAAACGATCCGAATCACCGGATTTGATCATTTCGGCTACGTCACTCAGTGCGAGCCGGTACTCTTCAATCAAGGGAAGCAACTGCTCCCGATTCGCAAGACTGATGTCGCGCCACATGGCAGGATCGCTCCCCGCAATGCGGGTAAAGTCACGAAGCCCTCCCGCGGCATAGGCAAAGATATCCTGCTGTTCGTCATGCCGCCCCAACATTGCAGTCAGCGCGAAGGAAAGAACGTGAGGCAGATGGCTTGTTGCAGCCAAGATCGCGTCATGATGGGCGGGATCCATCTCAGTGACTCGCGCACCCACACCTTCCCATAGGGATTTGGCCAGATCAAGCGCCTCGCATGAGGTACCGTCAGATGGCGTCAAAATCACTCGCCGTCCTTGATAAAGCCCAGATCGGGCGGCCGAGGCACCCGATGTTTCCGCACCCGCAATGGGGTGTCCCGCAACAAAATTCGATGGGACACAGCCGTGCACCTGCGCCAACGCCCTGAGGACATCCGTTTTGGTGCTACCCGCGTCGGTATACAGCACATCATTCTGCCAGAGCGGCGACAACTGACGAAAGACCTCAGGCATCACGCCGACCGGGACCGCGATAAAGACACAGTCCGCGCCTTGAACACCTTCTTCCAATGACGCTGCCGATTCATCAATCAGACCGCTGAATAAGGCAAGATCGAGATTCTGGGCATCACGATCGACACCAACGACTCGCCTGACGAGACCGGCCTCCTTCAAACCGAGCGCAAACGAGCCGCCAATCAGGCCTACGCCGACAACGCAAAGCCGGTTGATCATTAGCAGGTAACCTGATCCAGCGCGGTCAGAAACGCCTGATTTTCCGTCTCAGTCCCAATCGTGACGCGAAGATGCTGTGGCATCCCGTAGTTCGCGATCGGGCGGACAATGACGCCTTTGCGTAACAAAGCCTCATAGATCGGTGCGGCCGCACAGCCCAAGTCAAAGGTCAAAAAGTTACCAACCGAGGGAATAACCTCATACCCACGAGCCTCGAGGGCTTGCCGAAGATACCTAAGGCCCCGGTCATTCAGATCAATCGTTCTTTTGAGATGGGCATCATCCAAAAGCGCAGCGCGAGCGCCCTCAAGAGCAGGAATATTGACATTAAACGGTTGACGTACCCGATTCAGAATGTCAGCAATATCGGGACTCGAAACCGTGTATCCCACACGCAGGCCGGCGAGACCATAAGCCTTTGAAAAGGTTCTTGAAACTATCAAGTTGGGATATTCACCAAGCCAGTTCATCGCGTTGGGATAATTATCTTCATTGACGTATTCAAAATACGCCTCATCAATCACCACGATGACATCCCGAGGTACTTGATCGAGAAAACTCTTGAGTTCGGAGCGCCCCAGATAGGTTCCCGTCGGATTATTGGGATTAGCAATAAAGACAACCCGAGTCGTGGCATCTATCAAAGCACACATGGCTGACAGGTTGTGTCCATAGCATGGCCCTTCCTCACCGGTATGGGCTCTGGCAATTTTACTGGTTGCACCCACTGCCTGCGTTACGATGGGATAGACCGCAAAGGCATGCTCTGAGAAAACAGCTGAGAGTCCAGGAGCTAAAAAGGCCCGGGCAATCAGCTCGAGCACATCATTGGAACCATTGCCAAGGGTAATCCCGTTCCGGTCCAGAGCGAACTTTTCCGCAAGCGCTGTCTTAAGGGCAAAACCGCTGCCATCCGGGTAGAGATGAAGCTCCTCGAGAGTTGCCCTTACGGCAGCAAGTGCCATGGGACTTGGGCCCAATGGGTTTTCGTTGGATGCCAATTTCACAACATGATCGATACCAAGCTCCCGCTGGAGATCACTGATCGGCTTACCCGGAAGGTAGGGGGTCAGTTTCTGGACGCCGGGAACGGCAAGTTTGATCGCATCCATGATTAAGTTCGCCTAGGTCAGTGCTTTGGGGTAGGAGCCCAGAACTTTCAGTCGGGTTGTCCGGGATGCCACCTCTGATAGGGCCAGCGCAACCTTGGGGTCGTCTCGATGGCCCTCCACATCGATGAAGAAGACATAATCCCAGACATCCTTACGGGAAGGTCTTGACTCGATCTTTGACATGCTGATGCCGTGTCGCGCGAAGGGCTCGAGAATCGCGTAGAGGGCTCCGGGATCGTTGGGTATTGTCAGCAAAAGAGAAGTTTTGTCTCCTCCCGTAGGCCCAACCGGAGTCCGACCCACGACAAGAAACCGCGTGGTATTGTTGGATTCATCCTCGATCATCGGGGCAATCAGATCAAGCCCATAGAGGCCTGCAGCGACCTCGCCTGCGATAGCAGCCGTCCCGGGTTGTTGACTTGCAAGTCGAGCGGCTTCGGCATTACTGCCAACCGCTGTGCGAGTGACGCCGGAAAGATTGCGATCGAGCCATTGACGGCACTGGGCCAGTGATTGCTGATGGGAGAAAACTTCCCTGATCGACTTGATGTCCGTCCCTTTACCGAGAAGATTGTGATGAATTCGGAGACTGACTTCTCCTGCAATCACAAGCGGCATCTGAAGAAAGCTGTCGAGGGTATGGGTGATGACCCCTTCGGTCGAATTCTCGATGGGTACAACACCATAAACGACGGCGCCGGACTCTACGGCACGGAAGATGGCGTCAATTGAGGAATAAGGCACCGCATGAATCGCGTGCCCAAAGTGACGAAAAGCCGCCTGTTCGGTAAATGTCCCTTCGGGCCCAAGAAAGCCCACATCGAGCGGTTTCTCCAGCGCGAGACACTCCGACATGACTTCCCTAAAAAACCGAGCGATCGTCTCACGCGAGAGAGGGCCCGGGTTCGCGTCCATCATTCGGCGAAGAACTTCAACCTCTCTTTCAGGCCGATGGAAACATTCCACCTCACCTGCGGCCATTTTGATGTCGGCTACCTTCTTGGCGCAGCCGGCTCGTTGATTGAGCAAAGCAAGCAACTGATCGTCGATGGCGTCAATTTCACGACGAATATCAGTCAGGATGGTTCGATCGTCCGGAGTATTCATGGCGCCTCAACCCACTTCAGTCATCACCCATGGCGACCTTCGAAGTCGCGCATGAAAGAAACCAGGGCCGAAACCCCTGCGTAAGGCATCGCATTATAGAGACTT
>CAYQOJ010000019.1:0-26846 GCA_964419105.1 uncultured Methylococcus sp.
AAGTGGGGATGGTATCACAGCCTCTGCGAAATCGGCGGCGGGTACCTCTACATGGACCAGGTTACGGAGCGCCCTATTCGGTCGGTATTCACGCACCTCTGCTACCTAAAAGACCTAGCACACGAAACCAGGCAGGCTAAATGATTACTCTAAACACCTTCATAAACCGGTTTCGGGACTTCGCCGAGAACCACTATTTCCTAAAATCCTTTTCATTCGGGGCACCGGAAGACCTCGACCTGGGAAAGGTGGACCAGTACCCTATTATGCACGTGGTGTATACTGGAGCCACCTACGAGGACACGACAAAGAGCGTAGATTTCGAGGTATATATTTTCGATTTGCCGACCTATTATGACAGTAAGACCGAACGGCAAAAGGAGGTAGTAAGCGATGCGGAGCAGGTGGCAGAAGATATTATCGCAGATATCTCAAACGGGTTTAACATCTTCATAGATGAGGAAAACTACGAGGTAACAAACGCGGTTATAACGCCCCTCCAACAGGAAGGCAGCAACATGCTCGCGGGGGTGCTGCTAGACCTGACTATAGAGATTCCCTATGACCGTTCCGCGTGCGATGCACCTATTAACGGAGTGACCCCAGAGGGCACAGAGATAACGTATGCCAGGCGCGGGGTGCTTCGAGTTCTCACCCAGGACGGAACGGTAGACGTTCTGAGCGTGCGCACTATCAAAGTCACAAACGGCACCCTCACAGATGAAGGTAACGGTATAGTATCCATTGACACGGGCGGGGTGGATTCCCTGGGACAGCTCACCGACGTAACGATTACCGACCCGCTAGACCATGACGCGCTAATCTATGATGAGGTAACGGCTCAGTGGATTAACGGAGCGCCCAGGGCGCTAGATATCCAGGTGCACAATAACAGCGGGGCAGCTATCGCAAAGGGCGTTCTGTGCAAGGCGGTAGGGGTACACGGAGATAAAGTAACCGTAGGCCTGTTTGCCCTGGGGGTGGATAGCCCGAAGTACCTGCTAGGGGTAACCTATGCCCAGATAGCAAACGGCGCCGACGGACACGTACGTACCTACGGAGAGGTTCGACAGCTGAACACGAACGCATACACCCCTGGCACCATTTTGTACGCCTCTCCTACACCTGGGGCATTCGTAACTACCGCACCATTCCCGGAGATTCCGGTAGCTATTGTGACCCGCCAGCAAATCAATACAGGCCGCATATTCGTACGAACGTGGGTACCTGGGGGTGGAGGTTCCGGAACCACTACGAACCCCACTACAGCCGTCCTAACAAATGCTGCGTATACTGCTCCGGCCTATGCGGGCAAATCGAACTACCTGCTTATTCCGCCGCTCAACCTTTGGACGGTGAACCAGGGCAGCCTCACGGTAGCGGTGAACACGGCCGGGGCTCAAAACCTGCTCACCTTTACGGGTAACCTGGTCGGCCGACCAATTACTGGGAATGTTACTGTAGCATTTAACGGCCTGGGTTCTGGTACGCTAAAGGTCCAGGTGCTAGACAAAGTAGGCTCCCTGTTTATCACCGTGGCAGAAATAAATACCAGGTATACAGTGGGCGCACAGGTGGCTAAATTGTCATTCACCTACAACACCACGAACGCGAGCGCGCAGTTTGCGTTTGCTATCACTCCTAGCCCTACCATGGTGGGTAATGCCTACCTAAACACCGTCTCAATTAACATCTAATATGGCCTATATAGTTACCTTCGAGCGGAACGCGCTAGACCAGGACCAGGTTCTGGTCCGCATCCTGGATGACAGCACCGGGAGCTACGTAGAGCAGACGCGGTTAGAGATAGGCTACGCCCAGTATAACGCATCCGTGGTAGGTGGCCTAGTTTCGGTTACAAATAAGACCACCCTAGAGGCTCTATTTGAGACGCAGCCGTTCGATTTGTACCGGAGAAATACGGTACCATACAACACCTGGGGATTTGATGCAGCCAGCACGGTAAGCATGCTAAACGTAGAGATAGGAGGCAGCGCCACCGGCGCCTCTCCACCTCCGGTTTTCATGTTCAGTAATTTCGTGGCAGGCGGGAACACGATTACACCGGAGAACACCGCGGACACGCTCACGTTCACTGCGGGCTCTGGTATCTCTATTGCCGGCAATATCTCCACCGACACTATTACAATCTCAAATACTGGCACCCGTGGAGTATTTGGCACTGCGCCTATTCAGGTAGGGGTAGACCTTTCGGGGAATGCTACGGTAAGTATTGACGCCGCGACCACCTCCGCTCCAGGCTCCATGAGTGCTGCCGATAAAACCAAGCTGGACGGCATCGGAACCGGGGCTACCGTGGTCTCTGTAACAGGCACGGCCCCTATTGTTTCGAGCGGTGGAGCGAATCCGGCTATCTCAATCACTGCCGCCACCACATCGGCCGCGGGCTCTATGAGCTCCGCAGATAAAACCAAATTAGACGGCATCGCGGCGGGTGCGGAGGTAAACCAAAACGCATTCTCGAATGTTGCGGTATCTGGGCAGACTACGGTAGCCGCGGACACAAAGACCGACACGCTCACCCTGGTAGCAGGTACGAATATCACCCTCACCACCGATGCGGGTACGGATAGTATCACAATCGCAGCCAGCGGCGGCGGCGGAAGTTCCTACAGCACCGTACGGACGCAGAGCGGCACGAGCTACACGCTGGCATTAACCGATGCGGGAAACTATATCCAAACCACTAGCACTACAGCCGTCACGATTACCGTTCCCCTTCAGTCCTCCGTGGCGTGGGTGGCAGATACCGAAATCTATTTCGAGCAAAACAATACCGGCCAGATTACGATTGCCGGAGCTTCGGGCGTGACCATAAACAGCAGCGAAACGCTGAAGAGTTTTGCACGCTATTCGGTTATTGCGCTGAAACGGGTGGCGGAAAATGTATGGACTCTAACCGGAGAACGCGCACTGGTATGATGTTCCTTAAAGCAGTAAGCGCCGCACGGCGCACCTATCCCGTAGTAACGAACGGGCTGAAGCTGTACCTAGACGCGTACAACATTCGCAGTTATCCCGGCACGGGAACCACATGGTACGACCTTTCCAACAGCGCGTACAACCTCACAAACTACGGGGCTACGTGGACGGTTTCGGGAGGTCGCAGGTACTTTGAGCTTGACGGGGTGAACGATTACATCGAAGGAGCCACGAATACATCTCTATTTGATATAAATACAGTTGGCTGGACGTGGTCTATTTGGTTGTATTACGTAACGGCTCCCGCATGGCTTGATGGTGTAGTCATGGCTAAGTTGGTTGGGGGCATGCCGTATTTTATAGATAACAGAAACACAAGCAACTCAAACGGCAACGGGTGGAGGTCGGCCATCATTACTCCGAGTGCAGAGCGAGGCGTAACAATTAACCAAACAATAACGACTGGAGTATGGCGAAATGTATGCCACAGTTTCACATACACTACAAGCACCACAGGAACATTCAGAATATATTACAACGGCGTGTTGCAAACAACTACAGCGCAGACGCTACCAAGCGGCACATGGGCGGATGCGAACAATTCTTTAGTGCCAACCATTGGCGCATTGAATATAAACGGCACTTTAGCGCGTTTCAACAATATAAGAGTAGGTGAGGTATTAAACTACAACCGAGTATTGAGTGATACTGAAGTCAGCAATAACTACAACAGCACTAAATCCAACTACGGGTTATGAATTACTGGTACCACCTGTACACCCTTGCGGAACTTCCCACCGTTCAGTGGCCGCTATTCCGGCAGACCGTTCTGTGGAACCTCGCGGGCACGGAGTTTATACTTGAATACAAGGAAGAACCAGCGGACAAGACCGGAGTTTTAACACGCGATGAGGCGGCGGCTATCAGCAAGACCGACGAGTGGCAAAACAACGACCCAAACCTTGGCCAAGCCTAAACAACAAGCGGCCCCGGTCCGCATCGAGCGCGACGTGAACCGCCCGGGCATTCACGCGAAGACCAAAAGCAGCAAGTGCAAGCGCTCCAAATTGTACAAGAAACCGTATAAAGGACAGGGCAGATGAGCCAGCTAATAGCGATTCTCCAGTACCTGGGGCCCGGCATGCCGCCGCCCTATAACGCGCGCCTAGACCTAAACGCCGACGGGTTTATTACCGTCCTGGATTTCCTGTTGGCCCTGGCAGCTTACTGAGATGAGCACCGAAGCAGAGCGCATGTGGGTATGGTTTGCCGGTGAGGTGGTGGACGCCTCCAGGCGCGAGCTAGGGACCCGGCGTGTAGGTAAGAACAAGAACTACGGGGTAGCCACCCGCGACCTGCAGAAAAGCCTTTCATTCAAGCTGAAGAAAGGAAAGGGAAAGGTTCAAGCCGTGGAGCTCATGGCGACCGGGAAAGCGTCCAGGTATGCAGCTTTCATGCACTGGGGCGTGAACGGCACCCAGGTACGCAGAGGCTCGCCCTATTCCTACCGCGACAAACAGCCGCCTATCTCTGCAGTACGGGAATGGATGAAGGTAAAGCCGGTCCGTTTGCGGGACCCGAAGACAGGCGAGTTCATCAAACAGACAGAACGCGGGTTGAATTCCGCGGCCTTCCTCATCGCTCGTTCTATCAAACGTAAAGGAATCGAGGGCGTCCGTTATTTCGTAAACGGGTTTGAATGGGCTATGAACAAACACGGGGACACGGTAGCGGAAACCCTGGGTAGGGACTTTGCCCAAAAGCTCAGCGCACGTATAGGAACAATAACGATAAAATCGAAATAATGGCCGCCTCTTTTGTCTCAAATCCAGCGGAGACGTTCGTACCTGCAGGGCAACAGCTAATCTACACCCTGTCTACCTCAGCCACCATTACGGACACCTTCGCCTTCATTGTCCAGGTATTTGAGAGCGGGACCGAGATAGGCAAATACTACCTCAAGGCGAACAGCAATAGCCGCGCGCATTTCGACCTGGGGCGAATTATTCAAAACCGGACGGTGGTAGATACCTCGAACTACGGAGGTACCACCTTCCTGCACGATTACACCGCGCTACCGTACACCAGGGCGAACGCGGGTATCACCTGGTACCAGGTTCGCATAGGCGAATACACGGGCACGGAGGCCCTCAACCAGGCGAACCGTAGCCTGTGGGTGGTGGACGGGTACGAGCAGCCGTCTAGCGGTTTGCATCCCTCGTTTGCCGATTACTACGGCACCGCAGCCAGTAAGAAATTCTGGCTCACAGATAGGCCCGCGGTAAATAACGTCATAACCATGACCGCCGGAGATGAGGATGAAGGGCTAATGGGGTTCCTAAATAGGTCCGCAATTTCGGACGTGCGCCGGTTGAACTTCCAGGTGGTGCCGCCTACGGGCGCCCCTATCACTCAGAACAAAACCGTAGACGCCACGAACGGGAGCCAGCCAGCTACCGACCTTTCACCGGTTAACGGGTTCCTGACCTATGCCGGGGTAATGCCCGCCCAGGTGCTAGCGATGACCGGCGCCACCGCCTGGACGGAGATAATTGTAACCCCACAGGACGCAGCCGGGGTGCAAAAGGGGCACGCGCTCCGCATCCTAAGGGATTGCCCAGGCCCGCGCGGTAGCGGCACTCAGGTAGCGTTTGCAAACACGCGGGGCGGGTGGGATTTCCTCCGCTTCGACGGGCTTACACGGCGCCAAATCCGCAGCGAAGAAAAGCCATACCGTAAAGCCCTGGGGAATTACGGCGCCTCTAGTTTCACGTGGAACAGTTACGAGCCGGAGACGGTCCCGTACCAAAAGACAGGCACGATTACGTACCAACTGAGCGGGGTATTTGGGGTAAGCGATTCGGCCATTATCGGCCCGCTGTTGCGTTCGCGCCAGGTTTACGTTCGGGTGGATGGACGGTGGCAGCCGGTGCGCATTACGGACGCCGCAGCGCCCTACAAAGAGCGGGCAGACGGAAGGCTGACCCAGTTTAACCTCAACGTGGAACTAACACAGCCGGTCCGATGCTGACTTTAATGGCCCTTCGGGGGACCTGGATAGAGCTAGACCTCTACCAGTTCGAGCCGGTGAACCTTAATTACAAGTTCACCGACCTAGAGCAGCTGAACGCGCCCGCCTCTAGCTACTCCCAGACCTTCAGGTTACCGCTCACCAAAACGAATGAGGCCGTATTTGGTCCGTTCGACCTTAGCCAGGTGCCTAGCTTCGACCTAAAAACGCGCACCCAGGCGCGTATTATGAAGGGCGGGGTGCCGCTAATTACGGGCTATCTCCAGGTGAAAAGCTGGTACCTACAGAAAGGGCAGTTCGTGGATTTGGAGGTAGCGTTCTTCGGTGAGGCGGCGGACCTGTCGCGCACTATCGGGGACGCCACCCTGGACAATCTGAATTTTACCACCGAGAACCACACGGTAAACTTCACGAACGTAACGAACAGCTGGGCGGGCACGCTACAGTCTGGGGCGTTTCGGTACGGTTTGGTGGACCGTCTAAAAAATTGGGACGCCACCACGAACCCAGGAACCGCGGCCCTGCAGCCTACCGATATGACCCCGTTTATTCGGGTTAAAACGGTCCTGGATAAAATATTCTCTACGGCTGGGTTCACTTATTCGAGCGCCTTTTTCACAGCGCAGACGGACCTCTATTTGATGCTTCACAACGGGGGCCCTTCGCTCAAGTTCGTAGAGGATGTTGCCACCGCAAAGTTCTGGGTAGGGCGAACTACTAACCTAACACTCACCGCGCCAACAGCCTGGACAGACGTAACCCTACAGGAAGGCGCGCCATTTTATGATTATGGCACTGATTATGCAGCCCCTACGTGGACGGTTCCGTTCGCTGGGTTGTATGTGATGAACTTCTATTTTAACTATACGCTGAGCTCACCAGGTGCAGCCGTGGCGTTTCGCCTGACAAACGGAACTACGCACTATACCCTGAATAACGTTTACACGGTGCTAACCCAGTATCTAACGGGAGGCAGCACGTGGAAGCTCCAGGTGCAAGTATCGGCCGGCAACATTACACTAAATGCCGGGGGCGGCACTCTAGGGGTGGGTGGCACATCCTGGAAGATTGCAGAGGCGCTACCGTCTACTAACACGCTGGACGTTTCGCGAAACTTTCCAAAGGTTCGTCAAATGGATTTCCTCGCGGGACTCCAGAAATGCTTTAACCTGGTATTCATTCCGGACCGTTATGACCCGAAGAAAATCTATATAGAGCCCTACACGGACTACATGGCAGCGGGGGACGTAAAGGACTGGACAAATTTAATAGACCTCAGCCAGGACGTACAGGTAAACACCACCGCCGACCGCCAGAAACGAACCTACGAATGGACGCACAGCGAGGGCGAGGATTTCCTGAACGCGGCGGTACAGGCGTCTGGCCGGGTGTACGGACGGCACCGCATCCTGGACCCTGGCAATGCGTTCGCATCGGGTGAGCAAAAGATAGAAAGCGGGTTCGCCCCGTTCGCTACGAGCTACATTCCAGGCACAGCTTATAACGTTGCCCGCATTCTTTCCGATGATGGAGAAAAGCCAGATATTGCGGAGCTGAAACCGCGCCTGGCATTTTGGAACGGGCAACTTACCGCGCCTTTTCTGCTCGATAATGCGGGCAGTTCATCCTCGCAGAACATGCCGTTCTTCGGGCAGTTCAATACAAATAACACGGAGGATGCGGACGTGGCAGGGGATTCGCTAATGTTTGGTATAGAGCTCCCGTTCTTTTCAATTACAGCGAATCCATACAACACGCTATATAACAAATACTGGCAGCAATATTCAAACCAGTTATACAGTTCAGATGCACGCATACTTACCGCTTCATTCCGGCTCACCACGGCCGAAATTTCCACCTTCGAGTTCAGCGATAAAATCTACCTATTTAACACGTACTGGAGGGTGCTAGAGATTACCGGGTTTGACCCGACGGTAGACGGTGTATGTAAGGTTCAGCTGCTCAAAATCCTGGGCACTATGCGGGATTGCACATACCTACCTTCGACAGGCCGCACGGGTCGAATTGAATTTACCCAGCCTAACGGCTCTAGTATCTTCACTGTAAGCCGTGAATGCTGTGAGAAATACGGGTTCTTCTATTCCTCTGGTAGTGCTAACTGTTTCCAGCCATGAAGCTAAGAGAACAAAAGGAACACGGTTATTTGATGGAGGCTATACTCCTACTGCAGTCCAAAAAAAGGGCGCCGCGGTGGGTGAAGTTCGCGGATTACTTCCTGGCCTTTTGTATTGCGGTAGGGTGGCTCATTTTAATTTTTAGGCTAGCGTTATGGCTCGTAAAGACCCAGTAGTAAAAATCGAGGCGGATACTTCGCAGCTGGATAAAGCATTCCAGGATGCGGAGGACGCGGTAGATAATCTAAGTAAAACCGGGCAAACCGCTATCGGCGCGCTCGACCGGGTTACGGGTGGGTTTGCGTCTCAGCTCGTAGGGGCAGGCGCCGGTATACGGTCTCTAATCGGGGGCCTAAACGCCACCAAAATCGCGTTTGCAGCCACGGGTATAGGTCTCTTTGTTACGGCCCTGGGTTCTTTGGTTGCATACTTCCAGAGCACCGATGAGGGCGCCGAGAAATTGGAACGCGCTATGGCGGGCCTACGGGCAGCGTTCCAGGTTGTGGTAGGGGTGGCCGCGAAGCTGGGCGAGGGAATCGTTAACCTGTTTACCAAACCGCGCGAAACACTAACAGAGTTTGCCGGCCTAATTAAACAGTACGTCACCGACCAGTTCAACAAAATTCTGGACGGGGTAGGTGCCCTGGGCACGGCCCTTACTCAGGTATTTAGTGGGGATTTTAAAGGCGCCCTGGAAAGCGCGCGCGAGGGCATGGGGAAACTAGGGGACGCGGCCCTGTCTTTAAACCCAGCTACCGCGGTAGTAAAAGCATTTGCCAGTGAGGTAGGTAAAGTGGCCAGCGAAGCGAGCGCCGCGGCCGATGCCGCTGCACGCCTGGCGGGAGCTACGCAAAATCTCGAAGACAAACAGCGGGCACAAATTGTTTCCCAGGCCAAAATCAGAAAAGAGATAGCGGCAAACCGCCTAATCGCGGATGATGAAACCCGGAGCATAGAGGAACGGATTAAAGCCAGCGAACGTTCTGCACAGCTCGACAGGCAACTGCTAAACGAGCGGAAGGCAAACGCTACCGAAGCGCTCCGGATTCAGCGCGAGCAGAACAAACTAGCGGAGGCGGCAGGCACTATTACCGATGAGGAACGCACAAAGGCAGCCGAACTACAGGCGGAGATATTCGAGATTGAAACGGAATCTCTGAGACTGCGTAAACGGCTGCAGTCTGAGCTCCAGGGTTTGCGTGCTGCAGCTGCGGCGGAAGAACAGGCGCGCCTAGATGAGGAAGAACGGAAGCGGAGGTTGGCGGAATCGGCCGAACTTACCGCTACGGCTACGGCTCTAAACGCCAAGAAAAACGCCACCCTGCAAATAGAGCAGGAAACGAAAAACGCACAGCTGGTAATTACCCAGGACTACCTAGCGAAAGAGGCGGACGCGGAGAAATACGCGGAGCAACAGCGCCGCGAACGGAGGCAGGCAGAACTAGAGGACTTTGCGAAGCGGGCACGGACCCGCCTAGCTACCGCTTCGAGGTTTGCACAGCTCACCCTACAGACTACGGAGGCCCTGGCGGAGGTATTCGGTAAGCGGGACGAAAAGCGCGCCAAACGGTGGTTCAACATTAGCAAAACGGTATCCCTGGCAAACGCTGTAGTAAACACGGCGGAGGGGATTACGGCGGCCCTCACAGACAAAACGCAGCCCACCCTCCTACGCATTGCGTCTACGGTGGCTGTAGCTGCTACGGGTGCGGCTCAAATTGCAACTATCGCACGCCAACAGTTTGAATCTCCAGGCGGCCCGCCGCCACCTCCAGGCGCTACGGGCGACCTGGGAACCGCGGCCCCGCCCCCACAGCTAGACCTTTCATTCATGGGGCAGGGCAGCACCACGGGCGGGTTCCGCTCGTACGTCCTAGCTTCAGACGTTAGCAATGCACAACAGGCAAACCAAAGAATCGCGGACCAGGCCGCACTAAATCCATGAACGTATACGAGCTAATTATTGACACGGACGCGGAGGCGTTCGGCATCCAGGCCATTTCTTTAGTGGAGGAACCGGCTATAGAAAAGGATTTCGTAGCACTGTCGGAAGAATTCCGGTTTAAAGCTATCGACGAGGAAAAGCGCCTGGTAATGGGGCCCGCCCTCATTCCAGATAAACCTATCTACCGCCACAAGGACGGCGAAGATTTCTATATCCTGTTCAGCAAGGACACCGTGCGCCAGGCTATGGAGCTCTATTTTAAGGCAGGCAACCAGAGCCGCGCAACCCTGGAGCATGAGGCCCCGGTACAGGGCACTACGGTAGTGGAATCTTGGATTGTGGAGGACTCCAAAAAAGACAAATCCGCGCTCTACGGCATGACTGTTCCACGTGGAACCTGGATGGTTTCAATGAAGATTGACAGCGAGGCGCTGTGGAATGACTGGGTAAAGACCGGCCGGGTTAAAGGGTTCAGTATTGAGGGCCTATTTACCCGCCGCCAGGAAGCTGCAGCCCTTTCGTTTGAGCAGGAACTGGAGAACGCGGTTTCTCAAATTGTCAAATCGCTGTCCTGAATTTCGTTATACCTACAAATCCTTTCTAAAATGGACGTAAAACAAAGAGTAGCGGAGATGTTCCTGAAGGCAGCCCAGGCCCTGGGCGCTGAAGAACAAAAGTTCGCGGTGGCAGCCCTGGAGGGTGGCCAAGAAATTCAGACCTCGGCCGAAGCGTTCGCCGTGGGTGTAGACGTGTACGTGGTGAATGATGAAGGCGAGCAAATCCCGCTCCCGGACGGTAACTACATGCTGGCAGACGGCACGCCGTTCGTGGTCCAGGGTGGCGTTATTGCAGAGATGGGTGAAGCTGAAGTTGTGGAGGAAGCAAAAGAGGAAGAACCCGTAGCTGCAGCGGAGGAAACGCTGACCCGCGAGGACGTCGCCCGCATGATTGATGAAGCGGTAGCAAAGGTTACCGAGAACTTCGCCCAACAGCTCCAGGAAAAGAACGAGGAAATCGCAAACCTGGCGAAGCAGCCCGCCGCCCAGGGCGTCCAAAAACTCGGCACCCAAAAGGCGCGCCCTTCGGCCGCAGAACTCGCGAACCTGAGCGAGGCCGACCGGGTGCGTGTACTTATGAGCTCATTTTGAACCTAAACCTTTTTTAAAAAATGGCAAACATTACAGCCGCAACGGGAACCTACGCCGGTAAAGCGGCCCTCCCGTACGTCACGCCTGCTATCATGGCAGCGGACACTATCGTGAATAATTGGTGTAACCTCATTCCAAACGTGGTCGGTACGGCCGTGCTGCGGAAGTGGTCGGGTGCTTCGCTCCGTGCTCGTACGTGCGGGTTCGACGGTGGCGCCGCTACTCTTGGTGAGGTGGTTTTGGCTACCACGAAACTCGAAATCAAATTGCAGCTCTGCAATTCAGATTTGATTGCTACGTGGGAGGCAGATATGATGCGCGATTCTCGCACGGCCCCGCGTGACACGAACGAGGCCATGCTTCGTTACGTCATTGCCCAGGCTGCAAAGGATATCGAAGTGGGTATGTGGCGCGGTAACTACAACAGCACCACCGGAGCTACCACCGGCGGAACGGCCGTTACCTACCTGGATGGGTGGTTGGCTAAAATCGTGGCAGCTACGCCTACGGTCGAGCAGGCGCTGACCGGTGCAACGGACTCTAGCAACATCCTCACCCGCCTGGCAGCCCTCGCAGCCGCGGTTCCGGCCGATATCGCGGGCGACCCGGACTGTTTGTTGTACATGAGCCCAGGTATGAAGGCGCTCTACTACGCAGCCCTCGGCTCTGCGAACGGTTCTCTCTACCTCCCGAACGAGCAGGTAAGCCAGTACGCTGGATACCGGATTGTGACCCCGCGCGGTATGGCTGCGGACACGTTCCTGTTCACGAAGCCGGAGAACTTGGCGTTTGGTACGGACCTCAGCGGCAACGATTTCGCCACCGCCGCAGCTGTCGCCAACTTGAACGAGAGCACCCTCGAGGATGCAACCCGCGCAATGATTGCAATTACTGCAGGTTGCCAGGTTGTAGACCACGCTTCATACGCTATCGCACGTCGCACTTCCTAACACGTAAAACATGGCCTGCACTATTACTATTTCGGGCCGTGGTATTCCGTGCCGGGATGCTATCGGCGGAATTAAAAGGGTATGGATTGGGGAATTTGACGCAACGGACTGGGGCACGGTTACGGCCGGAGCCCTGGCCGGTGCGGTTGCTCCAGGTTTGACTGTCTACGGGTTCGACGTAACGAAGAACTCTAGCAGCCTCACCCAGACCATTAACGCGAGCGCCGAATCTGGGAGCGTATTTTATTCTCAGGTGCTCGAAATCACCGTACCTAAAATTGAATCCGGAGTCTCTGCAGAAATTGCAGACCTGGTGAAAACTCAGGTGGTAGTTATTGTGGACACTATGAACGGGGACCGTCTGGTTCTCGGCCATACGAACGGCGCCCTGGTAACGGGTGGTACAATTGTCACGGGACAGAACCCCGGCGACCTTTACGGCTACACCCTGACCTTCACCGCGGAGGAAAAGGTACCCGCTCCGGGACTGTCTGCAGTTACCAACATCACGTTTACCCCAGGCAATTAATGCCACAGCGGAAATGAGGAACGGCACCCCTTCGGGGGTGCTGTTCTATTTTAGGGCATTTCAACGTTATAGAATCGATGCTGTACCTAAACCCGAACCAGGCGAACCAAACCCTCTACCTGACCCTCCAGGAAGCAGCACGGGACTACCTGTACACGCACTACCTGTTTAAGCTAGTGAACCGTACAACGGGCGAAGAATTCTATTTCGTGGCGGTTACCGATTACGATAATGAACGGTACACCGCAGTAGCTATCGACACGAACGTAACGAATACGAATAACGTCACCCTGACAGACCCAGGGGATTATGATTATTTCGTGTTTGCACAAACTAGCAGCACGAACTTAGACCCGGCAAACGTGGCCGTGGCCGGTTTGATTGAGCGGGGAACGCTTCGAGTCCCTGGACCGGCCATTGCAACCTTTCCCACCATTACGCTAGAGGATAACGTTATCTACTATGAACCGTAAACTGCAAAACATCCCGGCAAAGGCGCCGAATAAACCGCTAGGTAGCGGGGTGCTAGGTATAGACCTGGCGAAGTACGTGCCCGTTTCGCACGAGGAAAAACCCACGGACACGTTCGTAGAATACGGGGCAGATAATAAATACCCTCAGTACCTGGTAGACCTCTACCATTCTAGCCCTACGCATAACGCCCTATGCAATACCATTGCGTCTATGATTTACGGGCAGGGGTTCGATTCGGACAGCCTGGAGGCGCGGTTATTGTTTGCGAAATGGGACCTGGAGGACGAGCTACGGAAAGCCACCCTAGACCTCAAAATTCAGCGCGGGTTCTACCTCGAGGTTACGTGGAGCCTGGACCGTTCTGTGATTGCAAACGTGCGGCATTTGCCGTTTGAAAACGTGCGGTGCGGGGTGGCCGATGAGCACGAAACGGTAAACTGGTACTATTACGCTAAGGACTGGGGCAGCCGCGAGGAACCCCAGGCGCTGCCCAGGTTCAACCCCGAAACCAAAAACGAGCACCCGGTACAAATTCTTGCGGTGCACCCGTTCACGGTGGGTTCCTTTTACTATCCTAAGCCGGACTATATCGGGGCGATTAACTACATCGAGCTCGAGAAAGAGATTTCGGTATACCACATTAATAACATAAAGAACGGCCTGGCGCCCTCGTTTGCGATTCACTTTGCAAACGGGTTTCCGGACGAACAGGAACGCCGGAACATTCGTAACGATATCGAACGGGAAACGGCGGGCCCACAGAACGCGGGTAAATTCTTTATGACGTTCTCGGACACGCCGGAACGCCGCCCCGTTATTGAGCCTTTCCCGCTTTCGGACGCGGACAAACAGTACCAGTTCCTGAGCGAGGAAACCACAGCGAAAATTATGATAGGCCACCGCGTTACGAACCCGCAAATGTTCGGGGTAATGGTGGCCGGCAAACTCGGCGGAGGTTCTGAGATTGCAGAATCAGCTAACCTGTTTAACGAGCAGGTGGTAAACCCGGAACGGAAGGTGGTAATTGAGGCAGTAGAAAGCATGCTAGGCGCCTCAGGGGTAAAGGCGAAGGTGTACCCACGTGGCCAACAGGTGGCAGAGGCGAACGTTACACAGTCTTATACCGGTATTCAGGTAAGCAGCGCCCTGGAGATTGTGGCACGCGAGCAGCGCGGAGAGCTTACACGCGCCCAGGCTGTGCAGCTTTTGGTTACCATGCTAGGTTTCCCGATTGACGCAGCGGAGGCTATGTTTCAGGAAGGGGTGGCGCTCAGCTCCGAAGCGGTAAACCTGGATGAGGCATTTAACTATCTGGAGGGATGCGGCGAAGAAATGGGGGACGAATGGGAGCTCATAGACGCGCGTGAGGTAGACTATGGTTTGGAGGACCTCCACGATTCCGCTTTTCAATTTGCGCGCGTTCTGCGAAATAACCCCGGCGCCAAGAGCGAACAAGACAGTGAAATTCTACGGGTGCGGTACGCCTACAAACCCAACACCGCGGACGAGAAAAGCCGCGATTTCTGCAGCCGCATGGTAAACGCCCTGAAGGTTTACCGAAAGGAAGATATTTTGGCGGCAGGTTCCCAGGCTGTAAACCCAGGATGGGGACCAAATGGAGATAGGACGTACAGCATCTGGCTATACAAAGGCGGCGGAAGCTGTCGCCATTTCTGGGAGCGCCAGACCTACCTCCGAAAGGACAATAAACTGATTTCTGTAAACGAGGCCCAGCGCATTATTCGGTCTCTGGACCCCAGCGAGCGGAAGGCGGTAGCTATCCCTACGAATGAACGCAAAGTAGCCCAGCGCCCGCGCGATATGGTGAACCGCGGATTTTTGAAACCCCGAAACTTTAACACCCCCAGGTAATGGCTGAGGTACTTTTTGTTTCTCCGAACTACCTAAAAAAGGTAACCCAGCTGAACGGCTCGGTCGATGAGAACTATATCTCCCAGGCGGTAATAATTGCCCAGGATAAACACCTGCAGACCTACCTGGGCTCAGACCTGTATGACGCGCTGAAGGCGCGGGTAACCGCGGGAACGGTCACCGGCCTGTACGCTACCCTCATGGACACGTACGTACGCAAGGCTACCGCCTGGTGGACCATGGTAGAGCTGTTGCCTACGCTCAATGTGAAGATTGAGAACGGCGGCCTAATGATTTACACGGGGGACAATAAGAGCGCAATTTCTACTAGCGACCTACAGCGCGAGATTGAACGGTGCCGCGCGAACGCGCATTTCTACACCGCTCAAATGTATAAGTACCTCTGCCACAACACGGCCGGGATTCCTGAGTACAGCACGAACACGCAAAACCGCCTCTGCGCTCAGCCGTTTGTCTACTATCAGAACGGGCTCACCTTTTCCCAGGGTGCCGGGAGGTATACCAGGAACTTAGAACTGTACTCTGTATGCTAACTCAAAAGCGCCGCAGCAATGCGGAGAAACTAGAAATCTGGCTGAACCGTGCAGGAGCAACTCAACAAGATAGAACGGGCGGTAGTCCGAATCGAAACGAAAATAGACCACCACAAAGAGGGGCTAGATGATTTCGAGCGGCGCATTTCCAACCTAGAAAAGCGGTACTGGACGGCTCTAGGTGCGTTCGTTTTATCTATTCTTAGCTGGGCTAAATCCATGTTCTAAATGCGGAAACTTAAATACCTGGTACTTCACTGCAGCGCCACCCCCGAAGGGCGGGCGGTAACTGCAGCCGAGATTAAACGGTGGCACAAAGGCAAAGGGTGGAAAGATATTGGGTACCATTTCGTAATTGAGCTCAGCGGTAAGGTGGTACCAGGGCGGAAAATCGAGCAGGCCGGTAGCCACGTGGTAGGATGGAACGCGGAGACGGTAGGCATTTGCTACGTGGGGGGCACGGATGCAAATTTTAAACCCAAGGATACACTCACAACAGCGCAGGAAATCGCACTGGAAAACCTGGTGGCGGCCCTTCGAGCGAAGTACGGACCTATGGAGCTGTACGGTCACAATGATTTCACAAACACAAAGGCGTGCCCTTCATTCAAAGTAACGGCGCGCCTGCCAGGTCTGAAGATTGACCCCACCAAACGCCCCACCCCACTGTGAAACTAAAGTACTTAAACCCTACGGTGTACCTCCGGGAGCACAACGAAAGCGCGGAGTGCCTATTTCTCAGTGATGTTCATTGGGATTCTACCCACTGCGACCGGGAGCTGCTCACCAAACACCTGGACCAGGCCCTAAAAAATGGCTCGTCCGTCTACATTTTTGGCGACTGGTTCGACCTCATGCAGGGCATGTATGACCCGCGGCGGAGCTACTCAGGATTGAGACCGGAATACAAAAGCATTACCTACCTGGATGATGTGGTAAATGATTCGGCGCAATACCTCGAGAAATACAAATCCGTGCTGCAGTTCTTGGGACGGGGTAACCATGAGACCAACATAGAAAAGCGTTTGAGCACGTCGCCCCTGGACCGGCTCGCCCAGCTGCTTAATGCGAACGTAACGGTAGGGCCGTATGCAGGGTGGCTTTTGTTTCGGTTTCATATCTCTACCACCTGTTTAACAAAACGAATCCACTACCACCACGGGTACGGAGGTAACGCGCCCAGGTCGAAAGGGGTGCTAAACGTCGATATAGACCAGAAAGAATGGCCGGACGCGGACCTAATCGTGAGCGGCCATACGCACCAAAAGTGGCACGTGCCTATCTCGGTAGAGCGAATTAACCAGTCAGGCACGATTAACGAGAGCACCGTTCATCACATCAAACTAGGCAGCTACAAAAAGCTGGACCGGCGCGCGGGGTGGGAGGTGGAGAAAGGATTCGCACAGCCGCGCCTGGGCGGGTGGTGGGTTCGGTTCGAGGTAATTCAGTGGCCTCAAAAACGCGTTCACATTCACGTGCTCGAAGCACAATAAAACCCCTAACATGTGGCAGTTCGTAACCGAAAACTGGGCCGTATTGGTGCCCGCATTCATTCTGTTCTGGGACGTGGTAGCAAACCTGACCCCGTCGGACAAAGACAACAAAATAACCAGCTTCCTGAGCCAGGCGGTAAACTACCTGGTAAAGGACCGGCGGAAATGAGGGAAATTCTAGGAACGATTTTAAGGGGCCTAGATTTAACTGAAATCTTTAAGACCAAGGGAGACCTTCGGCGGTGGTCCGCGAAGCGAACTATAGGCGGTTTAATTGCGTCTACGGCCTGCTATGTGATTATGGAGGACGGGGTAAGCTGGGAGGCGGTGGTATTGTGTGCTATTTCTGTGGTGCCATTGTGCCTTTCGGTGGCGGGGGATTAACTTCGCCCCTGGGTTGATGAATGCGTTGCATTCGGGCCGAAATTGTTTGATAGCTGAAGGGGCCCTGGAACGCCGGGGCCCTTTCTTTTGTCCAGGCAGGAAAAAAAATATAGCGAAAGTTTGGAAGTGTATACCCCGGCGCATATCTTTGCCCACATCAAACACAACGGACCATGAACTACGATTCAACCCCCGCGCTCGAAATGAGCAAAGAAAGCACCATTACCACGAAGGAAGCGGTGTACCTCAACAGCTTGATGCTGGATTTAAAGTGGGCTACGGCTGAGCTATACCGGAAGGATTACAAAAGTTTCGAGGACCAGCACGAACTTTTTGATGCGGTGCAGCGTATACAGGTGAAGTTTCACAACGCTACAAAGGCCCTCTGTACAAACAAAACCCGCCCCTAAGGGCACAACCCCCAAACAATGGACGCACAGTACCTAATCCTGGAACGCCAGTACCAGAACTTGCAGCGCAAGTACGAGCGCGCGCACGCCTTTATTGAGGACGTGCACGCCAACAGCATCGATTTCGTTTTCTGCGTGAAGGCCGAACGGACCTTGCACGTGCTGAAAGACACCGACCAGTAACCCTTTAAACCTTTTTCAATTATGGCTATCATTAAACAGTTGCAGGGAATGGGAACCTATGAGTCCCAGTACGGAACATTCTACAAATTCGAGGCAACCCTGGATGACGGACGGATGGGTGAGGTATCTACCAAAAAGCCGGACACGTGGAAAGTGGGAGACACGGTAGACGTGGAGGCCACCACCGGAAACTATGGTACCAAATTCAAGTTCAAAAAACCGGAGCTCCAGGCGCGGCCCCAGGACAAAAGCACCCAAAACCGCATTGATGCATCCTGGGCTATCGGCCAGGCTATCGCGGTAGGTTCTCGGAGCCTGGAGGAAATCGAGGAAACGGCGAAAGCCTTGCTGCAGCTTCGGGATAAAATGCTAGAGGATGGGACGCCCAATAGCTGACACGCCCAACACGCAAACGGATTTCCGCATGTATTGGAAGACTAGCCCGTTTGCTAACTTTTCCGGCCTCAAACGCATTTCAGGAATGACCACAGATGAAACACATGAATGGATTGAAAAATACGAAAGGGCACTCTCCGCTAGAGCTGCTAGTTCTGAAGCACCACAAGAACACGGAGGAAGCAAGTAAGCGCCTAGGGGTAACCGCCCAGGCGTTCCGGTCCTGGTACCATGCCGCACCCTCCAACTTCCTGAAGTATGTTAGAGAGTACCGGGAATTGACCGGAGCGAGCTACGAGGAAATTACCCAGGCGGTAACAGACGCCGAACGGTACCTGACAGAATGCAGCACGAACTAACCGGCATTTGGATACCGGCGCGCGTGTGGGACTTAAAAGGGCGCACCCTCAGGGAGCGCCTTTTTTTGGCCCTCGTTTCCTCGTTTGAGGATACCGGCAGAGGCTGTTACGCATCGGACGGGTACTGTAGCGAGTTCCTGGAATGTACGGAGCAACAGGTACGCAAAATGCGCAAGGCTCTAACAGATGCCGGGCTGCTCCAGGTGACGGGGTACGGGAAAACGCGCGTGCTTCAGCTGGGCCCCGAAGTTCCCCGCGGTGGAATCGAGCCAGGGACCCGCGGACGGCCGGCAAAACCCGCGCCTGGAGGCGCAATTAAATCAGAAAGTTGCGCCCGGAAGCGCAAAAAGTTGCGCCCTGAGGCGCAAAAAGTTGCGCCTGGAGGCGCACAGATAATAAAGAGAGATAATAAAGAGGATAATAAAGAGAATAACACAGTGGTGATGCCGTTTGAATGCGCGGAATTTTTGGAGATGTGGAGCACCTGGAAACAGGAACGCAAAGAGCGAGGAATACGGAGCTACACCGCGCGCGGAGAACAGGCAGCCCTTCATAACTTGCAGACGCTATCAAAACAAGATTCACATGCAGCTATCAAAATCATTCAACAGTCAATCGCTAACGGGTGGCAGGGACTCTTTCCCCTCAGAGAACAGCCTAAGCGTTCAAATTTCAACCTGGAAACAGTCTCTAGCTGGGCTAATAGCTGACCCAGGGGCGGCGCTCATGCGCACCCCAGAGCAGATACACCGCGAAGGGGTAACGGTAAGCCAGGCGAATAAAGCGGACCGCCCCGCCTTGCGGCTGCTCCTTTTCCGCGAACTGGTAAAGCTCACCAGGGCGGTAATGGTGAAAGCCACCTACGAAACAGAGGAAGATTTTAAGCAGGCGGTAGATGATATTATCGCGGCAAACCCTTCGCTGAAGGTGGAAGAAATCCTACTGGTCTTCCAGAAAATCCGGTTCGGAAAGGTGGAGCTGTACGGCCGCCTGGACACACCCACCATTTGCAATGCGATTTCCCAGTATGACGGCGAAACGGTGGCAGCCTTTCGCGAGGCGCACCACAGGGAACAGGAACAAGAACACCAGGGAGCGGCTCGCTCGTTCCGGGAGATTATCGATTCACTCCCAGAAGTGCGGCCGACCTTTGCGGAGATTCTCGCAAGGCGCTCTAAATTGACCCCCGAACAGCGCGCCGAGATAGCGGCCCGCGACAAAGAACGCAATGCCCACACCCCGCCAGAAACTGGTAGCGAAGTTGGACCAGGTATTTAGCCAGTACGTACGGTTGCGTGCGACGGACTCCGACGGTTACGGGAGCTGCTTTACTTGCGGCTCCCGTCGCCATTGGAAAGAGGTAGACGCGGGGCATTTTATCACCAGGGCAAAGTTTAGCACCAGGTGGTACGAGTTAAACGTTCAGTTTCAATGTAAACAGTGCAACATGAACGGAGGGAGGCAGTACGAATTTGGGCGCAACCTAGACGCCCAGCACGGCGAAGGAACCGCGCATGATATCCTGGTACAATCGATGAGCACGAGGCGTTATAGCAGTGTAGAACTGCAAGAATTGATAGACCACTACGCCCGAAAAGTTGGAGAATTCAAGGAGAGAATGGGATGAATTTATGGCGCGCGAATACGCCTACCTGGTCAAAGTGGCGAGGCGCTTTTCTGTGGATGCGAAAGACCTGGTTTCACACACCTACCTCCGGTGCATCGATAAAAAATTTCCAAATAGTCCTTTGGGCTATTTCTGTACAGCCATGTACATGGAGGCGACCAGGGGACAGTTCAAGAAAATATACCGCCTGGAGGACCGGCCGCCCGCTCCGGATGTGGCGGTGGAAACGGATTTGCAGACCGCCCTACGGAGGGAGCAGGTAGAGCTATTCATAGACCGTCTGCAGTGGTTTGACCGGCAAATAGTCCGCCTATATTTGGACGGGCACAACCTCGCGGAGGTAGCCCGTGAAGCAGGGATAAACCCCGCCACGATTTACCAGAGCCTGCACAGGACGAAAAAAGTAATCGCAGATGCTATTCGTAACGCCCGCGCGAAGGGAAGAACGGCTACAGATTTGTAAGGCCTGCCCGCATTACGTAGAATCTACTCGGTCCTGTGGCCCCCTGGTTAGAGGAAAAAAGGTAAAGGGCGGTAAGCTATGCGGGTGCGTTATGCCGGTGAAGGCGTCCCTAAAGGTGAGTTCATGCCCGCTAGGGAAATGGGGCAGCACGGTAGACCTCCAGGATATCGAAGCTACTAGGGCATTTCTGGACGGCATGGGGCAGACCCTGACAGCGGAACAAAACGCGGAGCTCACCCGGAGATATAACGCCCTGGTAGGAGCGAACCAAAGGCCGACCACGTGCACTTCATGCATTCGGAACATGGTAGCCAGCATGCGGGAGTTTCTAGAGCGGAGCGAATCAGAGAACGGTTGCGAAAAAAAATAGCCCTGAGGTTTGGTAGTTCGCGTTCCGTGCCTATCTTTACACCATCAAACAAACGGAACGCATGAACAATTTCGACCTCACCCAGTACAGCGAGCAGCTCGCCGACCTCATGGGATTCATTCAGGCGCGCGGCCTGACCTTTTCCACCCCGGAGGAACTTAATCAAATCATGGTAGACTGGCTGAACCACGGAACGCGCGTAATTGCGCAGCTCCAACAGCCCGCAGTTATTGACGCCATGTACCGCAAAATGTTTGCATAACGGGGCTACGGCCCCTTTAACTCTATCAAACATGAACCGACCAGAATTCAAACAGGACGTAAACGAGCTGTACACGTTCTTCGCTAAGCACCTCGCAGATGGGGAACCCTACGGCATCGAATGGCACCTCCATAACGTGGAGGTAGCTATTGACCACCTTAACAAGTTCATCGAAACACACCCTAAAACCCAGCAACTATGAAGCGCAATTACCTGTCTTTCTCGGCCCTAAAAGCATTTGCCAAGTCTCCAAACCACTACCTGCAGTATATCCAGGATAAACCGGATTCAGAGGCCATGGCATATGGTCGCGCATTTCACGCGGCTATACTGGAGCCGGAGGTATACGCTGAGCAGTTCGTTATTGCCCCTAAGGTGGACCGCCGCACAAAGGACGGTAAGGCGACCTGGGAGGAATTCGTGAAGCTGTCCCAGGACAAAACCGTGCTCACCCACGAGCAGGCGGAACTAATTGAAACCATGAAGGCGGCGGTAATGGGAAACCAAATCGCAGCCGACCTGCTAAAGGCGTGCAGCTCGTACGAGGACGCGCGGGAGGGCACTATTGCCGGAGTTCCATTTAAGGCTGTCGCGGACGGGGTGGGCGGTACCTGGGTGCTCGATATCAAAACATGCCAGGACGCTAGCCCCGAAGGATTCGAGCGCACCGCTCACAACAGCATGTACCACGAGCAGGCAGCTATCTACCAGGCTATCTTTAACTGCGAAAGGTTCTACTGGATTGCCGTAGAAAAGGACGCACCGTATAACGTGGCAGTGTACGCCCAGGATGCAGACGCAAACCGGAAGGCGCTTCGCCGGGTGGTGGGCCTGGCGGAAAAGTTCCAGGAATGGGACGGAGAGCCCAGGGGATACTTCGACGGAATCGCAACCCTAAACCTCCCGCGGTGGGCATGACAAAAAAAAAATAGGCGAACGTTTGGAAAGTTGCGGAACGTGTCTATCTTTGTCAAGTCAAACAAACACACACACGGTCATGAATCAGCAAGTAACCCCCCAGGATTTCCAAGTGAGCCACGGAATGCGCCGCCTTTCTGCAAACGGACGGGAAGTAAAAATTTTCAAAGGTTCCCGCGGTTGGTCGTGCGTAATGAGGTATGAAGTTCAATGCGAAACGCTCGGCTTTTACATTGAAACAATCCGCCGCGAATTCTCCACGCTGAAGCAATCTCTGGAGCACGGCGCGAAATTCATGAACCGCTAATTAAACCCCTATCAAACATGCCCAACATTCAATCCACCTCCTATCCAGAGCGCCCAGCGCGCGATTTTAACGAATGGCAGGAAGAGCTCCAGTGGGAGCGCGACCTGGACCGGTTACTGGAAGACTTTAAACGTTCCATCGGGCAGCGCATTCGCACCGCCTACTACGCCAGTAAGCATGAAGGGGACACTATTTGACCAGGATACCTACCTGTACTCCCTTTCGTGGCTCACGTCAAACGCTAACCAGGTTACAGCGCCCTGTATGTGTAGCGCCCTGGGGATGCTGAAAAACTACCGGCACCAGGTACAGGTTCAAATTCAGTGCTGGGACCGGCCGGCATGGTATCAAACTCCGCTGTGTGAGTGCATGGAAGGCCACACACCGGAAACAATCTCGGCCACCCTGGAGACACGGGCGGCAATGCATACGGCCCACCACGAAATCAAAAATGAAGGCAACACTAACCTATAACCTGCCGGACGAACAGGACGCATTCGAGGCGGCGGTACATGCAGCCGATATGGTAACCGCTATTCGCGCCTACCTGTATACCACCAGGCAAAAGCTGAAGCACTCCGATATGAGCGAGGATGAGGCACGGGTAGTGGAGCAGTGCCGTACGGAGCTGCTATCAGAGCTTGAGGCCATGGGGGTAGAGGCAATTATTCATAGATGAACAGTACCGAACTAATCGGACGAGCGCGCGACCGCTGGAACGAGATAGACCACGAGGGCCTCGACTGGTTCTCGTTCTTTAACGGCTGGCTCGAAGGCAGGGCAGATATTGTCTATCCAAAACAAGAACCGAAATGAACTACCTAGACGCACCACCCCGCCAGGTCGGGGGCACCCACTACGAGCGGTTCAAAATCCAGCCCTGGGAATACGCGGAACGTAACGGCCTGTCATTCCTCGAAGGCTGTGTAGTGAAGTACGTAACCAGGCACAAAGACAAAGGAGGCACCCAGGACCTGGAAAAGGCTATACACTGTCTCCAGCTGCTAATCAAAGAGGCAGAGCAATGAGCTACACGGTAAAGGAACGCCAACAGATAGCGCGCCAAATACGCGCCTTTGCCCAGGCAGGCAAAGTAGAAACGTGGCGCGATTACGGAACCATAGGCCAGGAAGTAGGAATAACGCCCAGGCTCGAAACCCGGGCCATGACAGCTACGGAGGCCATGTGGCTAGACGTGGTAGCCCTGGATGTTATGGGGAAAATAGCGCATGAAGGCTGAGAACGTACCTATCTCCAGGCTGAAGGCGAACCCCGCAAACCCGCGGACCATTAAGGCGCCCAAATTCCGGAAGCTAGTACAGTCCATCCAGGATTTCCCGGAGATGCTCGAAGCGCGGCCCCTGGTAGCCTCAAAGGACGGCACCGTGCTAGGCGGTAACATGAGACTGAAGGCATGCAGAGAGGCAGGGCTAAAGACCGTTCCTGTGCTGTTCGTAGAATGGACAGACCACCAGGCAGCCCAGTTCATTATTAAGGACAATGTAGGGTACGGGGAATGGGACTGGGACGCCCTAGCAAATGAATGGGACCCGGTGGAGCTGGAGGCCTGGGGCCTGGATATCTGGAACCCGAAAGAGGACGAGGAAACCGTTACAGAAGTATGCGAACTTTGCGGTAAATGAGTGCACAAACTACACAGCGTAAAAAGCAAATGCTGGAGGCCCTAGAGCGTTCCCTGGGCATTGTCTCTACAGCCTGTGAAAAAGCAGGGGTAAGTAGGAGCCAGCATTACAACTGGCTAAAGGATGACCCCGAATACCGCGAGGCTGTCCGGCTGCTAGATGAGCGCACGATTGACTTTGCCGAGAGCCACCTACACGCCCTAATAAAGGACAAAAATCCCGCCGCTACCATTTTCTTTCTGAAGACCAAAGGAAAGAACCGCGGGTACGTAGAGCGCCAGGAAGTGGAAGTAAACGAACGCAAGGCGCTATCTTGGACGGTACTAGGGAATGAGGCAGGCGAAAACGTATTATGACGTTCGGAGTTCACCGAAACGCATTCAAGTACACCAGGGCGGCACCCGCTCCGGCAAAACCTATTCCATCCTGTTGTGCCTAATCGAGGAAGCGTACAACAATCCAAACGCGGGCGCTACCTTCACCATATGCCGGAAGACTTTCCCGGCCCTACGTGCGTCTGTGATGCGCGATTTTTTCGAGATACTAGAGAAAGAGAACCTATACAGCCAGGCGCTCCACAACAAATCCGAAGCCACCTATATCCTGGAGGGCAACCTGTTCGAGTTTATATCCATAGACCAGCCCCAAAAGGTGCGAGGCAGGAAGCGAGACGTGCTGTTCATAAACGAGGCAAACGAGATTACCCTCGAAGATTGGCGCCAGCTGCTACTCAGGACCTCCGGAAAGGTGCTAATAGACTACAACCCCAGCGACGAGTTCAGCTGGATTTATGACCATGTAATACCACGAGATGATGCGCAATTTTTCAAGTCGACGTTCGAGGATAACCCGCACCTCGACCCTCGTTTGGTCTCAGAAATTGAACGGCTACGGGAGGCTGACCCGAATTTCTGGAGAATCTACGGACTCGGAGAGCGGGGACAATCCCGCACAACAATCTTCGGACACTGGACCGAATGCGACCAGGTCCCCGGAGACGCCAAACTGATAAACTACGGCCTGGACTTTGGGTATTCAAATGACCCTACGGCGGTGGTGGCCGTCTATTCGTACGGCGGTGGCGTCCTGGTAGATGAGATTTGCTACGGCACCAGGCTATCGAACGCCGATATCGCACGCATCCTGCAGCCGTTTGGAAAGGTCCCAGTAATTGCAGACAGCGCCGAACCCAAAAGCATAGACGAACTGGTAGGCTACGGCATTAACGCGCATCCTGCCAGGAAGGGCCCCGATTCCGTACGGGCGGGAATACAGTACCTACAATCTAAACCGCTCACCGTTACCGGCCGGTCCCTGAACCTCATTAAAGAACTGAGGAACTACAAGTGGCGCGAGGACAAAAACGGAAAGGCATTGAACGAGCCGGTGGACGCCTTTAACCATGCCATAGACGCGCTCAGGTATGCAGCCACCTGGAACCAGGCGGCGCCAAACTTCGGACGGTACCGGGTAGGATGAAAAAAAAATATAGCAGACGTTTGGAGAATTAGAAAGGTTGCCTATCTTTGTGGGGTCAAACACTCCAAACGGCACCGCCATGAATCATTTTACCGTTACCCCCCAAGGACGCATCTCTGGACCGAAAGACTACATGGAGCAGCGATTCGATGCCTACATGGATTTCATCGAATCCGGCCGGAGCGTTTTGTTTAACCAGGCTATCATTCGCAGCCCGAACACAGCTACAGCGATTGCCGTCTGTCTCGAAACGGATTACAACCAGTGGAAGAACACCGCAAGGTTAGCCCAGGGGCTCTACTAAAATGCGGAGACGAAACGCGAGGGGCTACGGCCCCTTTTTTTGTGCCTATTTTTGAGGAAATCAACCCCTTCACGTTAACCGAGAAATGAGAATACCAGACCGCTGGCAGGACCTTACCCTAGGACAGCTTCAGCACCTTATGACCACAGAAGACCCTATGGAGCGCGTGCGCCTGGTGGCAGGGCTCAGCCAGGACCAGGTGCGGCAAATCCCGTTCGGAGAAATCCAGACAGCCAGCGAGCACCTGGAGAACATGCCCGAAACGAGCCGCCACCTCCCAGTGCTCACCCTGGCGGGTAAGACCTACGGGTTCATCCCAGACTGGGACGAATTCAGCACGGGAGAATGGATAGACCTGGAGTACATGCAGCGCGATTTCTGGCCAAATGCGCACCGCATTATGGCCCTGCTATACCGTCCTATTGAGCTGCAATTTGGAGACCGCTACACCATTAAAAAGTACACCGCACGGGAGGACAGTACCCCGTTCAAGGCTATGCCAGCCGACCTGTTCTCAGGTGCGATGCTTTTTTTTTGGAATACTCAAAGGGAATTACTGTTGAATTTGGAGCACTCTTTAATGGAGGCGGCCGAGAAAGTGAATTTGGCAGCAAGTGGGGATGGTATCACAGCCTCTGCGAAATCGGCGGCGGGTACCTCTACATGG
>CAYQOJ010000020.1:0-4209 GCA_964419105.1 uncultured Methylococcus sp.
TAAATAGAAGAAGGATCTCCACCATCAACGTTGTACGTCCCACCCATCGGACCCTGAGGCCCCTGAGGGCCAGACGCCCCTGCTGCACCGGCTGGGCCAACAAAAGATGTCCCAGCCGGCCACGACCCTGAAGCTTTTGGTCCGTAGATCATCTTTGCGGTTGAATCGATATACCAGTTGTCGTCAACGCCAGTAGATGGCGATGGGGGGCCGGCCCCGTAGAGCAACGTTGTGGGGATACCGATTCCCCCAAGGCTTGCCGTCCACTCCTCGAGCGTGCGAAATATGAACCTGACATCAGGTCCGTTTTCGGGAGAAGCAGGAAGCGGGTTTTTCCAAGCCATCAGTACCCAATAGCGATGTAGCTAATGCGTACAGCCCCTACGGAAGGGTCCCACGAACCTGACGACAATTTCCAAGCCTGAACTCCAAAACCAGTTTTCGTTTCACTTGAAGTCTTGAGCATGTCGGCTTGAGTGTTGTCGTTGCATGTGACGACAACTGACACCAAACCGTTGGGAAATGCGGTCGGGAACGTGACCGAAGTGCTATTTGTAAATACAACCGTCCCGGCCTGAATGCTGAACTGAGTAGTAGCCAAAGCTGGCGCAGTCCCATTCAACGTTCCCGAATAGTTCAGGAGAGTCGGTCGGGCAAGTGCTGCAGCGTTGAGTGCGGTAGTTGCAGCGGCAGCTTTGTCATCGACATATTTCTTGCGAGACAACTGGTTATCGGTCGTCGGATCAAGCGCAGGTCCAGTTGGGACCGCACTGAATGAAATCGATCCATCTCGATGAACAACCTGAGTGTTTACGAATGCATAGATGTCATCGAAATTCTCGTTGACATGATCAGGATTTGCATCCGTATCCCAAACGAAATTGTGTTGCTTGCTAACGGACCCCATATCAGTTCCTCACTGGTCTAGGTATGACCTTCATTACAAGAGCGTTCACTCCCCACGGGACATTGTTTGGAGGAGACATGACTTTCAACGACACAGCACGGCCATTGCCCAAACTTGAACCTTTGTCCAATACAAAGTGCTCTGAGTCTTGAGCACCCCACATCTTCTGCCCCCATTTGCCAACACCCCAAACAAGAACGTCGTTCCCAGAAGCCGAAGTATTGAAAGTGAACGTGCGAGTCATCTTTGACGGATCAAAGTCTTTGTAGACTTCAACACGAATCTCTGATTCACGACCATCCATGAGTAGAGCTTCAGGACGTTTCCACCGTTTGCGGACAGCAGGCTGACCCATATCAATCCAAGGAGTCCTGTAATAGGCGTCGATGTGATGATTTGTGCCGTCGTAATAGTCGGTCGAAATGTTCTGCTCGAGCTTCACCACACGTTTGTTTCCAACATGTCCAGCGATTAGGAACGATTCCTCGGACTGTGCCGGCTTGTACTCGAGGAAAGGGCCAAGCGGAAGGTCGTATTGAGTCCACGCCCCGTTCTTATTCAGGTGAGGGGTCAGCACAAACACTCGGTTGCATGTCAATGAACCACGCCACGGTACGGAAAGCCACACACGTTGCTTCCCGTACCCCATTTTGATTTCACCCGATACGGAGTCGGTGATGTAATTCTCAGTGATTGCGGGATACAACCGAGAGAACTGCCACGACATGCCACGACCATCGAACGCAAACACGCCATTTGCTTGGTCGTAGAAATACACGCCGTGATCAGTGGCCACTGCAGACTGCTGAGAGACAGTCCCGAACTCGTTTGATACAGGAGTTACGGAAAACGCTTCTGGCCCCTCGCCGTAGAGAACATGAATCGAGTTTCGCTTGAATACAAGAAGCCGGTCCTGATACGGAACAAGAGCAGTGATTTCATCACCGTCGAAACCAGTGTCGATGTCAATCCAGTGATAGTCGACCCAATCCTCTGCATAGCCAGGATGAGACCATCGAATTCGAGACGGATACTGCGTCCCGCTCTCATAAGTGTTCCCGAGAAACACGCAGTTCTTGTAAACCGTCATCGTCTTTGCAATAGGCATATTCCCGTTGCCGACAGTCGTTGGCGCAGCAAGGTTGTTGTTCCACGCAACGCCCATCGCATGAGATGCAGCCCCGTCCCAGCGTAACGAAGCGTCTACGCCATTCTGGAGATAGAGCTTGTTCTTGAATTGGACCCCGACGTTGGTTCCAGTTCGTGCTGCTGCAGTCGACCAAGAAGAACCATCCCATTTCTTGAGATTGGTTCCATCGCACGCAAGAATCTGTTGCGTTCCGCTTGAAGAAAGAAGAGCATGCAAGGACAGCGGATCTGCGGCTAGATCCTCTCCAAGATTCACAATTCCTTTGCGGAGTTTGAATCCCCCTCGATCCGAAATGTCAACGTTCAGTAGATCAGGAGATTCATTGGGCTCAAGTTGTGCAATATTTCGCATCAAGTTGAGCCCTCCAGTGAAATCACGAAGATTTACAACTTTGATGCCATTACGGGCCGGCATGCGCTACTCCCAAGGGAACAGCAAACGCTTTGGAAGTGGAAGCCGCTGTGGAGCTCCGCCACCCATAACAAGATGCTTGGTCGACAACGGAGTAGACATCTCTTCCGCAGTCATCTCGGTCAACCCTTGAGTGAAGTTCTGCAACTCGATCTGCGCCATTGTCGGATCGTCCTGCTGCAGATAGGTGCGGTACATCACCCAATTCAGAAGAATCTCATGGAACTGCTCTGGAACGTCTGGAGCCAATCCAGGCTGTCCAACCCAAGACACATCAGGGTCCCGATAGCCAAGAACAGTGATTTCGTACGCAGCATCAGGAGTTGGCCACAAACGGAACCCGTCGCCAAACTCCGACCACGCTCGAGGCCACCCGGCTGGGACAGGAGACGTGTAGAGCCAGAATTGATCACGAGCCATCGGCTCATCCATCCACTCAAGCTCCCCTCGAGGCCCGTGCATGGATCGAATCTTCTTGACGACAGACAACGAATAGGTCGGATCGTTCGATGTCGTGGTCAGCGATTCTGTCGTTTCGTAGAACGGCCAGCGACGTGCAACACGAATGATCCGCTGAAATCCTTCAGCGACAAACCTGTCAATCAACGAATAGGGAAGGTCTTCCTCATCGATGTCAAGGAATTGCAGCGGGTACGAGCGGTACTCGTCAACAGTGATCACAGCTCAACCCTGCAGTGAGTGAGGCACAGCCCGTTCTTCATTGGCTTCCCCTTACACGGGTCACCGCTCTTAGTCATGGCAGAACATTTCGATTCCTGAGCGCGTCGAAGCCGAACCAGATACGGCTCGGTTTTCTCCTGCGGTCGATATGTCATGCCACCACTATCAAGTTCAACCATCACAACTAGGGGCAATCGTTCAGACATGGAAACGGCCCCCCGAAGGGGGCCGTTTCCAACTGCATGTGTCCGTCAGATCACACGGTCTGGTTTGAGACTCGAGCGTGACGGGCACGGTTCGAAACGGTCAGGTTGCCGTACGAAAGGATCTGCGACCAGCGCGCATCCTTGTCGATGGCCTGCTTGAAACCAGTCGAACGGAACCAGTTCTGCGAGTGACCGACGAGGTTGATGTACTTCGAGTTCAGGAAGAACGTTTCACCAGCAGGGCACACTGGATCAAAGTACAGGCGGATGCCCTTGAACTGAAGCGTCTGGAACCGAGCGTCAGCAACGTCATTCGACGTGAACCGCAGCTGCGGGGCCAGAGCCGACTCGTAGCTTTCGAACAGTTCCTGAGTCGTGATGGCGAAATCAGGAAGGTTCGAGCCCTTGCCAGCCGAGTAGTACGCGTGAGTCCACTCGTCATCCGAACGAGTTGCATCCATGTCGGCTGCAGCGTCGATGACTACTGAACGCCAGAATTCGTTACCCGACGCATCGCAGTCGATACCGCCAACGGTCGTGATGGCAGCGTTGTGGTCGTTGACCAGAAGATCAAGGCCATACCAGTCGGCCCCGACGGTGGTTCCGTCACCGAAGAACATTTCGTTCATCACCTCGGCAGCGGATTCCTCAGCCTGCATCACCTTCGCTTGCACGAGGTTGATGAGCTGCTCCTTGCCGTTGTTTTGTGCTTCCTGAAGGCCGTTGATCGCCACGGAAACAGAGAACTGCTTCCACGGGAACACGGCTGCGCTGATCCCATCCTGTGGGGTGATGTCAAGCGTGTCCCAAGCGGAATAGCTCTTAGCGGTGCTGTTCGATCCGTACATGAGCTG
>CAYQOJ010000020.1:4219-15659 GCA_964419105.1 uncultured Methylococcus sp.
ATCATGCGGATCTTGTCCTTGCGCTTGAGGAAATCAAGCAGCGGTCGATCCTTGAAGACGTTGTCAACAAGGGTGTTGCGGTAGTTCTTGAGCGTCGTGCTCAGGATCTGATCGAAGTCGGGATGTCCGGCCACGGTGTTACCTCACAGGGTCTAGTAATCGGAAAGAGCCGCCTCGAGAGCTGCAGCAAGAGACATTCGGTCCGACGACCCAGCTTTCACACCAGAAGTCGATCGAGAAGACCCACCTTCCACAGGGGGAAGGTTGCGCTTCTCCTCGATGACACGTTCCTGTTCACGAGCCGAGTTCTGCTCAGCCTCCAAAGCCTTCATTGATCGGTAAGCCATCGAAAGGTCACCGATTTGATGTTGGAGAGCAAAAGTCAGGAGCTCAGCTTCATTCAGGTCAGTAGCACCGAATCGTTGCCGAACTGTCTCAATTTCAGCATCAACTGCTGCGAGACGTTGTGCTTCCGCTGCCGCGGCTCGCTCTTGTTCGATTGAGTCGCGCCATTGGCGAAGCTCAGCGATTTCTTTCTCGAGCGGGTCAACAAACTCTTGTTCAAGCCCGTCAAACGGGTCCTGCACAATCGATGGCTGACTACTACCAAGATTGATTCCGTAAGCCTCAGCAAGGGCTTGAAGAGTGCTCTCAGGGTTGTGCTGCAGCGATTCTTCAAGACGTTGGTAAGCGGCAAATCTCTCTCGCTCCTCAGCGAGAGCTTGAGTCTTGCGGGTGTAATCCGCAGTCCTCGAGTAACCGTTCAGAAGCTCATCCAAACCAACTTCGAGTTCCTCGCCGTCAACCTTCACCTTGTAGGTGTCGGTCCGAGGGGTGCTTTCAGTTGCGGAATCATTTCCTTCAGCTACCCAACTGGACTCAACGATGTCTGCGAGGGAAGCAGGTGCTTCTTGCTCGGTTCCACCATCAAAACCAGTGGTTGCGTCAACATCAACGCTTGTGGGCTCTTCGTCCACTTTTCCTCCTGTGAGTCCCGCAGATCGGGTTGCTCATCAACAAGGCACAAACGTTCCCTTTACGCGCAACGACACACCCGAAGGTGTGTCGTTGGCGACAGCTACCCGAATGGAGGTGGGGGGTTCGGGCCCACTGTCAAATCAATCTGAATCCTCAGACGAAGTCGACTTGCTGTCGTCCTCGCCTTCCATCTCCGAATCACCAGACTCATGGGCGGCGTACAGAACCTCGATCAACTTCTCGAGTGGCGTGTCACATTTGTCCATCGCTTCACTCAGTTTCGATTTCTTTGGAGCGGTCCTAGCTCTCAACGCATCCGCAATCATCACGAGTTTCTGTGGTGCTGCCATTACTGCGCTCCTTGGCTCATCAACATTGCAAGCAACTCAGGCGGGATGGTCCCCTGACCGCCATCTGGCGGAGCTGCGCCCATCGCCTCTGGCGGAACCCCTTGACCCATGTCAGGAGGAGGTCCCTGCATCATCCCCATATCGGGCGGAACAGCACCCTGACCACCCTCCATCGGCTGACCCTGGGCCATAGCCGGGTCGTCAGAAGGTGCAGATTCATTCGACACAACCCCACCAAGATTCTGAACAGCCGCAGGAATCGAATCAGGAATGAATCGGTTAGCGTCCTCAACGTCGAAGCCGTATTGCAGCGCATAGCGAATTACCTCTCGCATATCGACAAGACCCATCTTCGGATCTCCGAATGGGGCAAGAGCCTGAAGGATCTGTACAGCGGTTTGACGGCGTTGAGCCTCATTCCTCGGCTTAGTTGACCCACCTTCAACCGAGAAATCTGCCTCGAGGGCAATGTCATCACGGTCGTACGCAACCCACATTTGCGCACCGTTCTTGCCGTGAACACGAGCGACTTTCTCGGACGAAAGGAACTGCTGTGCAAGTTGAAGCAATCGTTTCGAAATCACTCCAACCATGAATTCCACTCGAGACAACTTTTCCGCCGCTCGAGCATTTGCTGCGTCTTGGACAATCGACGCTTCGGTAGCGGTCCGACGGATATCTCCCATCGCCCCACGCATGTATTCGTTCACTCCAGAAACCGTTTGGATGTCGTGCTCGATTACTTGCGAATCTTGGTACAGCTGGGGATTTGGGGCGTTTGTCGGCAACGGGGCAATAGCTTCGCCAAGAGACATGTTGCCGGCCACAGGAATCAATCGGTTGTCGACATCTGACTGCAGCTGGGCGCGACCCTGCGCATCAAATGCTTCCTGCTTGTAGACCCATGCTCGACGGAACGCTTTACGATCGTTGAACATCGCAGTTCGAGTCATATTCAACTCGGCTTGCAGCGGCTCCAAAGCTTCAAGTTCGCCCATAGGGTAGAACTGGTCAGGAACCTCATAGTTGCGGATATCAAGGAATGGGTGACCAAAGCTGTACGGCTGCGAAACGGGGTCAACAAGAAAGTCGTCGCCCATTTCGGAGAACACGCACATTTGCCCAAGCTGAAGGTCGTAGTACTCCCACACCGTGACACGCTGCCTGTCCCCACCAGGCTCTGAACGGAATGCATCGTCCCTGAACCAGTCATCTGAAACTCGAGAATCAGGCTTGACACTTGCTCGAACGTTCTTCTTGTAACTCGAGTTCGAGCGAACCTCGTCAATTGTCTTGGTCAGCTTCTGCGCAATCCACTTTGCGTTTCGCAAAGAGGTTGCTTCAGGGTCGACGTAGACATCGTGGATTGACACACGCTCAACAAACGGTGCGTCGTGAACAATCACTCGTTTTGTGGCAACAATCCCAGCCTTCAACTCTTCATCAGTTGGAAGATTGCCGGCCAGATCGGGGTTGTCCATTGCGTATTGGTCAACTTGAGCACGGGCTTCCTGAAACTTCTTTGCTGCCCCCTCAACATCGATTTCTTCACGCTCAACGAACCTGTATCCCGTCTTGAGCCAGCCGATCCCGAAAATCAGGGAGTCCTTGATAGCAAGCTGAAACTCGGGGAGGAGCTCAAACTCCTCCCACCAATAGTTCACGACGGCCTCTGCAATGACTGCCTTGTCGTAATCCTCTGGCTTGCGTGCTCGGATCTGAGTTCGAGGGCGAGATACAGAGATCGACGGGGCAATGACGTTGATTGTTGAGAAACAGATGTTTACTGCCACCGCTTCGTCGTAAGACAAGTTCTTGGGGAAGTGTTTCCCCTTGTACAGGTCCGCCATCCGCTTCCAAAGGTCCTCGAGCTCGTTGTGTTTGCGGTATCCACGAGCTGCTTCAAGCCGGTCACGGCACTTGGAAAGGTATTTGGAGCGTTGGGCTTTCGACAGTTGCTTCATTTGTCGTACAACGGGTTCTTCGGACGGGATTCCCACCCGTTAGCGGCAGCGTCAGCACGCATACGATCCTGCTGTTCCTTGATAGTGGTGTCGTAAAAAGACACTCCAGCAACCATCTTCGGGGTCGTCAACGACAACCCATGCTTCCGCATGTAGCGCATCTTTTCCCGAAAGCAATTGTCAGCATCGCACGATGCCGAATGAACATGATCCATCACCAACTAGGGGTAAACGTTCCCGCCACGACGGGAATGAGCCCCCACCAAACCGATGGTTGCACGACGAGCTTCCTCGTCGAGCTCACGGACCAACCAGCCCATTGTCATGTAGTCGTCCTTCACCGCTGAATACTCGGGGGTGAAGGAATGTCGGCGCATTTGATTGGCAATCGCCAACGAAATCACCATGTCATCAAACGGGGAGCCATGCATCTTCCCGTCAGCGTCTCTGACGTAGGTCTCCAACTCAGCGATGGTCCGCTCATCCTCGATAAGGAGCTCGTCACGCAACGCTTTCGCCAACTCGTCAATCATCAACGGCTTGGTATTCGACTGTGTCCGCCAACCAATCTTTCGGTGCTGTTTCATTGTCCGCTCATCAAGCGAAACACGCCAATAGATGTTGGGGTAACCCCGATCACGCAATGCCGTGCAAGTAGTTAGGCCGTGGTTGTTCACCTCGCAGCCAATCAACGCTGCGTTGTAGAACCAGCCCAAGAACCACAGGACATCAGACCCAAACAAGTCGGGTGCAATATGGCCATGCCAGACAGCAGCGACCTTGCCGGTTCGAACGTTGATCACATGAGCAGCCGAATAGTCGCCATGTTCCAAGCCCTCAGCAACGTCGGCACCAATCACATATTTTGTGTTCGGTTGAGGTAGCTCCCATATCTGCAACGGTCCATTTCCGTCACGGAATTCAGCGTGCTTCTCCGAAGGTGGGATGTGCATCAAGAATCCAACGCGATCAGGTGAAACAACCCGTTCCTTCAACGGATCGACATCAAATACAGGGTTACCTGATTTGATGAAACACTCGATGTCGTCTCGAGGGTATTCCTGATGAAGCTGCCATTCGAGCATCGAAGCAGCCTTCGACTCATACCAGCCTGAATCACGCTCAGAAACAGCAGACCAAGGGTAGAAGATCGACCTGAACTGTGATTTTCCAGACTTGGCAGCTGTGTAGAAATGATGGAAGAAGTTTCCAGAACCGTTTGCAGTCGAAATGCCGATGACGACACCGCCGATATCAGTGATCGGCTCGATAGATGCCCACGATTCCTCCGCATTGCGCAGGAACGCCCATTCATCGACCACGACAACGTCTACCGTCTCACCACGAGCCGGGTCAGAAGCCGAAGGCAAAGACTCGATGATTGAACCGTTATCCCATGTCATCTTCTGCAAGTTGTTATCAACAAGCTTTGGGGCACGGTCAAGTAGCCATTTCGGCAGATGTTTCCAACCAGTCTTTGATTTCAACAACAGCTTCTGAGCGTCACGTTCCGTTCTTGACAACATGACAACAAAGCGATCGGGATGAAAGATCGCAATCCATGCAACATGAGCAGCAACAAGCGTTGAGAACCCGATTTGTCGGGCTTTCAACGCAATCGTGTAGCGGTTCTCATTCCAAGCCTGAAGAACCTCAACCTGCGCTGGGCGAAGCTTGAACTGAGTCAGGCCCTTGCCTGGAACACGAATCTTCCAGAACTTTTCAAGGAAATACAGTTCGTCAGACTGGCACTTTCTCCACTCCAACTCTTCACGAAGTTTCGCAATTCGGTTGCGATCAGCCAAAGTGTTTACCTTCGGTTTTGCCGTTGACGTGCAATCTCAGCAGCTTGAGCAATTGCCGCAAGCTTCACCGCAGGGCTAATAGCAACCCCAGGTTGGGCATACATGCCCTCAAGCTGAGTTCCCCTCGTGTTATCGATGTTCTGCAACTGAAGCTGCGCAATTCGTCCAGAACGAGTGCTTCCACGCAAACCAGCAAGCATCTTCTCTTCCGCAATTCGGCGGAAATGATCACCAATCGGACCAGTGTTGTTCCAAAACCAATCAAGCGTCGGATGGATTACCTGATCGATCGTGGAATCGCCAGCACGAATCTGACGGTAAAGAGCCAGAGATTCATCCAATGGAGTCGTGAAAACTGCAGGTTGATACTCGTCGGTCAACTGGCGGCGACGCTCCGCTTCCGCCATTGCTTTGCGAATGTTTGTACTCGGCATAGAAACTCCTAAATGGGACTACCAACTAGACGGAACGTTCAGCCTTCAACCACTTGAACATGTTGAAACCGTTCACCGCCCACCACAAAGGCGGCATACACGCCGCACCAAAGTTCCCGTACGCCAACGCCACAACAAACCACGGGATCGAATGCACCAGCACAACAAGCCAACCCCACCATCGGCCCCTGCCAATTACAAGCTGGCCCGACAGACCAACGATCTCAAAAACAAATAGAACCAGCCACCACGACTGTTCCGACATCCATCAGCCAAGCTCTCGAGCGATCTGCTCAAGCTCCGCCAGCAACGCCGCATCCGACAAACCCGAAACATCCGACTCCACAGACTGCCGAACAAGCACCTTGTCAGGAGCCATCCGTTCAACGAGCTTCCAATACAACTCGACAGCTTTCAGCCGGTCAGAGTCATTGCGCCCGTTCTTCACCAAGTCCCGAACCACCTCAAGCTGGTCGCTGAGGATCTGCGGGTGAGCATGAGTTGCCAACATCCGCTCTTCCCACGCAACCAAAAACGACGGCAACCGCTTCCACTTCGCAACGTTGTACGACGGCACCCCAATTCGCTCCGCAAACTGGTTCTGAGACTCACCCTCAGGCCTGTCGCCCGTCAACCAATCCAAGAACAGCAGCTGCTCAACTGTCAGGCCCTGCTCCGCCTTTGTACGAGGGACACGTTCACCAGCATCTTCCACAGGCTTCACCAAAGCAGGAGGGTATTTACGGGTAATGATTTCCATCACCCACACTGACGAACGTTCAACTACTGGACAATGTCAATGAAAGTGAACGATGGGGGGGGTAAGGGGGGGGGGACAAGGACAAGACCAGTGAATGCGGCCCGAAGGAGAGCATGAACTGGTACTAGAGAACATCACAACCAGCTGGTTGTGATGTTCGAAGTAGGCGGATTACAGCTTGAGCACGTAGCTGGGACCGGCTTTGAAAACATCCATTGCAATTGCGGATGTATAGAAAGATTCCTTACCACACACACCCCCACCCCCCCGCAGTCCCCACCCCCCTCCCTGTCGTCGGTTCGGTCGGTCGGCTTCGGGCGCGCGTTCCTCTCCTCTCCTCTTCTCCTCTCCTCGAGGCGTGATCGTTGCGCAGTGCTCGAGCCCTCGAGCGTCTCCCCATGTCGTCGCCACGTCGCTGAGAACCTCGGTTCTCATCTCGAGCCAGTGCGCAGCGTCCCGCCCTCGAGGTAGTGCAGTGCTGCCCGCGTCCTGTCGTGCTCGAGGTTGTGCCCCGGCTCCCCGCTGTCTTCCGCCGTGGTCGGAAACGATCAAGGGAGCGGGCTCGAGGTGATGGCGGGGGAGGGGCCAGGGCGACGCGCCTGGGGGATTGTTGACCTAGTGAATCTGGAGCTTTGGATTGCTCGAGGATCGCGGCGGGGGGGTTGACGGGTGCGGTAGTGTTGCCAGTGCAAACAACTACCGCCCCCACTGCAATGGGGGCCGAACAATTGGAGGTGTCACCGTGAACGGTGCACAGGTCCCGACCCCTGTCCACATTGCCCGCAATATGGGCGACAGCATCCGCGGCGATGTTCGCCGCGTTCGCATTCCTGCGGTGTTCGTTGTCGACGTTGCCCCCGATGTCAGCGTCTCGAAACTGTCAGCGATGTTTCCCGCCTATCTCGAGGAGGTCGCGTCGGTTGTGCTCGAGGGCGGGGACCTTCTCGCGCTTGGTCTTCCGTTCGCCGTTGTCGAGGTTGTCGGGGGGGATCGATGACCGCGGCGGATTGGTCACACGCCGATAGTCAGTTGAGCGTGTGCACGGCGCACGCTCCCGCCGACCTTCTCGAGGCTCTGGGGGTCAGTGAATCCCCCGAGCGGGTGGACATAGTCATGTGCCCTTCGGGGGATTGGTGGCGCGTGTGGCCCTCGGACGTGTGGCAGTCGTTCGACGCGTTCGGGCATGGCATCGATTGCACGGTGTGCCGCGAAGGGGTCGAGCGATGACCGCGGCGCGGTTGGTCATCGTTGGCGAGTCCCTCGAGTGGGCGGGGGTGGAGGCCTTCGGGGGTCGTTTCGGCGGTGGCTCGTTTCGTCTCACTGTCGACGGGGGAAACCTCGAGGCGGTGACGGCGTGCATTGCTCGGGCGTTTCAACTCAGCGACGGCGAGATTCTCGACGCGTGGCTCGAGCCTCCTGAGGGTTTCGAGTGTCCGCGGCTCGGTTTCGACGGGTGCACCTTCCCGCCCGCTGCCGATGTCGTCGCCAAGGCTCGAGCGTGTCGCCCTCGGGACGCTGTCGCGGTCATCACGGTGACGACATGAGCGCGGCGTATGTCATCGAATATCCGCCCCTCTGGCTTTCGTTGGCGATCAGCGCGGGCGTGGGCTTGGTGCTGTATGTCTCGGGGCTCGTGCTTCTCGCGGTTCTCGAGCGTTTCAAGAGGTAACGGGGTCGCCGGCACCTAGGTGCCGGCGACGCTCGAGGGCCTCGGGCCACGGCTCGAGGTTCTCGAGGGTCGAACAACCGACCCGCCCCCACTGCAATGGGGAGACCTTGAGAGGTGCAAACAATGAGCAAGACCACCACGGTGGCAACGGTTCGCCCGTTGTCAGTGATCGCGGCGGACATTCGGCGCGATTGGGCCCGCCCGTACTTCGGGGCCGTTCCCTACCTCGACGCGCTCGCCGCGCTCGACGGCGTAAACGACCGCTACGGGTTCGACACTGGCGCGGAATTGGTCGCCCGTTTCCTCGCCAACGCGGGAACGTGGAAAGGTGACACCGCGCGAGCGGTGAAGGCCGAACTACGTCAGGCCCTGAAGCACTCGGGGCGTGCGTGATGACGGCGCGCAACGTGTCGACAGTGGAGACGGCCACCCCTCGCGGGGTGGTCGTTCCCGTTCCCGTCGTGCTCGAGCGGTCCTACGATCGGAAGGTTTCGGGGGCGGTCCGACGTACCGCCACGCGTGACGCTTCGCTGGTTGGGAATTCGCTCGGATTCACGGCGGGCCCGTCGGGGACGTGTCAGCGGTGGCGGGTCGACCTCGAGGGCCTCGAGGTCGAGGGTCTGCTATCGCCCGCCGAACGTGTCCACCTTGAGGGGTTCTACGGGGCCAGCGTCGCCCATGTCGGCGGGGCTACTGAGGCGTGCCGTTCCTGTTACGCGGCGAACCTCGAGACGGTGTTCCCCGCGGTTGGGCGGATGCTGGCCCGCAACACTGAGAAGGTCGCCACCCTCGAGGCCGCGGGGGATGTCGCCACACTGGCCGAGGCTCTGGGGGGCGTGCTCGATTCCCACTACCTCGAGGCGTGCCGGAGGGCGAAGCGTGACGGCGTGCCCCTCGAGCGTCTCGCCGCGTTTCGGGCTCATTGGGACGGCGATTTCGTCGGCCCGAACTATGCCAAAGCGATGGTGGAGGCGTGGCGGGTCCGTCCCCACGTCTCGGGGTGGTTGTACTCGCGCCAACCGGCCGCGCTACTGATCCTCGCGAGGTCCGAGGGGCTCGAGCATGTCGCGCTGTACTACTCGGCGGACCGCTACAACGCGGCCGAGGTTGATGCGTGGCTTCCCGTGCTCGGGGAGCGTGTGCACGTTGCTGCCCTCAGTGATTCGCACGCGGGCGCGGTGGAATTGGCCGCGGGGCTCGGGCGTGTCGCTCGACCTTGCCCCGAGACTGCGAAGCGGTTTCCGTTGGTGATGGCCCCGACCGGCCGCGCTGCCGATTCGCTCGAGGTCGGCCAGACGGGCCGCGGGGCGTGTAACGCTTGCGGGCTTTGCATCGAGGGCCGCGGGTCGGTCGCGTTCTCCACTGTGAAGGGGCGAGCGTGATGGGGGCTCGGATGCCGTCGACCTTTGGCGGTCGCCCTGCGGGCTGCACTGTTCGCACGGAAACGCCGCGGCCGGTTCTGGCGATGCTCTCGAGGGTGCGGGGGGGTGAACCTTTCACCCTCGAGGATGCTCGCGAGGTCTGGCGCATGTCTGACAGCAACGTGCTAACCCTCGCCCGTTTCCGTGGCCCACGGTCCGCCGCGGCTCGTTGGGAACGGAAACGGCGGGGGCTCTGGGGGTGAGTTCTGAGCTTCGAACCGCTCGACGATCCCGGCACCCTTTCAGGTGCCGGGATCTGTCGTCCCGATGTCTGGAGGCTCGTGCTGTATTCCGCCGAGGCTGCCGAATAGGTAACGGACACACACGGACCAGCACGGCGGAATACACACAGGGGTACACACGGTCACACGGTTGGCCTATGATCTGGAACGCAAACAACTACCGCACCCCTGCAAGGGTGCTCAAACTGGAAGGTGCATGAAATGAGTTTGAATTTGATTTGGGAACGTTGTCGCGATGTTGAACGGCTCGATACCGAGTCGGAACGATGGATTTCGTTCGCTTGTGGCGTCACGATGATGAACGCTGGCATCAAAGAGATAACCGAGGACACGCTGCCCGAGTTGATGCTGTGGCAGATCGTTGTCGAAGATGGCTCGGGGTTGATTTTCATCGACGGCAAGTTGCATCGGCTGACTGTCGAGGATTGGATCGCTCGAGTTGGCATGACCGCCAATGTGAGCCCCGTGACGGTTGCTCGTCGGCGCACTGCGCTGCACAAGCGGCTAGTTGAGCAGAAGCGTGACGAGATCAAGTTCGCACGCCTCGAAGCGGTTTCGTCCTAGTTCTCTCTGGCCCGCACCGGATCGCTCCGGTGCGGTGCTCGAGCATCATCTTCGGGTGCTGCTCGAGGACCGACAAGGGTCCACCCCCCGCTGCAACGGGGATCAATGAGAGGTGCATGCAATGGAGTTCAGATCAGTCAGGGAGATCGGGTATGCCATCGATTGGATGTCGTTCTCGGCTCAACAGACCACCGAGCCCGAATGGCTCGAGGACAACGGGAACATCCCCGACCACGAAATGGGAATCGGTCGCTTCTATCAGGTGGCTGCGATCTATTGGGTCATGGGCTTGTCGTGGGAAGACGCGCACACGGCTGCTCGAGTCGCTGTTGAGTGCGCAACTGACCCCGATGCGGAGGTTGCACGATGAGCATGCGACCCGAAGCAGAGATCCTCGAGGCAATCGAGGAGGAGATCCACGCGTTTCACACCGAGCGCAAGCGTGGCGAGGTGATGCACGCTGAGCAGTCGACCCATGCTGTTCAGGCTCTGGCGTTGAATTGGGCGTTGAACAACGATTGGTACAACAAGGACATCGCTGAAGCGTTGTCTGCTCGATGGAAATTCCGTGGCGACGACTGCTGCTCGGAATGCGACGAGTATCTCGAGGACCTCGAGGACGGGATCGAGCCAGAAGAGGAACCAGAACCTCCTGTGGCTCGCCCGAGCGGTGTCCCCGTCAACGTGTGGAGTGCTGAGATTTACGGCTGCGACCCCGAACTGCACGATGACCACGATTGGTGTGAGGACTGCTATGTGATTCGTGAATGGATCACGGGGTTCGACTCCGAGGAGTCTGCTCGAATCGGTGCAATCGGTTCGATGCAGCGTTTGATCTGGGAAGGTTCGATCGAGGCCTCGAAGGCTTGGTCGCTTCTTGTTGTGCACTCATCTGAAGGTGGCGATGGCCGGATGTCGTCACATGTGAATTGGCGTGATCTTGAAACCGTGAAAGGTGAAGCGAATGCAAACGCGTGAAACAACTGACCAGACGTTGGACGTGGAGGTGACGGGATGAATCCGATGACCGATGATGGGGTTGATACGGAACCGATTTCGTTTCTGGTGGAGTTCACGCCCGATCAGATGCGGACGTTCTGGCTTGTCTGTAACGGGTATGAAGAAGCGTGTTTGGGGTGGTGGGAAGGAGACGATCCTGACGAATACCCTGAAGATCGCGCTCGCCTTCGTTCCGTTCAGTCAGCAGTTGAGAACGCACGTCCACTATGGGATTAGCAACCCCGAAATAGTGA
>CAYQOJ010000020.1:15729-20620 GCA_964419105.1 uncultured Methylococcus sp.
GCGTCAACTTACGACCTAAACCAAGCTTTGGATCACGCTCTCGAGGTCTGAACACTGGTGGTTGCACATCCCACATCGATCGGAAGATCGGTGTGGGAGATGGAGCCACTCGGGTTCCCCCCACTGCAATGGGGCTAAATGGAGGTGCGATATGCGCAACAAGTTTGAAGTCATCGAGCACGGCTACGTCGAAGACGAAGTCTGTCTGTTCGAACTCGAATACGGCGGGCGATCCGTCGTGAACATCGAGGTGTCCGACGATGGCGACGTGGTCATCTTCGCATCCGTCCCAGATGCTGATCGAGTGCAGGTGCTCGAGTGGACGTGATCATGCATGCACACGACGATGCCGGGACACAGGTGCGAATGATTGGCTGGACATTGGCATCGGTTCTTTCTCGGCATCAGCACAAGATGCCTGAGCACGAGGTTGGCGAATTGTGGGGGGCAGTCGAAACGCTGCTCCTACTTGGTACGGATATGACCATTAGGAGAACAAGTGCCTGAACGGCTCGAATACAAATGCAGCAAAGGGCACCTAGTGCTTTCGGTGGTTTCAATCACAACTTGCCCAGCAATGGTTCACGGCAAATCGTGTCTCGGTGAACTGAAACGGGTCGGCAAGGGCTCACGTCAGACAACTCGGGTCTGATGGCAGCACAGGCTCACTCGGCAATTCGCCGGGTGGGCCGATGGTGTCATCACGGCATCACCCGCCTGCAAGCGGGCAACTAGATGGAGGTGCAATCACATGTACGCAATCGCCATGTGTCTCGGCTATCCAGTCGCGGCACTGATCGGATGCAAGTTGATGGGGTGGATCAGTTGACTGCCCGAAAAACAAAGCTCTGTTGGATTGTGAAGTGCGAAGACTACGAGTCGGTCGCATTCGAGACACTCGAGAAGGCCCAAGCCCAACTTGAACGATGGGAGAAATACGGGGCCTGTGACCTGGAGCATTACTTCACCCAGATTTGGGCGGTTCCTGGCTCCCAGCGTGTAATCCGACCACGAGCAGCGTTTGCCTGACCGCTGCAATTTGGAAATTTAGTTCAAATCGACACGGGGCCTCGAGCGTGTAACTCGGGGCCCCGTTCTAATTCCTAGTTACAACAAGTTTCAATCGTTGACGAGTGTCACAGCACGCTGGTACTTTGACTGCTGCGCACCCCCAACGGGATTCGAACCCGTGCCACAACCTCGAGGTTGTGGCAAACCGCCCCACCAAGGTGGGGCCGTGTTCTTGGGGACTGCGTCACGGTAATGGAACAGGCGGTCCTGCGCAAAGAACTGACAACGGCGGGAATATCAGTTCCTGCACAGGACCGCCCTGCACTGGAGGTGCTGGGCAATTATGCGAAACAGAACGGGAAGTGCATCCAACATCGAGTGGTGCAATGGGCATCTCGAGTGGATGGCGAACACGAAGAGACGATCCCCGAAAACGGTGTACTCGTATCGACAGACATACATGAGTCTGCTGGAGGCGGTACACACGCCGTTCTCCAAAGTGACTGCTGATGAGCTCCGTGAGTGGCTGTTCCGTCCTCGCCGCAACGGCGACCCGGCCCCTGCCACTTTGAAGCGTGAGTTGGCTGCGGTGCGGGCCATGTTCAAGTGGGCTGCTGCTCGAGACATGCTGTCGGGTGCAGATCCGACTCTGCTTCTCCTCGAGGAATTGCCGAAGGTCGATAACGAGCAGCCGAAGCCAGTGGCCCTGAAGGATTGGCGTTCGGTGTGGTTCTCGGATCTGACCGATGACGAGCGTGTCGCCTTGGGCCTGGGGTGCTTTGTGGGGCTCCGCCGAATGGAGATTTGTGGCCTGTCCCCTGAACAGGTCAGGTTTGGGCCCGCTGCGCTAGCCGGCGTGAAGCGCAAGGGTGGGAAGCGGATGCTGTTTCACATCGAGTCCCCTGTGGTGCTCTACGAGCAGCGTCTGGCCGAATGGATAGGTGACGCTGAGGAACTGTGGTGGAAGCCTCTCAGACGGCTCTCAGAGGCCCGTAGAGGCTCTGTGGCGTTGATGCCGTGGTGTGATGAGAAGGTCCTTCGATTTGAGACACGGACCCTCCACAGGCTTCCATCGGGGGTGGTGAACCCCGACCTGATGAACAAGCGAATGAACAAGATGTTTGACCGGCTTGGCCTTGAGCCCCTCCTGTTCCATCCGCATCAGCTCCGCCATGCGTTCGGAACCAACCTCGTGTCCGTTGGCGTGCCGATTGAGGTGGTGTCACAACTCATGGGCCACTCTTCGTTAGATATCACTCGTCGGTACGTCGAACTTGGCAGTGACCCACTCGCGAAGTTGGTGGATGGGCTAAAAATAGTGTCCAGACATTGAGCGCACGGGTAGTTGCACTTCCCGAACCTGTCTCACAATGGGGGGGACACAGGGGGGGTGCGGGGAACCAGTCCCGTCCTCCAGTGTCACTGGAGGACGGGATACTCGAGGCGGAATACAGCAACACCTAGAAGCACCCGACACTAAGTCGGTCTAACAACTGAAGATGGGAGGGGAGTGGCCGAGGGCTGCAACCACATCAACCACCCCCCCACCCGGTGAAACCAGCAAGCGAACGCGTGGAGGTGCAAACAACTACCCGTTCACTTGATGGCACTCGGATTATGCCACAAAAAGCAGAATTTCCGATAGCCACTGAATTTCATCAGGCACTTCTCTCCCCTGTAAACGCTGGAGGAGAGAATGAAAGATACTACTTACACGGCTTTGTGTGAACTGGATGAGATACATGGCACCCAATTCGCACCCCCGATTGGATACGAAGAACTTGGTTCGTATCGCTCAAGGTGGAGCGAAGCTGAAGATTCAGTGAACTGGCACGGGGCTTTGCAGTCCCTTGTCAGGGAGATGCTGGCTTCAGGGCTCACGCTCGAGCAGGCGGGCAAGGTCGTATCCCGCCATCCCTCAATGGTGGCTTCATACTTGACGATCGATCCTGTGCTTGCACCTGCGTTTGTTCGTGCCGACAAGCTTCTTCGTACTGGCGAACTTTCCCATCGGCAGATCGCAGCCCAAGTCGGTCTGACTGCGCAGCAGGTTGACCGGCTGGCGAGCCTCACGAAGCAGAAGTCGAAAGCGGCCCAGCAACTTGAGGCTGGTGGTGGTTTGAAATGGGATGCGACCGTCTTGAACCAGATCCTCGAGCTCCGCAATGACGGTTTTTCGTACGGGGAAATTTCAAAGATCACTGGCGTCCCGATGGGAACAGTGAAGTCGCATGTGCGACGAAACAGAAAGGCGGAATGATGCCACCTAAGCAACGGCAAACAGTTGCCCTATCGAAGACTGAAGATGGTCGGATTCTTCACAGGTTCCGACAGTCGACCGTTGGAACACTTGAGCAGTGCTTGGAGAAGGGCCGGCTTCAAGTGACAAACCAGCTCCCTCGAGTCGAGTCTGATGCGACTGCCGTAGGCACATCTGTGCATGAGGGGATCGAGGTTTGCTTGCAGGATCTTCGCGATGACGAGGTCGCAACAAATCTTGATGTGATTCAGGAGATTGCCCACCAAACGTTTGACGAACTATCGGATGCGGAACATTTCGAGTGGAAGCAACTCTCGAGTGCAGCGGAAGCTCACGAAACAATCGATCGGTGTCTTGAAGGCTGGTATCGGGAAATTCTCCCAAACCTCACTCCCGTCGCTATGGAGATCCCATTCGAGAACATCGTTGTCTACGAAGACGACAAGCGGGTCATCACCATTGAGGGGACAATGGACTACCTCGATCGAACCCGTGGTCTTGGTGACTGGAAGACGGCAAACCAGAAGTACAAGGCCTGGGAAAAAGATCGCTGGAACATTCAGGCCACTGTCTACCTGTACGCCGCATTGAAGCTCGGACTCATCAATGGCACGGAGCTCCCATTCACGTTCTATGTGATGTTGAAGAAGGGTTCCGAGGTAACGCAGGAAGTGAAAGTCACGCGGAACCTTGCAGATTTCTCATGGCTTGCGATGAAACTCAAGTCTTACGCACTGCTTTTCGAATCCAAGATCACTGAATGGCCACGCAACGACACGAGTGCGTTGTGTAGCCCCAAGTGGTGCGAAGCGTGGACCGATTGCAAGGGCCACGGTTTCGCATACCCCGAAACATGGCCGGACAATCGAACGGCCCTCGAGCTCGAGCGGTTGCAGTACCCGATCCGCTTGGACAATGTCATTTCAATCAACACCAACGGAGGTGCATCCTGATGGTTTCCATCGATCGTGACCGACTCATCTCGGCACAAAACGCTTCAACGGCTGCAGCGCACATCTACGCTGCAATCGCAAACCCGTCCGTCGGCTGGGACTCGGCTCTGTTCGAACAGATCCGAACCGACATCTTCGAATCGAGCCTCATGCTCGGTGAAGTGTCAAAGGGTTCAGCCCCCGTCCAGCCTGCTCCTGCTGTCGCTCCTGTTGCAGCAGCTGTGACCGCCCAAGCAGTCGAGCAGGCGTTTCCAGGCACCACCAATGTCACGGGTAGCCCCGAAGCAGCGGGCATTCAGTTGAAGAATGCTCCCTTCGGCCCCCTTCCCGATTGGTTGCCGTCGCAGCTTGCAGCATCGAAGTGTCAGCCGGGTGAGCCCCTGTGGGACAACCGTGCGGATCTTCCGCAGAACGGTGGCTCCAAGAACCCGAAGTCGCCCCACTTCAAGGGTGCGATCTCTGGTGCAGGCGTGTGGCCTCCGAAGGGTGTCGCTGCCTAAGTCGTTGGTATCCCCCCTGCCAACCAGCGTCGGGCCACCCTGCGGGGTGGCCCGACGTGTTTCTAAGAACTCGAGGACAACGTGGAAACACTCACAGACGAAGAGATCGCTGCTCGAATTGCAGCACTTGAGAACGGCGGAATACAACCCCAGCACGAAAACGATTG
>CAYQOJ010000020.1:20630-24877 GCA_964419105.1 uncultured Methylococcus sp.
CGTTGGGCGCAGCACCCTGAGCGAAGGATCTACACGGGCATCAAGGAACTTGACGACTCGATGCGAGGCACAGCTCCCGGCGAAATGACATTGATTGTCGGCTACGCCCATTCGGGGAAGACAGTCGTCACGACGCAAATGATCCTGAACTCCCGTGACCGTCGCATTGCCCTATTCACCCCTGATGAAACTCGGGTGCTTGTACTAATCAAGCTCTGTGCACTCATTCACGGCGTGTCTGCCGAGGAGCTCGAGCGTCGCGTTGGAATGCACGATGGCGAAGCTGAACGCTTGGTCCGTGAAACTGCTGCACAGCATTTCCCGCTCCTTGCCGTGTTTGACCAGCAGATGTCAATTTCCCAGATGGACTCTGCCCTCGATGAGTGTGAGGAGTACTGGCAGGGCCACACCGACGCTGTGATCTACGACTATGCGGAACTCCTCGAGGGGACAGACACGGTCGGGAAGATCAACACTTTGAAAGCATGGGGACGCAAGAGAGACATCCCCCTCTTCGTTCTCCATCAGTCCTCGAGAACAAAGGGTTCTGCTGGAGGGAAAGTATCCATCGATTCGGGTGGTTACGGAGGAGAACAGCAAGCCACTCACATGATTGGCGTGCGTCGAAAGAAGTCCCAGATTTCGGCGCAAATCGAAGAGCTTGAAGACAAGATCCGCACGTCTCACAATCCCCGACAAGAGTGGTACGACCACCTTGAAGCCGCGCGCTCAGACCTTCGAAAGCACCAGTCGACAATCACAGTGAGCTTGGTAAAAACCAAGCGTGCACCATGCCGGCTTGTAGACGACCTCGATTACAACCTCGATGCAGACACGGGACGGATCTCCCCTATCTACATCCACTACCCGCAGTCGTACGAGACAGAAGAACTCGATTACGAGGCGTTCTGATGGACAACGAAACCAAGCAATTCATTTCGCTGTTCCAAGGACGATGGGATGGCTATGGCGACGCAGGCGACCAGCCGAAAGGCATGGCTCGAGAACTGCGGACCATGCACTTCGAACGTCACCTCGTGAACCCCGATTTCCCACTCGGGGTCTACCCATTGACCGACTATCTGACTGTCCATTGGGGATGCACCGATCTGGACACGGGTGATATCGCCCTCGAACAGGCTCGAACTCTCCAACGGGTGTTCGAGCAGTTCGGAATTACGACATGGCGAGAAATATCCAAGAGCAAAGGTGCTCACCTGTGGTTGTTCGCTCGAGAATGGGTGCCAGCAGAAACCATGCGAAATGCGTTTCTCGTCGCCCATCAGGTTGCAGGCATCCCAGCGACCGAAGTGAACCCAAAGCAGACGACCCTGCAGGGGAAGAAGCTGGGGAATTGGGTTCGGCTCCCCTACCCGGGCGGTCTGAAACAAGCCAGCGAACGACAAGTGATGATCGACAAGGACGATCGAGCAATTTCGTTTCCGTGGTTTGTGGAAGCTGCATTCGAGAATCGGGTCGAACTCGCTGACCTTGAGAGGGTCGCAGGGCTGTATTCCGCACCTGTACAGAAACATGTACAGGTCCAGATCGACCAATGGTCTGGTGACCTCGAGCCCCTTCGGGCGAAGCTCGGAGGGCTCGCAAACACGATCTTCTGTGAAGGCCCATTACAAGCTCGTGATGGGAAACAGGGCAGGGACCGATCATCAACCCTGAGCAGGCTGGCATGGCTCATGGCTTCCGAAGGGGAGTTGTCCCCGACTGAGGCTTTCGTGCTTCTTGCCGACGCGGATAAGCGGTGGGGCAAGTTCTACGGTCGTGATGACTGCGAGGAACAGTTGCAGCGCATCCTCGATTGGGCGTGGTCCCAATGAGGGAACACACTCTCTGGATACCAATAAAGCCTCGAGTGAAACCACGCCCAAGGCTCAGCAGAAATCGGGCCTACACGCCCGAATGGGCGATGGAATACGAACATTCCGTTGGAGCTGAATGGGAGCTTCAAGGCTGGGACCCATTCGAGGGTCCTGTAACAGTCGACATCGAGTACTTCAAAACTGGCTCGCTGGTAACAGTTGGTGAGTACCACGAATCAGTCAAAGGAATTCGTGGCGACTTGGACAACTTCATCAAAGCCACCCTCGATGCGTTGAATTCAATCGCTTGGCTCGATGACAAGCAGGTGATGCAGATCGGGGCTGCGAAACGGCCAGGGGACGCACCTCCCGACGCATCCTGACAATATTCCGATGGCATTCCATGAGGGTTCGTTCAAGCAACGACTCGGTGCAATGGGGGATCTTGCCGAGGGTGTATTCGAGGATGTGTATCAGGGAGGTTTCGCTCATTACGGGCTTCGAAGACCTCCGCTGAATCTGGCAAAAGTGCCAATCAAGGTTCGCTACACACCTGACATGGTGACAAGCCACGGTCTTATCGAAGTGATGGGCCTCGGGAAAGACCAGCTTCTGAAACTGAAGTGCGAGAAATTCGAAGCACTAATCGAGTGGAACAGCGACTGGAAAGTCGATCTGTTCATCTACGACTCGGCCAACAAGCGATATTGCACTGTGTCTTTGGATGATCTTTCAAAGATCATCGTGACAGGTAGAGCACCTCGAGGGACATTCAACGAAGGCAAAGACTATTGGGCCGTTCACGCCGACTTGATGGGCGAGTGGACGGATTACACGGGAGAGTCGAATGGGCTCAAGTAGCTACCCCGTCGCACCTTCGTCGCTTTCATGGAGGGAAGACCGTCACATTCCGACGACCCCATATCAGGCCCTCATGGAAACGGCACCGTTCGATGAGCCGGCTGAATCGATGCTCGAGAAACAGGAACGTCTCGAACCGATGCGCCTAGTGCTCGAGTCTGACGTGCTCACTGAACGTGAACGCTGGGTGATTGAAGCCATCTTCTGGCGTGGGCGTTCGCTAGCGCAGATCGGGGAGGAGCTTGGCCTTGTGAAGGCAAGCATCTTTCGGATTCGTGAACGTGCTCTCAAGAAACTCGAGGAAGCACTGGTTTCACCTCCCGTTCAGCTCAGTGTACTTGGAGCAACAAACAGCGGAGGTGCCCATGCGAGCAATCGAACCAACACCGAAATACCGAGCGACTAGGAAGCGATTCATGCGAGACGTAATCATCGCAGCGTTGACAGTTGTGGCAATGACTGTCGTATTGCAGCTCATCCTGCAAGCGTTCAACGTGTACAAGCCGATATGGGTTCCGTTCTTGGCGGTTGTACTAGCTCAATCACTTGTTGTTCTGACGGACCGATGACGCACGAACTTTCGATTCGATTTCATCAGAAGCTCAAAGAGCTTGGACAACTGCACGACAAGAAGAGCCGGGACTATGGGATCGACTCAGATCCATTCCACAATGTTCGAGCATCGTCCGAGTGGGGAATGCCAGCTTGGGTAGGTGCATGTCTGCGTATGTCGGACAAGCAGCGTCGCCTGCAGGCTGCAGCTCGAGGATCAAAGCTCGCGAACGAGGGAGTAATTGATTCGTTTGACGATATGGCCGTGTACTCAATTATTGGGGGAATCCTCTACGAGGAGGAACATGGTCTTCTTGTTCCCCAGAAGCGGCCACAAGTCAACTTGAAGCAGTTCCGTGAAGCTGAAGTTGAAGAGGCTTTGCGCGCTGAGCGTTCGTGGAGGAAACACCTCGAGGTTCCCGAATGGCGAAGCGAAATCTGAGATGCCCCCACTGCGGTCGTACACCAATCCAGTGGACGGAAATCTCATGGATTTCCGAACCACCGGATTGGTGGCCACCTGGAGTCGCATACACGTCTCCACCTCAAACTGTTTGCACGACGTGGTGCAACTACTGCAATTACCGAAACGAAAGATTCGAAGCTGATGTCTGACAGCAACGAGGAAGTTCCACCGAATCATCCATATCTTCAGTTCCTTTCCCGTGATCCCGAAATGCAGAGCCGCTGGGTCACAGCCCACGATTGGGATCACATCGTCAGCGATGAAATGGACATTGCTGAAGAGATCAGCCGACAGCTGACAGAAAATGACCTTGTCGGTTTCTTCGCTGTATTCCACGTTGAATTTGTGCAGGATTTGATTGCAGCTGAATCAGCGTGGTCAGACCATCGATGTGAGCACGCCGTAGGCATCATGGCGGAGCTCCTCGAGTACGTCGTCGCTGGAATTGCAGAAGCTGGACTCAACGACTTTGAGGATGACTTGTGATTGACGAGTTTGATGAATGTATCGAGCGATACATGAAGGGCCAAAAGGACACGTTGTGGGGGCGA
>CAYQOJ010000020.1:24887-25772 GCA_964419105.1 uncultured Methylococcus sp.
ATCGATATATCAAGCGATGAAGGAAAGCTTGATGCTGCCGATTTCATCGTGAAAGTGGTCAACGAGTTGTTTGACCCTTTCACTTGGATTGAATTCGGCAAGAAGCAGAAATGGTGTTCGGAAGTCTCTTGCTCCACGCATGACGCTATTCCGTATACCGAAGAAGAAGAAAAGCAGTGGGTCGATGGCGAAGATCCTTGTGCATTCATTCTGAGGTTGTGGCCATGACTGACGAACGCATGGAGTTGGGCGGAGTACACATCATTCGAATCCTCGAGCCCGACGGGACGATGTCATTGGAAATGAACACTGATGACGAAGTCCATCCGTGGGAAGTGATCGGGATGTTGAAGGTTGCGTTGCAGTGGGAACTGGATTCCTATCCGGTTCCCGATATCGATGAGGAGGATTGATGGGGAATTCGCAGTCAGTTAGCAGCATCGCTGCATCTAGTGCTCGGGAAGCGGAGATTCGTGCAGCTTGGATGAGTGGCCCCAAGATCGAGGTCCCACTTCCAGAAGAACTGGTTCACCGTTGGGCCAACTTGGCAGCGTCAGAGATGCTGAAGATTGATATCGAGCACCCACTGGTCAAGTCATGTCGCAAGGCTTTGGGCCGTGACATCTGACGAGATCCTTGTTCTCGAGAATGAATTGAAACTACTCAAAGCTGAGTGCCGAAAGCTGGCCGGCTTGTTGATGAGCTCGTACATCTGGGTGCATGAGTACAAGATCGCTGAAGTCGATGAAGCATTGAAACCGTATTATGGAAGAGAAAGCGCAGCAACGTGAGCGAATACCGAATGCCAGACACGCAAGTTGTGACAGTGATTCTTCCTGTCGGCTTGATTCGCAAGATGACGGGTCCGTGGTATCTGTTGAAGAA
>CAYQOJ010000021.1:0-24874 GCA_964419105.1 uncultured Methylococcus sp.
TTTCCAGATAGGGATCACGGGTCTCCATGCCAGTCATTCCGTCTCAGACATCCGATGCCGCTTGAGGATGCATTCGCGCTTGCGGCGTCCTAAGCTTATTCACTGCATTCAGGTAAGCCTTGGCGGAGGCGATTACGATGTCTGTATCCGCACCCTGACCGTTCACAATCCGCCCACCCTTTTCGAGCCTGACGGTAACCTCTCCTTGGGCATCCGTTCCTGTCGTAATGTTATTGACCGAATATAGAAGGAGTTGAGCGTCTGTTTTGACAACCGCCTCAATCGCCTTGAGACTTGCATCAACCACCCCACCACCGGTCGCAGTCGCGGTTAGCTCATCCTGGTCCACGCGGACTGTCACCCTAGCAGACGGCTGCTCACCGGTCTCGCTAGAAGCCTTGAGGGAAACCAGACGAACGCCCTCATCATCAGCCATATCCCCGGCGTCCGTAATCAACGCCTGGAGATCCTCATCGAAGATTTCATGCTTTTTGTCAGCAAGATCTTTGAATCGCGAAAAGGCTTCGTTGAGCTCTGCCTCAGATGGAAATTCAATTCCGAGTTCTGCCATACGCGTTCTAAAGGCATTGCGTCCGGAATGCTTACCCAGAACCATGCGATTAGCACTCCAACCCACGTCCTCAGCACACATGATTTCATAGGTTTCCCGATGTTTCAGCACGCCGTCCTGGTGAATGCCTGACTCATGGGCAAAGGCATTAGCACCCACGATCGCCTTGTTTGGCTGAACCGGAAAGCCTGTGATATTCGAAACCAGCTTGGAACAGGCCACAATTTCACGGGTATCGATATCGGTATGGCAGGGAAAGACATCTTTACGGGTTTTGACCGCCATGACGACTTCTTCAAGAGCAGCATTGCCTGCCCGTTCACCAAGCCCGTTGATCGTGCATTCGACCTGTCGCGCCCCATTCATGACGGCAGACAGCGAATTCGCGACCGCTAGCCCAAGATCATTATGGCAGTGCACTGAAAAGATCGCCTTGTCAGCGTTTGGAATCCGTTCACGCAGACGTCGAATCGTGCGACCAAAAATATCAGGCATGCTATAGCCCACGGTATCGGGGATATTCAGTGTGGTTGCGCCTGCATCAATCACCGCCTCAAGAATTCTGCAAAGGAAATCTTCTTCAGATCGTCCGGCGTCCTCAGGAGAAAACTCCACGTTATCTGTGTAACGCCGAGCACGCTGAACCGCTTTCACTGCATGCTCGATGACCTGATCCGGCGACATTCTCAGCTTGAGCTGCATATGAATTGGAGATGTCGCGATGAAGGTATGAATCCTCGATCTCTCGGCATCCTTGAGCGCTTCACCCGCCTGATCTATATCGCGATCAAGCGCCCGTGCAAGGCCACAGACGACACTGTCCTTGATGGATCTTGCAACCGCCTGGACCCCTTCAAAGTCACCCGGACTTGCTGCTGGGAATCCAGCCTCAATCACATCCACGCGCATCCGCTCAAGGGCCTTGGCGATGCGGACCTTTTCATCACGGGTCATGGACGCGCCGGGGCTCTGCTCGCCGTCACGCAGGGTGGTATCAAAAATAATGAGTTTCTCGCTCATGAATCAACTCTCGTCGTTGGCTTCGACTGAAATAGAAAGAATGAAAGGTCTTGAATGCATCGTGTTTCTGCCCCTCAGGGCAGGATCACGCGCAGGACCGTGGCGGGAAGCAACGGACGCAGAAGGGCAGAAAGCTGCCAAAACAACATAGACTCCCTCAGGAGATCAGACATTCTCATAGGGACACTATAGGATCCGATGGAGTCCGCTTCAAGTCGGACGCATCAGTTCCTCCGCTCTGAACGCATTCGGCGACGCCGTCCCAGCGTCAGAATCGGTCCGGACAAGGCATACAGCGTAAAGATTGTGAACAGCACCAAGGGCGTATTCGTGTAAAGCAAAGCGAACAACAGCATGACCAAAATCGCCCAAAGGAAAGACACACGACCGTGCAAGTCGATATCCTTGAAACTGTAATAACGAAAATTACTCACCATCAACAATCCGGTACACACGGCCATACCCAAGCCAATGTATTGAATGCTTTCAAGCGGAATCTCATATTTCACCGCAACCCAGATAAAGCCGGCGGGGATACCCGCAGCGGATGGACTGGGAAGCCCCTGAAAATAACGTTTATCCTGCGTCGCTAATTGCGTGTTGAATCGCGCAAGCCTGAGTGCAGCACCCGCAGCATGCACGAATGCGGCAACCCATCCCGCTTTGCCGAGAGCGGAGAGCGACCAGGCATACATCACCAAGGCAGGCGCGGCACCAAAGGAAATCATGTCCGCCATACTGTCGTATTCGGCGCCAAATGCACTTTGAGTATTGGTCAGACGCGCAACGCGACCATCAAGCCCATCCAGCACCATAGCAATAAAAATCGCGATGGCTGAAAGCTCGAATTGGCCATTCATCGCCGAGGTAATGGCGTAGAACCCGGAGAACAGCGCTCCGGTAGTGAAGAGATTCGGAAGCAAGTAAATGCCCCTCCGTCGATTCTTCTTGGGTTCGTTGGTGTCCATTAGATCGTAGTGTGTACTGCAGGTGGGTGGATACAGTGCCTATCCTGAAGGATTGCGAGCCACATATCCAGCGGTCATGTTCGGGAGTAAAACTCACCCGGCCAAAACAACAAAGGGTGAGACCAGCCCACCCTTTGCTTTGATTGTCGGAAAACGATTAGTTCTTGGCCTTATCGACAATCTTGTTTGCCTTAATCCAAGGCATCATGTCACGCAGACGTGCACCGACCTCTTCGATCTGGTGTTCACGACCCAGACGACGCTTCGCCTTCAGAGTTGCTGCGCCAGCCTGATTTTCCAAAATGAACTCACGGGCAAACTCGCCGTTTTGAATTTCCTTGAGAATCTGTGCCATTTCGTACTTGGTTTCTTCCGTGATCACGCGAGGACCGCGGGTCAGATCACCATACTCAGCCGTATTGGAGATGGAATAACGCATGTTGGCGATACCCCCTTCGTACATCAGATCAACAATCAGCTTGAGTTCATGGAGACACTCAAAATAGGCCATCTCAGGGGCATAACCGGCTTCGACCAGGGTCTCGAACCCGGCTTGAACCAGGGCGGTTGCACCACCGCACAGTACTGCCTGCTCGCCGAAAAGATCGGTTTCAGTCTCTTCACGGAAATTGGTCTCAATAATGCCGGCTCGCCCACCACCATTAGCCGAGGCATAGGACAGGGCAATCTGCTTAGCCTGACCTGAGGCATCCTGATAAACCGCGATCAGACTAGGAACACCGCCGCCCTGAGTATAGGTTGAACGCACCAGATGGCCCGGACCCTTCGGAGCGATCATGATGACATCCAGGTCCTTACGGGGGAGGATCTGTTCGTAATGAACATTGAAACCATGAGCAAAGGCCAGGGCAGCGCCCTTCTTAATATTCGGCTCAATGACTTCGCTGTAAAGACGCGCCTGATGCTCATCAGGCGCGAGAATCATCACGACATCCGCTGATTTGACCGCATCTGCAATCGCAGCAACTTCAAGCCCAGCGTTCTGAGCCTTAACCGCAGATTCAGAGCCCGGACGCAACGCAACGACAACGGAAACTCCGGAATCTTTCAGGTTGTTGGCATGGGCGTGGCCCTGTGAGCCGTAGCCCACGATGGCAACCTTCTTCCCACGGATGATCGAAAGGTCCGCGTCTTTGTCGTAATAAACCTGCATGTTAATTCCTCAATAGAAGAGATATTCAGTTGATAGGAGGGGATCAGGCTGAAAGCCCACGATCGCCACGAAGAATGCCCGTCGTCCCGGAACGGACAACTTCAATAATGTTTTCTTCACCGAGCGCACGAAGCACAGCGTCCAGCTTGGTCTTCTCCCCGGTGACCTCAATCACGTAGCTGGTTGGCGTAACATCCAGAATTCGACCCCTGAAAATGTCACAAAGACGCACCACTTCGTCACGCATCGCGCCGTGGGTGGTGACCTTGACTAGCATCAGTTCGCGTTCAATGTGTTCGGATTCAGAGATATCAATCAGTCGGACTACATCCACCAACTTGTTGAGCTGCTTGGTGATCTGTTCCACGACCTCGTCACTACCCCAGGTCACAATGGTCATCCGAGACATGGATGCATCTTCGGTGGGTGCGACCGTCAAAGTCTCAATGTTGTAACCACGAGCTGAGAACAGACCGGCTACGCGAGAGAGAGCCCCTGCCTCATTTTCAATCAGGATTGAGATGATGTGTCGCTTCATGCAAGCTCCCGATCCACGGAGACACCGGGTGCCAATCGCATCTCATGCTGCGCCTTACCCGCTTCAATCATCGGATAAACATTCTCAGAAGGATCCGTCAGGAAATCGAGGAAGACGGTACGATCCTTCATACGGAAAGCTTCTTCAAGCGCCCCACGAACGTCATTGGGATTGTCGACTCGGATACCGACATGGCCATAGGACTCTGCCAGACGAACAAAGTCGGGTATGGTCTCAAGGTAGGACTGCGAGTAGCGACTCTCATAACTGAACTCCTGCCACTGACGCACCATGCCCATATAGCCGTTGTTCAGATTAATGATCTTGATGCCAGTCCGGTACTGCAGCGCCGTCGCCAATTCCTGAATACACATCTGGATGCTGGCTTCGCCAGTGACGCAGGCCACGTCCGCATCAGGATGGGCCAGCTTCACGCCAATGGCTGCAGGGAGTCCGAAACCCATCGTCCCTAGGCCACCAGAATTAATCCAACGTCGCGGCTTATCAAAGCGATAGAACTGGGCCGCCCACATTTGGTGCTGCCCCACATCCGACGTCACAAACGCATCGCCCTTCGTGACTTCCCACAGTTGCTCTATCACAAACTGGGGCTTGATCTTGGGGCTCTGGCGATCGAAGGAAAGGCATTCAACCTGACGCCACTTCTCAATCCGGACCCACCAATCCTTGAGTGCCTCAGCATTGAGCTTGAAATCGGGGCTCTCAATCAGTTCAATCATTTCCTGGAGCACCGGCGCCACATCGCCGACAATCGGAATGTCCACGCGAACCGTCTTCGAAATTGAAGCGGGATCCACGTCAATGTGAATGATCTTGGCGTCCGGGCAGAACTGAGCCAGCTTACCCGTGACGCGATCATCAAAACGTGCGCCAATGGCAAGTAGCACATCGCACTCATGCATGGCCATATTGGCTTCATAGGTTCCGTGCATACCCAACATGCCGACGAACTGACGGTCCGTCGAGGGATACGCACCCAATCCCATGAGCGTATTCGTAATCGGGAAGCCTAAAATGCGGGTTAACTTCACTAATGCATCGGATGCATTACCGAGCACAACACCGCCCCCGCTGTAGATCATCGGTTGACGGGCGGTCGTCAAAAGCTCAACGGCCTTTTTGATCTGCCAGCGATGCCCTTTGACCTGCGGGTTGTAACTGCGGATGGAAACCGCTTCCGGATACTGATAAGGAATTTTGATATTCGGATCAGTAATGTCCTTTGGAATATCGACGACCACGGGGCCAGGGCGGCCGGTAGTGGCGATAAAGAAGGCTTTCTTGATGGTTTCTGCGAGTTTGGAGAGGTCACTGACCAAGAAATTGTGCTTCACGCAGGGACGGGTAATCCCAATCGTGTCGCATTCCTGAAAGGCATCGCTACCAATAACTGGCGTTGGCACCTGGCCGGTGAGAACCACCAACGGGATGGAATCCATGTAGGCCGTGGCAATGCCGGTCACGGCATTGGTCGCCCCTGGACCTGAGGTCACCAAAACGACGCCAGGCTTGCCAGTTGAACGGGCATAGCCGTCCGCAGCATGGGTTGCCCCTTGTTCGTGACGGACCAGGATATGACGCACGTCATCCTGCTTGAATATGGCGTCATAAATGTGTAGGACGGATCCACCCGGGTAACCGAAGATGTATTCGACACCCTCGTCCTTCAGACATTGGACAACGATTTCAGCGCCGCTGAGCTCCACGCAATCTCACCTAAAGTGAAGAATCGGATCCCTGTGTAAACAGAACCCAATCCGAAGAAAAAAGACTGAGTAAATTACTCGCCATAAGCCCTACCGTCAAGACAGGGCGTCCGTATTCAAAGGCATCCGGGCGGTTTTGGAAGGCCTGCGGCCAGACAGGCATTCCGGACCGGATTACCGTCGAAAAGGAGATTAAGATACTGAGAGGCCCCTTTTTCGGGCCCTAGCGAGACCTGAACCGCCTTGATGAACATCCGGTTATTCGGCAAGTGAGAGTAGCGCGCATGGTAACCACGAACAAATCGAATAATCTCAAGATGTCTTTCGTCGATGACTATCGGCGTTGTCTTTAAAAGGGCTTGGGCCATAGCCTCAGTCCACTCCGAAGCATCGATTAGAAAACCATCCTCCGTTCTTGCGGGTAACTTCACATCATTCTCGTGCGTGGAGAAAGCTAGTCCCAGGCCTACCAGGAAACAATGCGCGAAAAGCTCAAAGTCAAAGCGACCAGCTCACGATAACCAATCGCATCCTCGCTTGACAAGAATTCTGGCGACTCGGCCAGAGCAAATACCCTGACATCCGAAGGCCAGTCCCACCCGCTAAGGGCATTCGAACATCCCAGCATGAGGACCACACAATCCCCCGCCCCTACTCTCGATGGTAGATCCGGATGCTCCGACGGACTAAATATCAGATGCAACACACCCTCAGTCACCGAATACCTTCTCATGCGATAGGAAAAAATCGGAGACCTCTTCACGCCCCAGCACACCCACTTCTGTGGCCAGAGCCGATCCTGAGATCCCCATGGTTTCGAGCGATTCTTTTTCGACGAAAAGTTCGGAGATCCCGTAAACAGGCAACGCCGACAGCATGCCTGAAATCTCAGAATCGATGCCCGATATCAGTAGCTTTGCACCCTGATCAAGAAAGAGCAGCCGTAAAGGCACATCAAATGCGGCAAAGGTCATCACTTCTGAGAGAACTTCAATTGCCAGCTGGCGCGATTCAGGCCCAACCCTGACGATAAACAACCATTCAGGACGCATGGGAGGGGACACCGAAATTGATGACTCGATCTGCCTTTAAGCAGGCATCGACCCAGAGAGCCAGCCCACCGACAACAAAAGGGCTCTGAACATCTAACTCCAACCCACGATGGTCAAGAGCCTGAGAACAGAGAATCAGGTCAAAGCGACCTTTTTGCGCCAATTCAACCCACTCGGAACGGAAGGAAGCCCCCCCTTCAAAGACCCCGTCGTGGTAGAAAAAGACACGAATAATCTCGTGGCCTTCAGCCTCGAGGGCTCTGATAAAATCGAGAGCCATGCGAGGCACATGCGGACACAGTGCCGACTGATTAAGTTTGATCGCGTAGCGCATGATCCCCCTTGATCCTTTAGGGTTTTACCCTCATATCGACGAGCGTATCTCCCATTCATCAACTCTTAACTGATGATCCGATCCAAATTCGTTGCAACACTGGTCCTCATCCTGTTTGAGATCGCCATTCTGCCGTCTCCAGCAGGGGCTGCCATGCCCAACATCGAGCTGCCCGAAATTGGTGATCCGACACATACATTGATGACCAATGTCCAGGAACAGGAGCTTGGTGAGGCATTTTACAGAAGCCTCCACGGCCAAATGAAAATCTCGACTGATCCGGAGGTCAAAGACTACATTCAGGCTCTGGGTAACAAACTCACCATCAACAGCGACAACCCGGGTCAGCCTTACACCTTTTTTGTCGTCATGGAGCCGGTAATCAATGCGTTTGCTGGACCAGGAGGCTATATCGGCGTCAATTCCGGTTTGATCCTTCTTACCGAACAGGAAAGCGAGTTGGCATCTGTGATGGCGCACGAAATTTCACATGTCACCCAAAGACATCTGTTTCAGACCTTTCAGGCCGCATCCAGAATGGCCATCCCGATGGCCATCGGGATGCTTCTTGCGGCTGTGGTTGGTGCAAAAGCCGGGGGTAACGGTGCTCTTGCCGGGATGATGGCGGCGCAGGGAATGAACGCGCAATATCAGATCAACTTCACCCGCGACAACGAGGCCGAGGCTGATCGCGTCGGGATGCAGGTCCTCTCAAAGTCGGAGTTTGATCCTCGAGCTATGCCTGAGTTTTTTGAGCGGATGCAACAAAGCACGCGTTTTGTCGGAGGCAAAATTCCCGAGTTTCTTCTTACTCACCCCGTCACAACTTCACGTATCTCTGATACCCGTGACCGGGCGGAGCACTTCCCTTTTCGCCAGTACCCGGACTCGATGACCTATCAGATCATCAAGGCAAAACTGAGGGTCCAATCCTCGCCGAACCCTAAAACAGCCCTCGAGTATTTCAAAAATCATGAGAACCGTGGCACCCAACAGCAGCAGGATGTTGCTGAGTATGGCATCGCTCTAGTTCATTCTCGAGCCAGAGAAACGGAGTTGGCTAAGGGGATTTTGCAAAAAATGGTGCAACGGTATCCCAATCAACCGCAATTCATGAATGCGTTGGCTGAAGCGGAAATGGACGGCAAGAATTTCGTCAAGGCAGCTCAAATGTATGAGCTTGGACTTCAGCGCTTTCCCCAAAATGGCGCCATGACCATGAACTATGCCCGCGCGCTCCTGAACACCCATCAGCAAGCTAAGGCCCGGCAAGTTCTACACGACTATCTGCGCTATCACAGTCCGGATCCAGACATTTATGAACTGATGGCGGAAACCTACAGCAAGCTCGGCGAAGAAGCCGAATATCACCGCTACTACGCGGAAGGTTATTACCTTCTGGGCCAGACGCAGGAGGCCCTGCTGCAGCTTCAACTCGCAAAAAATGCTGCAGGCAGCAACTATTATCTCAATTCAATACTGGACGAACGAATCGAAACCATTCGTAACGAGCAGCGCGAAAACAAGGAGAAACAGAAAGATTCACCCTTCTAAAAGCGAACCGGCAGTTACGCCTCGCTCACGTTCACCGTCCAAACGTAATTCTCGCTTCAGAATCTTACCCGCAGCATTGCGAGGTAAAGACATCATGAAAACAAACCGTTTGGGAACCTGATGTCGCCCCAAATGCGTCCGGCAGTGAAGCCGAACCATTTTCTCATCCAAACCCGCTTCAGGGTCACAGGCCAGATAGGCGACAGGAACTTCGCCATGGAGCCCATCGGGCTCTCCAATAACCGCGACCTCGCGCACTGATGGAATCGCATGAATGACCTCTTCGATCATTCGGGGATAGACGTTCATGCCGTTGACGATAATGAGATCTTTCTTTCGATCCACAATACTGAAATAACCATCGGCATCGCAGGTCCCAAGATCTCCCGTTAAGAGCCAGCCATCTCGCATGACTTCGGCAGTAGCGTCCGCTTGGTTCCAATACCCCTTCATCACATTTGCACCTCGGACTGCGATTTCACCGACCTCGCCATCGGGACGGGGTCTACCTTCTTCATCAACGATGCGCATTTCAACACCAGGAACTGGCAAGCCAACGCTACCCGGCTTCCGGACGCCTCCAATGGGATTTACACAGGTCACCGGCGAGCATTCCGTCGGTCCATCCCCCTCATAAATATTCAGATGGAACTTGGCTTCAAAACTCTCAAGAACCGTGGCCGGCATGGCAGCCCCTCCAGAGATTCCAAATCGAAGACTTTCAAACCAGGGGACCTTCTCCGACGCCAATCGCAAAAGCACCGCGTACATGCTTGGAACCCCCAGGAAAATGGTTGCCTTGAAACGATGAATTGCAGCGGCCACCCCATCGGGTTCAAATCGAGACAGGGGAATCAGAGCGCTTCCGTTTGTAAGCGGCGTCAACAAGCCCACGGTTGCGGCAAAGGCATGGAACATGGGCAAGACCACCAAAACACGATCAAGCCCCGACCGCCAGTGCATCGCGAGATGGACACTTTCGGTATTCGCCGCAAGGTTCTGGTGGGTCAACATGGCACCCTTGGGAAAGCCTGTGGTTCCTGAGGTGTAGAGAATTGCAACGAGATCGTCCGCCGGTGAATAATCGATGGTGGGTGCCTCGAAAACGCCTGCAAGAATTGGATCAAGGTTTTCCAAGACCCGCTCCGTTTCAGCAATCTCGATTACGAAGGGTGCCTCACCGGTCAACGCCAGGGCAGCTTGAATTCTGGGCGAAAGAGACTGCTGCACCAGTACACCACTCACTCCGGAATCACTCAAAACATGGGCGATTTCCGGCGTATTGATCAGGAGATTAATCGGTACGACAACCGCTCCCACCCGGACAATCCCAAGGTAAAGAACAACAAACTCGGGCCCGTTTTGCGCATAAAGCGCAATACGCTCACCCTTACTGACGCCAAGGGCTGCCAGCGATGAAGCCACACGGGATGAGAGCATCCTCACCTCTTGGTGAGAAAGATGACCGTTGTCAAAAAAAACCGCAGGCTGCTCCCCAAACCGGGAAGCAGCCTGATCGATACGCTCTATCAGCGGCGATTTCACGCAAACGCCCCGGAGGGGGAAATCAGTTGATGATGTTATGACCCCGGCCTCGCATACAGTTGATGTAGGCACGTTTATACTGGTCGTCTGCGCTGACACCAGTCGCGGTTCCGCCACCAATACCTCCAGCTGCCGCACCAATGGCGGCGCCCGCACCGGGGTTACCCGCAACAGCACCGATGGCAGCACCGGCAGCGGCACCTAGAAGACCTCCTGCGGCAACGCCCTTGGCTGTTTCAGTCCCAACAGCACCCGCTTGAGAAGCCAGTTGCCGACATTGCTCGGTATCGACTCCCAGATTGGCGGCATTTCTGTCGTTTGCAGGATCTGCTACAGGTTGCCAGTTCGAATAACTGGCGCACCCAGAGAGGAAAATTCCTACGAATACCAGATGAATCTTTCGCATAATCACAGCTCCCCACATTGAGTTCGACAAGTTCTTTCGCTTCAACCGAGCAAGGCTTCCCCTTGCGCTAACCGAGGCAATGAGCCATTCAGGCCCATGGCATAGGTCATGGCGAGCTTCTTCGCAGGCTTCAGCCGCTCCGCAAGACCCAATCCAAGGTTTCTGAGAAACCGAACAGGCCCGTGAGAATTCCCAAAAGTCCGGTAGAAGGCATCCATCACGGTCATCATCAACAGATTGTTCTTTCGGCGCATTCGCTCGTAACGGCCCAGCACGGCATGAGTTCCAATGTCTTCCCCTGCCCGCTTGGCTGCAATCAGCACTTCTGCGAGTGCTGCAGCATCGAGCAGACCGATATTTACACCCTGGCCCGCAAGCGGATGAATCATGTGAGCTGCATCGCCAATCAAAGCCACACCGTCCTTGACATATCGAAGGGCGTGCTGCCTTCTCAGAGGAAAACTTCCTCTTGCTCTGATCCGTGTGACATCGCCCAGACAAGCGGGAAACTCAGCTTCCAAAGCGGCCAGTAGCGATTCATCGGAAAGCGTTTTAAGACGAGCGACTTCCTCCGGCGTGCTGTACCACACCAAGGACGCGTGAGGCCCATCCAATGGCAACAGAGCCTGAGGTCCCTGGGGCGTAAAGCGTTGCCAGGTAATGTCCTGCTGTCCACATGCGGTATCAACCGTCAGAACAAGCGCATGTTGCTCGTAGTCCCAACCACTGACCCCCATTCCTGCTGATTGTCTGACACGGGAAAAACCACCATCCGCAGCCACAATCAACCGACTCTTGAGCACTCGACCATCCTCAAGGGTCACAGACGAACCTTCGGCAGCGTATCGAACTGCCTGAGTCTTAACGCCGGAAATCAGCTCAATATTGTCGAATTGGCGCGCTCGTTCCAGGACCGCCAATTGAATGACTCGATTTTCAACAATGTGCCCGAGTACGGGCTCATTAATCTCATCACTGCAAAACTCCACATCACCACCGTCTTCCCAGACTCGCATCCTGCGATAGGGGCAAAGCCGTCTGCGGGTCACTCCAGACCAGGCACCGATCGTCTTTAGGATATTTGCCGAGGCGATGCTGACAGCAGAAACCCTGAGATCATGGGGCTGATTTGAGTCGAAGTCTGCGGGAGGGGAGTCTTCTAGTAGACCCACGCGAAGCGAACTGTCACCCAGAGCACATGCAAGGGTGGCACCAACCATGCCTCCCCCAACAATGAGTACGTCATAGTCCTGATTCATGCGAGGCCTCGAAGCAAAGTGGAATCCAATTATCCCCCACGAACGAAGGGAAATTCCACCATCAAGAACCTGAGACACGAATTATCGAAGTTCAGGAGACTTCATTCCTCGGCTTCAGGCTCTTCCATATTCGTAGCGAGTAATCCTGCAAATGCGCTCAGGAACATGTTGATGACGAGCCAAAAGGGAAGCGTCTCCAATCCGAAGAATTTTGAGCTCGTGGCTATGGCCCAGACCATGGCGATCAGTGCGGTGAGAATTGTGCTAATTCCTCCAACCAATCCACCATGAACAAATCCATGATGCCCTGCTATTTTTGCGGCCAAGAAACCGGGAATTAAACACGTTGCCAGCCCAAGAGCCTGATTGATCCCATACAATAGCCCTTGGTACTCACCCGAGACTGCCTGCTCGCCCACCAGTTGCGGCAAGAAGACCACATGAATCAAGTAAAGCACCAAAAAGAGAACGATGCCCCTAATCAGGGCTCTCCCATTAATCTCAGGCATAGTAATTCTCCCAATTCAAAGCCAGATGACAGCGGATTCTTGTTCCCGCAGACTGTCACTTAGACGGCTGACAGCACAGAAATTCCCTGAATATTTCAAGACGGCCCAGATCACACACACTGCATGCTTAAATCTTTCATTTATCGCCTGAGCATCCAATCCGCCAGCAAGCCATGGTGGGTCCTAATGTTTGCCGCCATCGTGACGGCGTTGGCCATCTTTGCTTCGGTCCACCTGCCGGTCTACACCTCGCGGCAAGCGCTTTTGCCTCAGGACACCGAGGTCGCTCATCGACTGAATCGGTATCTTGAGACTTTTGGGGCTTCCTCTGATCTCGTGGTCGTTCTCGAAAATGCGCCTCGATCCGAATTGGAGTCTTTCGCCACGGAGCTGGCTACCCGACTGCGTCCACAGCCGGAAATCGCCCAGGCCACCGACCGTCTCGATACAGGATTCCTACATGATCACCTTTACCTGATCCTTCCCGCCGATCAATTGGCCCAGCTGGAACAAGGACTGAGCGCAGCCAGCAAAATGCCAAAGCTTGAGCTTGAAACCTTGCTGGCTTCCGTTTCCTCTGCCACTTCGAACGGGCAGAGTTCAGGGGAGTTGGACATTCAAAAGGCATTGATTGGAATTAAGGGTGCCACTGCTTTTGTCCGAGAGTGGCTGCGTTGGCTGGATGAAAAAGAATCACCAGGGGAAGTCGATTTTGACCCCATACTGAAAGCTGTAGGCGCTGAACAACTGGGTAGGGGATACTTCAGCTCGCATGATGGCAAAATGCTGTTACTTTTTGTCCATGCCAAGGCGACGGGCGAGGATTTTGAAACGCTGGCTCCTTTCAATCAGCGAATCACCCAGGTCGCGACAGAGCTATCCAGAGAATATGTCTCACGTGGCCTAACGGCTCCGCATGTTGTACTCACTGGTCTTCCCGCGATCGAATACGAGGAATACATCGATATCGAACGCGATATCAAACTTGTCATCTGGACGGCTGCAGGACTCATCGGCGCGCTGATCTTTCTTGTTGTTCGAAGCGTCCCTTGGGCCCTTGCCATTTTCATTCCGATGGGTCTGGGTGCGGTCTGGAGCTTAGGCTTTGCCTATCTTGCGGTCGGTCATCTGACCATCATCACTTCCAGCTTTCTTGCGATCCTTTTTGGACTTGGCGCCGACTATGGCATTTTTACAACGTCGCAAATCGCTGAGGCTCGACGGGCTGGAAAACCGCTCATTGAGGCAATTGGCTCTGGTATTCGAGATTCTTTCTCTGCCGTACTCACGGCCGGTGGCGCTTCCCTGCTGATCTTCGGGACCTTATCGACGGTCGCTTTTCCCGGATTTGCGGAGCTGGGAGTCATTGCCGCAGGAGGCGTCCTTCTCATCCTGATCAGTACCTGGGTCGTTCAACCGGCTATTTACGCCTTGATTCCGCCGCAAATTAGAGCCGCAAAGGTCGCCCCTGAAGCCTCACCATCTCGACTGAAAATACCCCGCTCCCTTGCATTCATCATCGTTCTTCTTGCCGGCAGCACAGCGGCTCTCGGCATTCGGTCTGGTCTGGAGATGGGTTTTGATTACGATGTTCTCGCGCTTCTCCCGAAAGACTCCAAAGCGGCTGAGTATCAAAGAAAAATGGTCACCGAAACGGACTATCAATCCGAGATCGTCATCTTTACCGCACACACCTTGGATGAAATACGTCACATCACAGAAGAAGCGCAAAATAAACCGTCCATCTCCAAAATTCAGTCCATTAGTAGCTTTTTTCCTTCCGATGGCGCACAGCGGGTTGAGGCAGCCCATCGCATGGCGAATCTGGCCTTACAACCTGCCTTTACACAAAACCTAATGACACTGAGCCGGCAAGGACTGGATGGGAAGTCCTTTAAAGCAATACAGCGACTCTTGAAACAGTCCCTTGAGAAAATCGAAGGTTATGAGGAACAAGCCTTTAGCTCAGGCAACCAGCCATTGGTTCAAGCGCTTGAAGAACTGAGAGCCGCGATAGAAAGCCTCCAGGTTGCCCTGGATAAAGATCCAGAGACGGCAAGGCAACGCTCTGAAACCTTGCTGCGAGCCCTGCTGGCGGGAGCCACATATGGCTTGGAACAGATCCGTGAGTGGAAATCCGCCCGCCCGATCTCGCCTACGGACTTGCCAGACGGACTCAGGGAGCGTTTTGTTGCTGGCGATGGAACTTTGGCCGCCTATGCCTATCCCGCAAAGAGCGTCTACGATCCAGACAATCTGGACGAACTCATGACAGAGGTCTATCAGGTCTCACCCGAAGCAACGGGATTCCCGACGACCCATCAGGTTTTTTCTAAGGCCGTAGTCAGCAGTTTTAGCCAAGGGACCAAAGCGGCGATTCTGGTCTGTCTGGCTTGGCTTGCACTGGTCATTCGTTCGCCGAAGGGGATTCTGATTGCGTCTCTGCCCCTATTGATCGGTGGCGGCTGGATGCTGGGCATCATGAAGCTAGCCGGTCTCCATTACAATTACGCCAACATAATCGCGCTTCCCTTGGTGATCGCCTTGGCGGTTGATTACGGTGTATGGCTGAGCCATCGCTGGATGGTCTTGAAAGGCGAAGACCCGATCGCGATTACCCAAGACGCAGGTCGAGTCATTCTGCTGGCCGCCGGCACCGAGCTTGCCGGTTTAGGGGCGATCACTCTCGCCAGCTACAGAGGAGTGTCAGGCCTGGGTATCGACATCACCATCGGTCTAATGACGTGCCTGGCATCGACGCTTTTCATTGCACCCGCTATTGGTCTGATCCTCAGCTCCTCCAGGAAATAATAACCCCATGCGCCTTTTATCACTTCGGCTCACAGTAGCCCTGGCATCCATTACCTTTTCAAGCCTATCTCTCTCTGAACCCGCACCTGTCGTCGTCTGCTACCCTGGCGGTCCTGTCAGTGAGGATGATGCCAACAAAGCCATGTCTTCAATGCTGGCTGTTGTAGAAAAAGTGGGCGATTGGCCTGCACATAGTTTCAGTAGTGCTTTCTCCTCGAACGTTGAAGGCTGCAAATCGCTGTTAAAAGAAAAGAAGCCGGCCTTCGCCATTACGTCACTTGGCATCTTCCTGGATCAGCGCCAAAGTCTCCATCTGGAGCCTGTAGCCCAACCCAAAATGCGAGGGCTATCAAGCGAACAGTTTCATCTGGTTGCGGTCAAAGGCCGGTTTAACTCCATAGACGAACTCAAGGGCAAGCAAGTAGGTGGCACCGTCTTTGAGGAGGCTGAATTCATTCGTCGCGTCGTCTTCGCCGGCAAGCTGGATCCAGAAAAGGATTTCCTGCTAAAACCCAGCAAGCAGGCCATTCGAGCGCTGAGAGCGCTTGATAAGGGCGAATTGGACGCCATTCTCCTCAACGGTCAGCAATTCGCAGCTTTGTCCTCGCTTCCACTCACCCATGAACTTGACTCTGTCTTCACCTCTGCGCCAATACCCCTGATGGGCCTTGTCGCAAACAAAGAGGCCAGCACGACGGAGGAACGCAATCGCTTTGCAAAGGCTTTAAGCGACATGTGTAACGATACGGAGGGAAAGAGGCTTTGTGAGCTCTTTGCCATCGAGGCCTTCGTACCCGCATCACAAAATGCCATCCAGCCTGTCATCAGTCTCTGGGACAAGGGCCGATAACCATGCAAGTTCGAATCCGAGGGATCGCTCTCTTACTGGCCGCGGCATTCAGCGGATGTGCTGCACTCCCCAACCGAATCGTCCTTTTTGGTCCTGTATCAGGGTGCTCAGGCATCAGCGAAGAATCGCTTTTAGCCTCCAAGTCAGGCCTTGGCCCGACGACATCAACGGATGAGCTTCATTGCGCCATGAACGTGGCGCGAAATGCGACTCACCCAGCTTTTGTTAAGACATCGATTTCTTCTGAAATTGCTCTCCACCTGGCTGAGAGGCAACCTCATGGCGCTGACCGAGAAGCACTGGCTGCCGAAGGCGTCAAGTTAGCTGAACGCTCGCTGGCATCAGGAGGAAAGGACGATGCGGCTGTCCACTATTTTCTGGCAGCCAATCTGGGGCTTGCGATTAACGATCACCCGGTGCAGGCTGCCGAGAATCTGCACCGACTGGAAGAAGAACTCACGATTGCGGTCAAACTATCCAAATCAGTCGATCAAGGGGGACCCCTACGTCTTCTTGGGATGCTTTACCTCAAGGCACCTCCCTGGCCAACAGGCATTGGCGACGGTGACAAAGCATTAGCCCTCCTGAAAGAGTCGGTTGATAGCTTTGGAGATCATCCGCTGAATCATCTCTTTTATGCCGAAGCGCTCTTTGAAGTGGACGAAAAAACGACTGAAGCCCAGGCTGAAATCAAGAAGGGACAAGTCTTACTCAGCAACGGCCCCTGGGGTAATAACAGAGTCATCTGGGAAAAAGAGTTCGCCGACGTCATCAATGAAGTGGCGAAAGCCCCTCGCTAAGTAATTCCAGCTCATCCGAATGTCAGAGACTTCCACCGAACTCGATACCGAACGGCTGATTCAGGCCGAAAACTCGGCTCTGGACTACCTTCTTTCGCAACAAAAGCCAACTGGCGACTTCGAAGGTGAAATGGTCTGGTGCACGATGATCCTGGCTCAAGCCGTCATCGTCAGAACCATTCTGGGTCGACCTTACAATGCGAGTGATCGCGCCCAGATTCTGCGCCACTTTGAAGTGACCCAAGGCAGCGACGGTTCGTGGGGTATGCACCCCGAATCCCCCGGATATGTCTTTTTCACCACCCTCGCCTATGTTGCCCTGCGCCTTTTAGATGTGAGTCCCGATGATTCCATTGCAGCGCGCGCAAGGGTTTGGCTTCACCAGCAACCGGTAGGTGTTGAAGGGATTCCGACGTGGGGGAAATTCTGGCTCGCCATCCTCGGCCTTTATGAATACAAGGGCCTGAATGCTATCCCTCCTGAGCTCTTCCTCCTCCCCGAATGGCTCCCGTTTCACCCAAGGCGCTTTTACTCACATACACGCCTCATCTATCTTGGGCTGGCCTATATCTCCGGTAAACGCTTTGTAGCGTCGCTTCCTGCAAAAACCATCGCACATCTCCGCAGCGAGCTTTACACAAGGCCCTATGAGCAGATTTGTTTTGAAAAGCTCCGACATAGGCTAGCGCCAGGGGACATATATGTTCCGATTAGCCCTGTTCTTCGCGTGATCTATGACGGCTTGGCCCTTTTTGAGCGGTGGCACGGGAAGAAGCTTCGAAATAAAGCGTTGCGTGCTTGCATGAATCGCATTGAGTTTGAACAAAAGACCACGCGATATCAGGGGATTTCACCTGTTAATGGCCTGTTGAACACTCTGGCGCTTTTTATCGATAACCCCTCACACCCCGAACTTGAAGCCAGTCTGGCAGGCGTCGAAGCTTGGCGCTGGGAGGATCAAAAGGAGGGGCTTCGTTATGTTGGGGCAAGATCGAACACTTGGGATACTGGCTTCGTTCTTCAGGCCATTTCGGAAATTAAAACGCCATCACCTCCGACCATCGCCGCCATGAATCGGGCCGTTCAATTTCTGGACCAAGCCCAAATGACTGAGGATCCTGAGGACTATGCGCAATATTGGCGTGATCCCGCTCGGGGGGGCTGGTGTTTCTCCGATGGCGAACACCGTTGGCCGGTCAGTGACTGCACTGCGGAAGCTTTAAGTGGGTTGATCGCCCTATATGAACACCCTGCCTACACCTCTATCCCTCGACTTGACAAAGAACGGCTGAGAGACGGCATTCGCTTCATCCTTTCTCGTCAGAATGCCGATGGTGGATTTGGAACTTATGAACGCCGAAGGGCAGGCAAGCTTCTAGAGTTGATTAATCCTTCCGAGATGTTCGGGCAATGCATGACCGAATTGTCATACATTGAATGCACAGCTTCATCTTTGGGGGCCATTAGCCATTTCCGAAAAATTGATCCGGATTTTGAGTCCGAACAACTGGCAGCAGTCGCCGAACGGGCCATCAGCCTCCTCAAAGGGCAACAAAAAGCCGACGGGGCGTGGCAAGGTTTTTGGGGGATCAATTACACCTATGCCACCTTCCATGTTGCAAGAGCCCTCCGACTAGCCGGAGTCGATGCTCAGGATGAGGCTCTCCAACGCGCAGCCACATTTCTAAAATCACATCAGAGAGAGGATGGTGGCTGGAGTGAGCATTACACCAGCTGCTTGGAGGAGCGATATATCGAGCAGCCCGAAACCCAGGTCGTAATGACCAGTTGGGCATTGTTAGCGCTACTTGAGATACTCCCGCCCCATGACCCATCAATTCAGCGCGGGATTCTGTGGCTTTTAAGCAAACAAAATTCAGATGGAAGCTGGCCGATGCAATCAGTGAATGGTGTTTTTTTCGGAGCGGCCATGTTGGATTACCGTCTTTACCACACGTATTTCCCCGTTTGGTCTATTACGCGCTATAATCACACCATAAAAGGGGTTTAATGTTGCCAGAATGCAACCAATGTTGCATGATTGTTGCCAACATGATCGAAATGCGTTGAGGCAAAATTTTCGATCGAATGATTGTTCTTGCCCTAACTCAATCTCCTAAGGGTCCAAACAGATTGATGATGGAAATTAACGCGAATACACAGATGGACGTTGACGTCCTGATCGCGGGTGGAGGCGTCGCAGGCTCTGCCGCCGCTGCAGCGCTTTCCCCACTTGGTCTTAAAATTCTCGTCATTGAACCCAAATCCTCCCACGGACGGCGTCTGGCAGGTGAGTTGATTCATCCTCCAGGCATTGATGGACTCAAGCAGCTTGGACTCCTTGCCGACGAGCCTGAAATCGGATCCCCGATCCGCGGCTTCTCGATCTTCCCTTTCAAAGAAGGGGCTGAGTACGAAGAGAGCATCATCCTCCCCTACAGCGAAGTTGAGGGATTGGACCACGGGGGTATGGCTATTGAGCATCAGTCCCTGAAAGAACACCTGCTCGAAAAGATCAAATCATTCAAAGGCGTCGAAGTCTGGATGGGGGCTCGAGTCATTGCGATTCAGCCTGATGCGGAAGGAAAAACCGCCAGTGCGGTGGTTTCAACAGATTCGGGTGAATTGCGCATTAACGCCAAGCTGATCATCGGCGCCGATGGCCCCATGTCTCAGGTTCGAAAACTTGCCGGAATATCCCACGAAACCCATCGCTACTCTGGGATGTTGGGCGTCGAAGTCGACGATAGGCACCTTCCTAAATCCGAGCATGGCAACATTTTCCTTAATCCCCTAGGAATCTCCTACGCCTATAGCGTCACCAAGGGGCGCGCTCGCGTGATGTTTGAGGTACTCCGTGGCGATGACTCCAAGGAGTCCGTCAGAGAACACCTGAAATCCTTTCCCAAGAAGTTCCGAGAAGACATTGAAGCAGCCATGGCTATCGACAAGCCATTGGCAGCCGCCAATTACCGGATCGTACCGAAGAGCAACATCAAGATGAATGTTGCATTGCTGGGAGATGCACGGGGCTGCTGCCATCCCTTGACGGCTTCGGGAATCACGACTGCGGTCAAGGATGCTCTCAGCCTGCGTGAAGCACTGATCAAGCATGACCTGAACGTCGAAAATGCACTTCACGATTATGCTATTGCCGCAGGTCGCGTGCAGTTGACTCGGAGAACTTTGTCGGAGGAGCTCCGCGAAGCTTTTCTCTCACATACGCCTGAATCCGTTCTTCTGAACCGCTGCATCTTCGAGTATTGGAAGAGTAATCCGAAGGGTCGTGCACACTCTTTGGCGCTTCTCTCGACGCTCGACAGCAGCATCGTTTCCATGGGAATGCAGTTTGTCATTGTCGTTCTTCAGGCCTTCCGCTTGTTGCCCAGTGAAATTAGAAAAGGCAGCGGATTACGCTGGTTCATTTCCATCATGAAATTGGCCCAAAAGAGCCTGAGTATTCCGCAAACTGCTCTGATGCACTGGATTCAAGAGCAAAACGCTCTGGCTAAGTGATATTCAGACCTGATCCTCAAAACCCATGCACTGCATGGGTTTTTTGTCTTCGGGATTCCGTTTTTTCTGGTCCCCTGACCAGACTTCATTCCCTTAGTGACTGAAGGATTATAAAATGGTTCGATTGCGTTCCTGATGGGTAACCCCCACCGACCTCGGTCGAGCAACATGCTTGAATCGGAACTTCCACTCTCCCGCGACAGCATGCGACTTTCAGTACACATTCTTGCCCTCCTTCTTCTGTTCACAGGAATCACCTCAACCGTGAACGCCCTCCCCCCCTCTGATCTTAAGATCATTCAGGATGTAAAGGATGAGTGGGAGATGACCTTCTACACCCTTCCCCCAGATCAGCAGGAGCCTATTCTCAAGACATTGAGCATGAAGGCCGATACGCTCATCCAAAAATACCCCGACGCTGCTGAATCTTATTTGCTTGCCGGTTTGATTCAATGCTCACTTGCAGCGAACGAGGGTGGATTCAGTGCGCTGGGTCGCGTTAAGAAGGCTCGACAGTTTGTATTACAAGCCATGGACAAGGACCCGCTGGCGATGGAAGGAAGTGGCTATGTCATTCTCGGAAATCTCTACTACCGCCTCCCGGGCTGGCCCATTTCGTTTGGTGACAACAAAGTAGCGCGAAGCTATCTTGAGTCCGCAATCCGCCTCTACCCGGAAGGCTTGGACACCAACTATTTTTATGGCGACTTTCTCCTAGACGAGGGAGATGCCAGAGCGGCGCTTCCTTACCTTGAGAAGGCCGACAAAGCCCCCGTCAGACCAATCTCACGACTATCTGACATGAAACTCAAGGAAGAACTCAAGATTTCCTTAAAAAGCGCACGTGAAGGGAAAGGCGAAAGCCAAGGCTTTTACAATCAATTTCTTAACGCCATCGGTAAATAGGCAAGAAGACTCCCATGCCAATCACCCTCCCTATTCTCATTATTTTGGGACTCCTTCTTGCGTGGGTCTGGGCTTTTTATGCCCTACAACGAATCGCGATTCGTCAGCAAATCGAACCTGAGCCACCGAAAAACTACCCCACACTTACCGTCATTCGCCCAATCAAGGGTATCGATAGTGGGCTTCGCGAAAACGTCATCGCTGGATTTGAAGACCACTATCCGGGTGCTCTCGAGACCATCTTTGTCTTTGATGATGACGAGGACCCTGCCGTTCGCATCGTGCGCGAGGTCATTCAAGAGAGAAAGTCTCAAGGGCTCAATGCTGAGGCTGAGATCCTTTTTTCAGGTCAACCACCGCGCAACCGAACCGGCAAACTGAATGCCATGATTCAAGCCATGGGGAGCGCTCATCACACGTTAATTGCCTTCGTTGACTCAGATATCCGCCAGACTCCTGGCGACCTCAGCCGTTTGGTCGCAACCCTGCTTGCCGATGGCGGCGCAGGTTCTGCATTTCCGACGGTTGTTTCATCCGCGACGCCGCATACGCTAGGTGATGTCGGGTACGCCGTGATGGTAAACGGCCTCTATGAACCCTCCGCTTTGGCGACTGCGCGAAGGGCGAACGGAACTCTCCCCTTCATCATGGGGCATATGATGGTTTTACGCCGCGAGGCGATTGAAGCCATTGGCGGACTTGAGACAGCGGAGGGACAGCTCGTAGATGACATGTATTTAGGTAAACGGATGGTCGAAGAAGGATATCGAAATCTCCTGTCTCCCAAACCCGTATCGATCATTCAGCAAGACTGTTCATTTGAGGAATTTGTCGGAATCCTGATCCGCTGGATTGCGTTTTCCATGTCGGGCCTTCCTTTCTGGACCACAAAGCTTCCCCACGCATTGACAGGGTTTGCTCTTTGGGGCGGCCTGATCGCAACCGGTTATGGACTCTACCAAGGTTTGGCCACCCTAAGCCTAATGGGGTTGGTGACAGCACTTTCGGTGCCAATCACCATCAACAACCTCCATTTCAGGATGTCCAAGCAACCCATTCCATGGCGCTTTGCTTGGGGATCAATGATCATCTGGCTAGCAGCTCCATTGATCTATGCCCAAATCTGGATCCGAAGAGAGGTGAATTGGCGGGGGCGCCGCTATCGGCTCAACCTTCACTCCCGACTCGGATAGGTCCTACGTCATTTCGTATCGCCCAGAATCTGAATGGCCTGTGTGGGGCAATAGCGAGCTGCGGCCCGAGCCTTTTCAATTGCGCCGGCATCAGGATAGGCATTCAGGACCGTCAGGCGTCCATCCTCATCCACCTTAAAGAGTCCAGGCGCTTCTCCCTGACATGTTGCATGACCTTTACACAAATCCATGTCCACTACGATCTGAGCCCGTGCGATCGTCCCTTCAGAAGCTTCAGAAACTGGAGAGACTTTAGCCGCAGGAGTCTCGTCTAAGTTCTCTCGTCTTTTCCGATAACGAATACGACAGGGCGACGCAGGCTCCACAACCATCTTGGTATAGTCATCACGGTAGGTCTCTGGTGAACCAACCAACTCAAACTCATAGCGGCGAAGCAGGATGCAGAAAATCGCCTTAATTTGAAAAAGGGCGAACGCATTTCCAGAGCACTTGTGGCGCCCTCCCCCAAACGCTTGCCAGGCATAGAGATTCTTGTCCTCCCCACGCTCGGGCGAATAGCGATCGGGATCGAACTGCTCAGGATTTGGGAATAGTGATCCAATGCGATGGGTGATCGCTGGCGCGGCACACACAAACTTACCGGCAGGGATCAGAGTACCTTCGACCGTGAAGTCCTCGAGAACTTTGCGCATGAGGATGATCAACGGGGGATGAAGTCGCAAGACCTCTTTGAGAACGCTCTCAAGATTCGGGATTTGGCGCAATGACTCGAAGGTTACTGCGCCATCTTTACCAAACAAGAGATCCAACTCCTCAACGACCTTCTCCATCCATTCAGGGTGTCGCAAAAGCTCAATCAGCACCCAAGCGGTCGTGCCAGAACTGGTGTGATGGCCAGCAAAAATTGTCGCCACCAGCATTCCTGTGATCTCATGCGGGGTCAGCTTTGTTCCATCTTCATAACTGGCATCGATAAGCGTCTGAAAAACATTAGGACTTTCAGAGCGCTCTTTCGATCGACGCTCCATGATTTCCGTGACCAGCGATTGTAAGCGGACTCGTGCTTTGTCTCTCCGCCTGAAGACGGGTAGCGGCAGATTCGGGAATACGTAGGCAATAGGCTGAATGCCTCGCTCTAAATCATGATAGATCTCCGCAAACTCTTTGTTGAGCTCATGGCGGAACTCAGGTCCCAGAAGACAGTGACTTGAGGTATAGATCGTCAGTTCTTTGGTGAACTCAAGTAGATCGATTTCACCCTCTTCGCCCCAACCAGAGATCAAACCTTCCACCTCTTCAACAATGAGGTCTGAATAAGTGCGCATGGGCTTATCACGAAGAGCCGGCATCAACATCTGGAGCTGCTGATTCTTTCGCTTGATGGGTGCATCAAACACTACACCGTGACCGAAAATGGGGGTCATGATTTTGTATGCTGCACCCTGGTCAAGAACCTCATCTGCTGCTCTATAGAACGCCTCTGAAGCCTTTTCCCCCGTGAGCAAAACCATGTCCTGATGAAACATCTTGAACTCAGCAACATCACCAAGCTTCTCGCGGAGCCTCATCATGAATTCATGCGGATTCTTACCGAACTCCAGAATATGTCCAACAAAAGGCTTTGCCCCCGGCAACACCGGGGGAAGCTTAGATTTGGGGGGCGTAGGATTACTTTCAGACATGGAGTTTCGGAGTTAAGTGAGAAAATCGGGTACGACTCTGCCGTATTTTGCCGATAATGATATCGCAAAGGGCCTTGATATCCTTCGAGCTTACCCTCACTATGAGAGCAAGCGAGGAAAGACTATAATTCCAAGCTTACTTTGGGGGTGACATGGCTTCGACGTGGATCGCAAAACCCAAGGTGCATGCCGAGGTGCAGTTTCCCTCGTAAAACTATCTGCAACTAAGTTAGTTGCCAACGACGACAACTACGCTCTGGCCGCTTAAGGCCGGTCTCTGAGCAGGGTCTGCTTATTGGACGCTGTATTTCGGGGATAACTCAAGCATAAGCTCGCGAAGAGGCATGTCCGGGGCCAAATCGCTAAAACATTACGGAATCGCTGACCACCTCCCTTCCTGTCGGGATGTGTTTGGCTAAAACCAATGACACGGATAAGCATGTAGAGCCGAAGGCGGAGGATTTGCGGACGCGGGTTCAATTCCCGCCACCTCCACCA
>CAYQOJ010000022.1:0-374 GCA_964419105.1 uncultured Methylococcus sp.
AGCGCGCTTTGTGGGGTTACATCGATTGTTATTCGTTGGTGTTGGTGAAAGGATAGGATGGATGCAGAATATCCGTGTTTGTGGATATATGGATGCGGAGGTGAATTGGGGTGAAGGGGTTTGATGGGATGGGGATATTGCCGTCCGATACTACACTTTGGCCGATTTTGGCACCCAAAGTTGGCCGTTTGTCCCACTAAGGTTTCAATATGGCCCCAATTTGAACGCTTTGTCCCACCTGCGGGATAATGACGATAGCTTGCCGGTTACGCATCGACGTAGCGTTGAACGGACGGCTATCGAGTCGCATCCTCATCCGTATATAGTGCCGGTCCACCGAGAGCGTGCATCGCGCTTTGTGTAGCTTGCCCGCC
>CAYQOJ010000022.1:384-16614 GCA_964419105.1 uncultured Methylococcus sp.
GCGGGAGCGCGATATCTGGATGCTCCGAGCTAGGCGTAGGCAAGCGCCCGTAGCGTGTCAACGCGCGGACCCGCGATGACGAACCGGCCCGTCCCGACTCACCTGGTCAGCTTGACGCGCTAATCGGTCAATAACGCGCCTGGAACCAAGGTATCCGAGCAGGATACCGGGGGTAGGGTTTGGAAATAGGTAAGGGGGTAGGGGGTCTTTTTTAGGTATCCAACCTCGAATTTAATTTCCCACAAATCCCCCCAAACCCACACTCTTGTACGCGCAGCCGTCCTACCTGGTCGTTCAGAAACATTCGCATCCCGCATCAGCCCCACCACACACCCCTACACCACGTCGCACCCGCGACCCGCCGCCTACCCCTACCGGCCACGTCTGCGCCCCTACCGGGGGCCTGTTTGCGTTTCCGCACCGCACCCGTTTCGGAATCGAGGTCGCCGTTTTTATTTTCACCCCGCATACATCCCCGGCCACGTCTTGCACTACTCGCTGGTAGAGGAGGCTCGATGCGACTGGTACGCTTGGAAACGCCCTACGGCGTCGTCTACGTCAATCCGCAGCACGTTACGCACCTGACCGAAGCGCCGGACGGGTCTACGCGCATCCACTTTACGAACCGTGAATTCCTCTTGGTCACGCACGTATTTACGAACGTCGCGGCGCTGCTTGCGGAAACTCTCAAATTCTGAGCCGCACCCACCGCACCACCCGGCGTAGTTTTCCGCTGAGCGGAAACTACGGTGATGCATCTGTAGCTGTAGGATGCATCGTGATGCAATTAGGGTGAAAATGATGCATCTGAAAATAGAGGATGCAATAGGCGTTTTGGCGAAGACGGTTGTTATGTTAGCGAAAAACTGTTGTGTAGGTAGAAGCTACACTATTTAGAAACGCAATGCAAGAATCGTGCCAAGTCATATAGGAGGTACAATGGTTCACTTTCCCACAATTGCGCACTTGTTAGAAGGTGAACTGTATCGTGCGCGTGTTTTGGTGCTGGAACGCTACACGGCGATGTTGCAGAACGACGTACACAACACGGCGGTTTTGCGTGTTCCGTTTGGGGATTTGGCGTTGGGGCAAGCGGTGCATCTGGTTGGCGTAGAGTATGACGAAACGGAAGAACAGGTCTGGTTCGTCGGACGGGTCAATGGAGCATCGTATCGCTTGCATCCTGATTGGTTAGAGGGCGTTCTGTGATGACGCGGCGTGCTGCACGACACCAACCCAAGGCGCAGAGCAAGCGATGACTCAACCTCGATACCCAATTGTGCTTTGCGACCCGCCGTGGGACTACAAGGGCCAAACCCAGCACGGCGGCGCGGGGGCAGCAGATACGGGCGGTGCTGCTCGGCACTACCCGACGATGACGCTGGATGACCTGAAGCGACTGGACGTAGCGTCGGTGGCGGACACGGATGCGCTGTTGTTTCTGTGGTCGTCGTCGCCGCACTTGGACCAGGCCATTGATTTGATGCGCGCGTGGGGCTTTCAATGGGCGACGGTAGCGTTCGTGTGGGACAAGCTCAAAGTCAATCCAGGGTTCTACACGATGTCGCAATGCGAACTCTGCTTGGTAGGCAAGCGCGGGCGTATTCCCCGGCCCCGTGGAGCACGCAATGTGCGGCAATTGGTGCGCGCTGTCCGCAGGGAGCACTCCCGCAAGCCGGATGAGGTTCGCGCACGCATCGAAGCGATGTTCCCGGCGCAGGCGAAGCTCGAGATGTTTGCCCGTGAGCGCGTGGACGGGTGGGCTGCGTGGGGCAACGAAGTGGTAAGCGACGTAGTGATTGGAAATCGGTAGCGCCTTGTTGGGGCGCGGATAAAGCGCGAAGCGGAGGGCAGTGATGAATTGGGTCATGCTAACGCAAATCGACGGCCACAGCGTAGCACTGCGCGTAGACCAGATGACGCGCATGGTGGAGTCCAGCGGCTATACCGAAGTGTTTGTGCAGGACGGCGCAATCTACTCGGTGACGGAATCCGTGGAGGAGATTCTGGAATTCATCGACGCCGATGACGATAGCGACCCGATGGAGGGATTTTAATGGACGCCGCTGCTCGCTATGTAGCGTTGCTGCACGACTTGCGTGTAGCGCGTGAAAACCAAGACGAGGAACGCATCGGGATGCTGGAGGACGCGCTGGATGCGCTGTGGTATCGGATGGACCGCGACGAGCGCAAAATCGCGACCACGACCCTTTGCGTTCTGTACCGGGCTGAGTCTGTTCCCGTTAGAGCCAACAACCGAGAGGAGGACCGATGCTAGACCTGACGAATCCCATGATGGTGTCCTATCAAGCAACCGTAGGCGCAACGCAATTGGAATACATTCTGCGCCGCCGTTCCGAAGGCGTGCTGGTCGCCGTGCAACTGGTGACCGATAAGCCTGCGCGTGTGTTGTTTGTGCAGGCCGATGGTACGGACGCGGAAGAGGCTGTGGCGTATGAAACCACCGACGACGCCATTGCCGCGATTAAGCAGCACCACGACGGCCTGGTGGTTCGCTACGGCGCAGCGGAGCAGGCGTGATGCTCGACCGGAATGGAATCGCGGTGCAGCCGAAGGACCGCGTGAAATTCTATTACTTCAACCGCTGGCGTACCGGCACGGTGCGCGACGTGGTTGTGGACCGAGTCAAGAAGGCTGAAGTCGCTAAGGTGGACGACGGCGCACCCGAAGACGCGGATATCCGCACCAACAACTTTCGGGTGGCGGCGTTCGTAGCAGCAGATGACCTCGAGGTCATTCGTGGCTGACGACGACTGCAAGCCGCATTGTTCGATGTGCAGGTCGCCGCTGGCGTTCGTGCATGGTCACTACGCTTGCTTGTTGTCGTGGTGCTCTTTGTACGGGGTGAACGTCATCCCGTGCTGTCAGCCGTAACAGGCGTGACGTACAAGCCGCTTCACGGGCTACGCTCCTACGGCGTGGCCGGTGTTGCGGCTTTGGTTGTTTTGAGTGTCCGTGGAGAAACCCGATGCAGTTGTACGTCATTACGCAAGACACGCGGTTTCCCTACAAAGGCGCGCACTACGTGGAAGTCATCGCGGCGTCCGCAGACGAGGCCATTGCGTTGTTGCCGGAAGTCTATCCGCGACAAGCCCCGACGCATGTACGGCAAGACCGCGATGCGCTTGCAGACGAGGTCGCCAAAGGACCGCATGTGAAGTGCTGGTGGTGATGCACGCACGCAGCGCCTAGCCGCTAGTAGAGGGCAGGAGGCCGCTTGTCCTACTTCGTTGATTCGATGGCTGCTGCGCGCAGAGAATGGCTGATGAAGGAACCGAATGCGTTGCCGGAAGGCGACTGCGAAGTCCTTATCCAGCTTGGTCCCGATTTGACCGTCCGCGAGTGGTCGCGGATTTTGCGCCGCGATGTAATGGACATTGAACGCGCATGTGCGTGGCTTAACATTACGGTCAAGCGAGCAGGACAATGAAGTTTACGTTGACAGATATGGAAGATTTGTACGAGGCACAGGCGTTGCTGCTGCTCGCCTACCAATGGGTCGGACGGTCGATTGCAACGCAAGAAGACGCAGAGGCCGTAGGTCACTTGCGCGCCAAGATTCGCGCCTGCATCGACCGCGTGGAGGGGCGTCATGCATCCGAGTGCTGAATTTGCCGCTGAACTGCTGCGCGTGGTGCGGGAACACGAGGAGCTTGCCGTGCAGGACTTGCTGGACGGACTGCGCGATGCGGTAGCAGCGACCCTGTACATGGAGCGTGTACAACCGGACTCGTTTTACAAGGAGGTAAACCGACGTATCCAGGTGTTGAATGAGTACCATCAGACGAACAAAGGAGTAGAACAATGACCACTGCAACGCTGTGTATGTTCGCGGCCCGAAAGGAATTCAACGGCGGCTCAAAGGTCTTTATCTACGAAGATGAGGCGATTGCAGAAGCCTTTGCGAAGGTCTACAACGCCGAGGACCGGATTGCGCGCTACGCGGTATCGTTCAAGGGCGACAAGCCGGTTATGGTCACCGGCCCTAACGGCGAGGTCGATGTGCGGGCGTCCGAGGCACTGAGCGAAAAGGTGTTCTTGGCGCTGTGCGGTGCGGTTGCGATTTCGTAGCCGCACACGGCCTCGAGTGGGGCAACCGGAGGACATATGCGTAGCGGAATACTGCCAGAGAAGCAGTTTGAGGACATTGTCGCGCCGCTTCCGATACATCGCCGTGCGGCGCTGTTGTCGCACGACGCGATTCTGCGGGCGAACGCGCATCACGCGGAATCGCCTACCGTGTCAGCGTTCCAAGAAAGACAAGCCATCCTTGCGTTTTTGCGGCGCTCTGCCGGGGATGGTCTTACGGTGCGCGGTAAGCACGCGCTGAAACTAGCCGACCAAATCGAAGCGGGTGTACATCACGCTTCGTAGCTTCTGAGGTGCAACGTGACGATGGAATCTATTAACCCGCCCCTTCCTCGATTGACGCCCATCGAAAAAGCCCCGACCCGCCCCGTGGAAAAGGTGGTGCTTACCCAAGGCACCGTTACCGCGCATGTGGATGGAGTCATCGTCACGTTGTCGCCCGAAGTGCAGTGGATGATGAAAAAGGGGATTCTGCGGTGAATCGAGTTGAACTCATCGGCTACTATGGCGACGATGAAACGCACGCGCTCTCGGCATGGACCTCGACGCGCAGGGACGTGACCGACGATAAGCGCGCACGCATCCCGGCGTTGTTGCAGATGCTTGCCGACGCAGGGCATCACACGCCGTTTGAGAAATCGAGTCTACACTTCCTCGTCACGGTCGATACGGCCACGCACATCCAGCTATTGAAGCACCGCATTGGCGTTTCCATCAATGCGGAATCGGCGCGGTACAAGGAACTGCGCGATGACAAAGCGTATGTGCCTACGGACTGGCCGGAACACGAACGCGAAGCCTTGCAGCGGTTTCTCGACCTCGCGTTTGAGTCCTACCACCAGTGCCTCGACCGGCTCGTCGCGAGCGGTATGGACCGCAAGCGCGCAAAGGAAACGGCACGATTCTATTTGCCCTACGCCAATCAGGTCACGATGGACATGATGTTCAACTGGCGCAGCTTCCATCACTTTCTGTCGTTGCGAAAAAAGCCAGACGCGCAGCGTGAAATCTGTTGGCTGGCCGAAGCGATGTTGGCGTTGGTGCGTGAACTCGATGGCAACCCTTTTCAGTACACCATCGAAGCGTTCGGATACGGCGGATAGGTAAATCGTAGCGGTGACTCCGCGTACCTATCATGCAAAAGCGACGTTTATTGCTAGTGTTCTGTGTTGCGTTGGTCAGCAATATCATCGGTTGCCGGTTCGGTTATGCGATTGCGCACCGGCAAATTGGTGTTGTGCTGGCGCTTGGTGTTTTGCTTCCGATGATGCAGGCGGTGAATTCCGCGCTGTTTATCGAAGCACAGAGCCGTCGTGAGCGCGTGTCGATGGCGATTACGGCGAGCTTTGCTACTGCGACTGCGGGTGCTTGCGTGACGCTGTTTTTGACCTAGTGAACGCTCAAAGGTATGCTCCAAGGCACACCAGAGGTGCGAGATGCCAGAAAACGAGAACGCGAAGATTGTGGATACGGACACCGACATCGACACCGACGCGCACGTTGCCGAGGCCGTGCAGCCGGATTCGGGTTCGGTGTTAGACTTCGCGAGCTTGCCTGGCGCTTCGGAGCACCCGGTGCTGATTGGGTTTCTGGCGCTGCTATTTGTGGCGGCTCCGCTGGTTCGTCTGTATCTGCGCCGCCGATAGGGGGTTTTATGCCTACGCCGCTTGACCTGAAGCTATCGCCCAATTTCACGTTCGGTGAACTGACCGACACCGGCCACGCTTCGCTGCGTGCGGCGAATCGCGCGGAGGCAGAGCACTACTTGGAAGCAGGTAAGGCACTGGCGACCACGATTTTGCAACCGATTCGTGACCGATGGGGTCCGTTGCGAATTAACAGCGGATTCCGTGGACGAACCCTGAATACGCGCGTGAACGGGTCGCCCACGTCGCAGCATTGTTTCTTTCAGGCAGCGGATATTGTTCCGTTGCAAGCGGATATTGACGTTGTGTTCGACTGGATTCGCAAGGAGTCCAAGATTCCCTTTGGTCAACTCATTGACGAGCGCATGGGAAATCGCTGGTTGCACATCAGCTTGGGCCAGCCGTGGCGCATGAAGGGCGTCAACCAAGTGCTGCGCACCTTCGACGGCAAGGCGTATACGCGCGTCGTTTAAGTGTCAGAAGCGTGTCGGCGCTAGTGTAGCGTGCGGTGGCGCGTTCGTGGTGCCGAATTGCCTCTGCAGCTTTGTGCGGAGCGTCATGGGGAGGTGGACAATGATTCGCATTACGCGAACGCTAAGTGCAGGGGGCGAATTGTCTACTGCTGTGCGACCGTGGTGCTGGTCCGAGGAAGAGCAGTCGTGGGTGCGGCTATCGCACAACCACGTTCCGCTGGCGCGCATCAAGCCTCCGTCTGTCGAGCGCAAGACCGCTACGTGCTCGGTGTATAGCCCAAACGGGGCCGTAGGCCGTACCTCGCCCGACGTACAGTCGGCTGCGGAGTGGTGCGACGGACAAATTGTGCGTCTTGGGTACAAGGTGAAGCTGCAGCACGCACCGATTCCGGCATCCGAGGTCGATAAGGGGATGCAGTATGTGTGGCTTCGCATGTGGGGTCCGCAGCCATCGTATTGACCCCAGCGGCCAACGCAGTAAGGTAGCCGCAGAGGTACACGATGCCCGACTTCAAGACCCTAGAGAATCACCGCATGGTGGTGAACGAGAAGCCCATTACGCCGACTGCGGGCGATGTGTTGCTGCGCAGTGCGGAAATTGGTGGTCCTGACCAAGACGGCGACCGGCGCATGTACCTTGACGCGAAGACGCTTCGGCACCTGTTGTCGATGGCGGAATCCAGCCCGACGCAGCGTGTGCGTGTAGACCGGGCCGGTGTGCGTGTGGACCTTTGGCGCGATGCCAGCGGTCATCAGTTTGAAGTCTGGACCTTTACGGGCGCAGACCCGCGTCCTGAGCGTTTCATGGGGTTGCTGTGATCGACCAATACCGCAGTCTGCTGATGTCGCTGACGAAAACCTACCCGATGCTTGAAATTGCAATGGTGCATCACCGAAACACGCGCGGTGAGCCCATTGGGTTTGCCGACAAGCCGTACTTGGTGGAACTCTACGCCGACGCACCGAAGCTCGAGAACTGGGTCATTCGCAAGTGCGTGCAGACCGGATTCTCGGAGTGGGGCATCCAGTTCTCGTTGCAGCGCGCTGGATGGGCGGGCCGCATCGTCGCGTATGTGCTGCCGACCTACACAGTGCGTGACCGCTTCGTGCAGCAGCGTATCAATCCGTTGTTGGTGGACGTGCCTGCGTACAAAGACCGCACGCCGTCCTCGACGCACTCGAGCACCAATATCCTCGCGCCCGCACGCCGCGCTGCCGATAACCTGCGGCTCAAAAAGTTCGGCGGCGGCACGATGATGTTTCTCGGGTCGAACACCGAAGTAGACTTTGTTGAGTTCTCAGCAGACTTGCTTATCGTGGACGAATACGACAAGTGCGACCTTGGAAACATCGCCAAGGCGCGCGACCGTGTTCGTGCATCGCCGTATGCGCAGATGCTGCGTATCGGAAACCCGACCATGCCGCGCGTTGGCATTTCCAGGCTGTACGACGAGTCCGATGGTCGTCGGTGGTTTCACCGATGCACGCATTGCGGCGAGCGCCAAGTCCTTGACTGGTTCCTCAACGTCGTAGACCGGGCCGACGATGGTTCATGGATACCGCGCGACCAGGCGCGCTGGCAGCATCATAAAACCAACAGCGAAAAGGTCACGACGGCGAACGACCTTCGGCCAATTTGCGTGCGCTGCAAGAACCCGTTTCAGCGGGTCGCAGAAGGCGCAATTTGGGTGCCAGAGCGTGCCGAGAACAAGAACATGCGCGGTTATACGTGCAGCCGCATGGACGTGCTGTCGGAGCCAATGGTCGCGTTGTTTCGCGAGTGGGTGTCTGCGCAGAGTTCGCCCGACCAACTCGGTACGTTTTACACGTCGGTCTTGGGTATACCTTATGAGTTTGAGGGTGCGCGCCTTTCGACCACGGACCTCGAGGTCATCTGCGTGGCCGACCCTATCGACTACGCTGGCGGTCCTGCGTACCAGAAGATGACGGTTGTGGCGGGCGTAGACGTTGGCTCGGTATTGCACGTCACGGTGGACTGCATCACGGGGTACACCGAGAATGGAGAGCCCCTGCGCACGGCACGGTTGCTGTGTACGACGCGGACCTTTGAGGAGGTCGGTGATATTCTGCGGCGTTTTCACGTTTCGGTATGCGTTATCGACTCGCAGCCGGAAATGCACAAGGCGCAGGAATTGCGCGATGAATTCATGGAAAAAGGCGAGTGCTCGGTGTGGCTTGCGCGCTTCGTGCAAACGCCAAAGGCCGGTTCGCAACGCTACGGCATGAAACTTGACTACGGCAGCCAAGTCGCCAACGTAGACCGCACGGCGCTCATGGACCTTGCCTATGAGGACATTCGCAGCGGTCGGCGGTCGTTTCCTGAAGATTCGTGGTCGGTGCTTGGATGGTCAGAGCAGATGCGTGCGCCGGTGCGTGTGCTGGACGAAGAAAAGCAGCGCATCGTGTGGGTCGCAGGCAACGCAGCGGACCACTATCGGTTGTCGGACACGTATGCGCGCCTTGCGTGTGACTTGCTGCAGGGTGGTGGTTCGTATTCGACCCTGTAAACGACTTCATCGTCGTGGCGCTATCCGTAAGTGGAGGCACGGATGGCGCGTGCGTACTACAACGAATTCGACCCAGCGGCTGCGGCATGGCTGCGCGAACTGATTGCGCGCGGGCTAATTGCGCACGGCGATGTGGACGAAAGGAGCATTGTCGATGTCCAAGCAGATGACCTTGTGGGGTATACCCAGTGTCACTTCTTCGCTGGTATCGGAGGCTGGTCCTATGCTTTGCGACTCGCAGGATGGCCTGACGACCGGCCAGTCTGGACCGGAAGCTGCCCTTGCCAGCCATTCAGCAACGCAGGAAAACGCAAAGGGACAGACGACGAGCGGCACCTGTGGCCTGAGTTCGCACGGCTTATTGGACACGCAAAGCCTGAATACGTCTTTGGAGAGCAAGTTGCGTCAGCGGCTGGGCGGGATTGGCTCTCCTCTGTACGAATTGACTTGGAAGCAATGGGCTATGCAGTCGGGGCCTCCGATTTGTGCGCTGCGGGCGTCGGGGCGCCGCACATCCGACAAAGACTGTGGTGGGGGGGGTACTCAGGATGGACAACCGCCAGCGCACGCGACTGGAAAGACACGGCGGGCATGGAGTGCGAAGCCGTCAACCCTGACGGAACAGAGCGGAGCCGCATCGACCAGCTTCCTCGACAAGCTGCACAGTGCGGATGGTTGGCCGACACCGAACGCACACGACCCGCGCCTGGGGTATCAGCGGCGAAGGGGCGATACGAACGGGACGCAGAAGTCGCTGGAAACGGTAGCGGTAGACGCATTCGACTTGCAAAGGGGGAATCCCAACATGAAAGCATGGAGCCACGGTCCAGCGCGTATAACGAAATCTGGCGAGATGCTGACTGGCTCTATGGCCGGGATGGAAGGTGGAGGCCAGTTAGATCCGGCACATTCCCGTTGGGTTATAGGCTATCCGCCAGAGTGGTGCGACTGCGCGGTTACGGCAACGCAATCGTCCCTCAAGTCGCGCAAGCGTTCATCGAGAGCTTCTGTGAAGCTGTAGAGGAGGCATCGTGTCCGAAGTAAAGACGCCCGTAGGCAACGCTATCGAGGCGATGAAGCAGACGACGTGGACCGACCGCAGGACGCTCTATCGGGCCATCGTGGCGCTTCCGTATGACCTATTTGAGCCGCAGGCCACACAGATTCAGACGAAGGTCAACGTCCGCGAGCATACGCATCGGCTGCTGAACTGGATGCAGCAGCACACCAACAAGGTGAAGCCGGGTCAAATCGAAAACGAGAAGACCTACATGCTGGCGTGGCGTGCGGTGCTGTCGCTCGAGCGACCCGGCCAACGCTGCATTATGTACGCGATTATTGACTCGTTCTTAGAGCACTTTGACATTAAGGGATTTGAGAAAAACACCGTCATGCACAACCAGACGTGCTTGATGTGCAACTTGCAGTCGATGCACGATCAACACATGGCAAACATGAGTGGATGGAAGTATACCGGCGAGTATTATCCAATGGAAAGGATCAAACGTGCGAAGCGTGCGGGACTTACTCGATGATGGTTGCAATGTCTGCGGGGCAACGCTGCTCGAAATGGTGAGCGTGTTCCCTGCTGCCATCAGTTTTGCGCTTGCAAGCGACCGCAGCGTGTGGTCACGGCCTCGCGTCGTCATGCTTTGCGCCACTTGTGCCGCAGAACACGACCGACAGACGACAAATCCCGAAGACGGTGGTAACTACTTTGCTGACTAGGCCGTGGAGGCGTGATGCGTGTCATTGGTAGTGTGACCCCGACCGTCGTGATGCGTCGGCCAGAAGTGCAGCCAGGTGGCTGGCTTACTGCACGCGCGGGCGACTCCGATGACCGTGACCGCTTTGGCAAGCAGGCCGTTGCGAACCTGTTTGGCGGGTCGTCCAACGCGATTGCGTACTCGCAGCGCAGCGAACGACTGCTGACCAGTGAGCAACTATGGCGCGTGTATCAGCGCACGCCAGACGTGCGTAGCGCGGTAGACGGTGTAGCGCGCCGCGTATCGACGTGGGACTGGATGGTCGAGCCTTCGGACGGCTACACGATGTCGCCCGAAGCAAAGCAGATTGCCGATGAATGTACGCGGTTTCTCAACGTGCCGAATGGTGACGGCGAAACGTGGCAGGAACTCATTCACAAGGTTGCGCTTGACCAGTTGATTTACGATGTTGGCGTTATCGAGCACGTTTTCAACACGGTTATCGGTCCAGAAGGGAAGCCACAGCCGGGGTTGAAGCTGCAAGAGCTAACGGCGTTGCGTGGTGCGAACGTGCATCGCATCCTCGACGCACACGGCAAGCTGCTTCGGTACGTACAGGACGAGTTTATCGAAGGCGGGTCTGGTCTGCTGCTCGACTATGAATCACCGACTGCGGTGTTCTTTGAGCCACGGCAAATCACGTACTTGCCGCTCACGCCAAATACGACGACGCCCGAAGCAGTTCCATTGATCGAAGCCATCGTCAACGAAGTCATCACGATGCTCCGTTCGTCGGAGCACGCGATGCTGGCGCTCGACGCCGACGAGATTCCGCCAGGGATTCTGGTGCTGACCGGTATCGCTGGTAAGGCTGCGGAATCCGCAAAGGCCGACTTGCAACGGATGCGCGGCAAGGACCATAAGATTCGCGTGATCACTAACGCGGACCCGCAGGCCAACGGTGCGAAATGGGTTGAATTACGCCGGTCGCAGAAAGACGTGGACTTCGTCAACGTCGTCAAAGAGGTTCGCCGCACGATTTGGCGTGTATTCGGCGTCATGCCGGTGGAAATGGGCGCTACCGAAGACGTGCCGCGCTCGGTCGGTCAGGTGCAACTCGACGTGTCGGCCTCTCACCTTATCGGGCCGATGCTCGAGCACATCGAGAACAAGGTCAACGCGCGTATCCTTCCGCTGGTGGCGGGCACACCGGAGCGCGCGAAGATGGTCCGCTTCCGGTTCGACCGTGAAGCGAAGCTGACCCCGTCTGAAGAGCAAGACCGGTCGCAAGCCATCGGTGCGCTCGTAGACCGGGGCATCCTTACCCGCAACGAAGCACGCCGCCGTATGGGTGAGCAGCCTGTGCTTGGTGGCGACGTGGTCACGCTCACAACCGGCCAAGGCGTGTTGTTGCTGACAGACATCGTCGGCATGACGGGTCCGCTGTCGCCCAATGGTGGTGGCTCGGGAATGCCAGAACCGATTACACCGCAGAATTTGTACCCTGAACCCGCTCCGCGCGCTGTGGGGGACGAAGACCCCACAAATTTTCCCAAAGCGGGGGATAACCTCAAGGTTAGCCTCCGCAATAGCAACTACGCGGTGTTCGATGCCGACTTTGCGGAAGATTTGAAGGCGAACTGGCCGCAGATTTGGCGCAACGGCGGCAATATCCGTGGCAACAGCCAGTACCGTAAGCTGAAGCCCGTAGTCGAGCGCGGCGGCGTGGTGGAAACCGCAGAAGAGGAAGGCGCGGTGCGGCTGCGTGAAGCATGGTCTGCGCGACACTTCAAGGACTTCCGGCTCCCCGGCGTGGTTGCACTCATCAAGTGGTTTACGGTGGGTGAAATTGGTCAATCCGAGATGAAGCGCGTCATCAATGATGAGAAGAAGCGGCTGGAAGGACTAAACCGACTCGGCGTTCGTTCGCTGCCTTCCGAGTGGCAAGATGATGGTCCGTTCGCATCGCTGCGCACCCTCGACCTCGCGAACTTGGGGCTGCTCGTAGACAGCTACCACGACGACGTAGACTCGATGTGGGAAGAGGCATCGGTAGCGTTGGCTGCGATCTTTGCCTCCCGATGGACGCGCGGTGGCCTTACAGAAACCGCTGCGCAACAACTGATTCAGCAGTCCTCGCAAGTCCTCGACGCGCTTACGGTCAAGTGGAGCGAGCGGACCTATGAGCTTTATCGAGAAGCCGCGTACCTTGGTGCAGAGCGTGCGTCGGAATTGACCGGACAGGCCCTCGATGAAGCCTGGGAGCAGGCTGCGTATCTGTACCACCAAGAAGCAATGAGTTGGCTCACGTCAGCAGGCGGTATCCTACCCGACGTGCGTGCGCGCTTGCAGGAAACGGTCGCTATGCTCACGCGCAGCGATGCGGCTATCCCTGAGTTCGACACCGACAACTCGGTCGATATGGCCGTTGTGGCGCTCTCTGCAGGCATGGTGGCGAATCGCTTTCGCATCCACAACTGGTCCGGCAAGCTCGTCATGCTTGCTAACGAAACCATGACGGCTGCGGTGCAGAAGGCGAGCACGGTCATGCTCGACGCCGATGCAATTGGGGCCGATGGAATTGCGGGTCCGCGCGTCACCGACTGGTACGTCGATTGGGCGAACGTAGGCGATGCGCGCGTATGCCCAACGTGCATCAATGAAGGCCAGAAGCCGATACGGCCTATGTCAGAACTTGTGACAATGCCGGGTGGCGATACGCAATGTGGAGCAAGATGCCGTTGCGTCCTTATCCTTTGGACTGCAGAGGAAGTGCGGTCGGGAGTCGCCGTAAAATTCTAAGCAACGTACTATCGGCGGAAGTTTGACGGTCGAGCGTAGGTAGCGGTAGTGTTATGCGAGCGATGGCTGATAGACACAGCCTATCCAAGCAGGGTCGAACTATGACGGTCGATAAATTTCCGTTTCTGCGCGAACTTGATGCTGCAAAGCCCGATGAAGTGCTGGCTGATGGTCGCAAGGTGTTCTCGGTGCGTTGCCGGGTGCCCTTCTCGGCCCCGATGCAGCAGTGGGAAGTCGCGGAGCGCGCCAAGGCTGAGCGCGTCATCATCGACAGCGGCGAAGGCGAAAAGCTCGACCCCTCGGCCACCGCGAATCCCAATCAAGATTCCGTGGACTTTGAGAATCCGGTCATTTTCGGCACCGCGTCTTCGACCTCGGTAGACTTTTACGGCACCGAGATGAGCAAGGATGCGCTTGAGCAGATGGCGGTGCAGATGCGCGCGGGCATTCCGTACCTGCCGCGCCACAACAACGGCCTGAACGGCGCGGTCGAGTGGGACGAGGTTATCGGTCGCACGATGGACGCCGAAGTAGCGCGCGTGGACAGCGTTCGTGCGGCGTTCAACCAGAACGAAGAGCAATATGTGCTGCGCGCGAAAGTGATGCTGTACCAAGACGAGCCCGGTGCGCAGTCGATGATTCGCCGCTTGGCTCGTAACGAGAAAATTGGACAGTCCATCGGCGGCTGGTTTACCCAGTTGCAGTTCGTCCAAAATTCTGAGGACGAAATCGAGAGGGTGATTGTGCGCGGCATCGAACTTGACCACCTTGCGGCGACTCGCGCGCCTGCGAATCCCGACAGCAACGACCTCGTTAGCTTGCGGTCGGCGGTGCGTTCGATTCTCACGCAGTTGCCGGTGCCGATGAAGGTTGAGCGTGCAGCGCCCGACTTTATGGACTTCCCGCTGGCTCCCGAAGAGACGCCGTGGTCGTGGGTTGCGGCAGACCAAGACGCCGTTTTGGGCAAAGAGATGGATTGGGACCGCTACGCCAGCGTTCACGCCTACTACGACCCGGAGAATCGCGAGGTCAAGTACGGCTACAAACTTCCGTTTGCGAAGGTGATCGACGGTCGCATCCACGTCGTTTGGCGCGGCGTTGCGGCGGTGATGGGAATTCTGCTTGGCGCTCGAGGCGGCGTAGACATTAGCGACGAGGACCGTCGTCGCGCCTACGACCTCATGGTGCGCTACTACGAGAAGTTTGGAAAGGTGGCCCCTGAGTTCCGTATGCGTTCGGACGTTGAAGTCCGACACATCATGGAAATCGAGGACCACGAAGACCATGTGTGGGTCAAGTTCGCCAAGGAATACGCCGAAGAAGCGGAGCCTATGGCAGAGCCTGACGAGCCCACCGAAGAGGTCGAGCTTTCCAAAGAGTCTGAGCCTGTCGTGGCAGCGACGGAAATCGTCGTTGCGAACGAGCAGGATCAAACCGAGTCCCGCACTATCGCGGGTGAAACCAAGCAGGAGCGTAAGATGTCTGATTTCAATATCGACGCCTTCGCGGCTCTCCTTGACTCCAAGCTGGCTCCGCTTGCCGAGCGCGTGGCGCAGCTTGAAGTCGTGAAGACCCCCAAGGCTGAAACCGTTGAGGACCGTTTGGCCGCTGCCGAAGCTCGCGCCAAGGCTGCTGAGCAGAAGCTCGCCACGGTTCTCTCTGCCCCGAATCGCGTTGGTCGCGCGGTCGTCGGTCACGTTGGCAACGGGCACCAGGCCGCGCACGGTCTGAAGGGCCTCGTTGAAGCGGCTCGCAGCAAGCACACCGTGCTCGCGCACGTCGCTGCCGACATGAGCGAAGGTCTTGCCAAGCGTGGCGAGAAGATTCCCGCTGACATTGAAGGTCAGTTGGGCGCTCTCCTCGACGCCGCTGCGGCGGAAGGGCTTATCGCCACCCCCGAAACCCGTTCCAACTGGGCGTGAGGATTACAATGGACACCATGAATAACTGGGCCGCTTTGGACCCTGCGCGCCGCGAAGCCTTTGAGCGCGCGATCAACGTCGCTGGTGCGGGCTCTGTCCTGCTCCAGACCTTCATCAACAAGACCGTTCAGCAGTTGACCAACCGCGAAGAAGGTGTGTTCAGCACCCTTTCTCGTCGTCCTGGTCAGGGCAATGGCGCGTACATCAACCGTCGCGCGGAGCCCGGTCTGTTGGGTGAATGGGTTTACGACACGGATTCCGGCACGGAATCGACCGGAACCTACTCGCAGAAGTCGTTCCTCTACCGCACGTTCCTGACGCGCGGCAAGGTGACCCGCTTCATGCAGGCGCAGGGCCGTTCGTATGGCGATATCCTTGCTGGCGAGATGGCGGCGAAGTCGGCTGACTTTGCGGCTGGCGTTGAAACCGCGCTGGTGACCGGCTCCAATGCCGCGAACCCCCGCTGCTTCGACGGCCTCATCACGCTCGCGCAGGAAACCTCGAGCCAAATCATCCTCCAGACCACGGCGTCGGGTGGTGATGCGTTCACGCTCGAGAAGCTGGACGAGGCGATTGATGCGGTCAAGGGTTCGGGCTCCCGCTCTGACCTCCTCATCTTCGCGTCCCGCAAGGGCCGTCGCTTGATCAACACCGCTCTGCAGGCGCAGCAGCAGTTCAACGATATGACGGAAATCGCCGCTGGCTTCCGCGTTCGCACCTACGACGGCATCCCCTTGGTCACCACCACGGGTATGCCCGACACGCTGACCTTCAACGGCAGCAAGGTGTCCGCGTTCTCTGGCGCGGCGACCACCGCTATCGTCATCGTCAACACTCGCGACGTGTACATGGAAGAGCTTACCCCTCTCACCGTGATGCCGCTTGCGAAGGGCAATAGCCAGTACGACGAGTTCGATATGTACTGGGACGGCGTGCTCGTTGCGGCGAACCCGCTCGCGCTCTCGATCCTCTGTGGTATCGACGCGGCCTGATTCTAGTCGCTGACTAGGCAAGACGCCTCGGCTAACGCCGGGGCGTTTTTG
>CAYQOJ010000022.1:16624-24727 GCA_964419105.1 uncultured Methylococcus sp.
ATGCTAGGCGTGCATACCGATAGTCGAGCATCGGTGTTATCGTGCGAACGGAGGTACATGATGCCCGTTGTTGCGAAGCCCGTGCAAGTCCCTGACCCGTCTACTTGGTGCCGTGCTCTGCGCCGCTATGACCGCGACCCGCGCTTGCCGATGATGTACGCAAGCTACAACGTCACCATCAAAGCCAAGGCGGTTGAAGTAGACGGCAAGATTGCGCTCACGTTGTTTTTCCCGAATGGACGTGAAAACGCAGCGGAACGCGCACTCAAATTGGGCTGGATTGACGAAACGGAATCGGTACGTCGCGCTGCTGGCCCAACGCAGGGACTGGTGCTCGCGGGTCAGGCGCTCAGCGACTACCTCGATACGATGGAATTTCAGGCGCTCCGACGATTGGCTCGCGCCGTTGGCGTATCCAAGAAAGCTGACCGCAATCGCCTGACCGCATGGATTATGGAAGCGGTCGAGAAGCGCGGCGGCATTGTGCCTTCTGTCAACGGTTCGCCGCAGGATGACGACGAATCGGATACCGAAGCAGAAGCCGTGTGAGGTAGCTATGCCGTTCGTGGAATTGGCCGCGCTGAAAACGATGATGCGAATTCCTGCTGGCGACACGTCGCGCGATGCAGAATTGCAAATCTACGCCGATTTCGCGAACAGCTACCTATACGGCGCGCTGGGCGGGTTGACCGATTCGGTGCCGACGACCTACACCGATACGACCTCGGTGGATGAGTCGTACCAAGACTCTATCTGGTGTCGGCGCTATCCCGTCATTAGCATTACGTCCCTCGTCAACGACCAGGCTACGCTCGCGTCGTCCAAGTACACGTTTACCGACCTCGGCTGCGTGCGGTTGGTCGATAGCTACGACTTCTTTGCGTTCGGTACGAGCACAGTCAGCGTGACTTACGTGGCCGGGTTTGCCGCAGGCGACCCCGCGCTGGGTGAATTGAAGCTCGCAGGGCTCACACTCGCATCCTACACGGCCAACATCGCATCGCGCGCAGGCATCTCGTCTGAGAAAATCGGGCAATACAGCTACGACATTGGCGCTGCGATGGGTGGTATCGGTAACGCAGCGCCTGGTGGCTATGGTATTCCGCCGATGGTTGAGCGTATCCTTGCGAAATGGGACCGTGGATTCATGGTCTGGCCGACTTCCTACTGAGGTAACAATGAAACTCGTAAAAGATTGGGAAAAGGGCGATAAGTCTCCGATTCACACACCCGGCGAAGTAGTGCATCTGCGCGACGAAGGCGGCAAGTGCGTATGTGAGCCTAAGACGAGCGCCGCACGCGCACGATTGATGAAATTCCACGGGTTCGCAGAGGCTCTGGAATCGGCACCGCCTGCTCCGGTAGAGGAGCCAAAGCCGGAACCTAAGAAGTCGTCCAAGAAGAAAGCGGTGGTCAAGGACGTTGCGGAAGCCGCTGCTGAAGCGGCGAAGGAATAACCATGCGATTCGGCGTCATTCACTCCATCGCGGATAGCCGCGTGACTCTGTTTCACTACCTGCCGCTCGTTGTGACGTGCGACCTCGAGCATCCAGGGCGATTCGGTCGCAGCAAAGTGGTGAGCGTGCATCATGCGGCTGTGCAGCGCGGCGAAGGCGTGGCTCTGGTCTATGGCCCTACGGCTGACGCTGTCGTTCGTCTTGTGTCTGCTGTGCAGACGCCTGACCCGCATGTGGTTGTCGTCGTGGCGCAAAAGTATGACGATGGACACCCTATCGTGACCAAGCTCCGTGAATTGCAGCAGCGCGGTCAGTCGGTATCCGTGTGCATTGCGCAAGAAGGCGCGGTGTGGCTGTGCGACCGCTCCACAGGCGGGTTCTCTGCAAAGGACAAGTCGCATTATCCGAAGGACGCGGGATTTGTCGCTCCGGTCGTCAAGGCAGCGCCGAAGCCAGCCGCACCGGCCCCGGCGAAGAAGAAAGCTGCGGCGGAACCTGCGCCTACTGCAGAAACTGCACCATCCGTGCAATAAGTCGGTTCGTGGCGGCGTGGTCAAACTCGCCGTCATCGTTGCAGACCTCGATAGGGCGGTCGAGCAGCGCAGGCGACACTTCGCCGCTCGCGTGGGTGCGGTCGTCGTGTACCGCGATCCAAAAAGCGTCTTCGACTTCGGAATCAAAGAAGCGTTGTTGAAACGAAACGCCTAGCCACTCGGCTGCGGACCTCAGATGAATGCGAGCACGCACGCGACCTCCACGGTGTCTGTCTGCATGTAGCGTGTGCGAGTGTTTCCCGCGCACGCTATAAGCGCAAAGACGCCCGTAGAGGCGCGGAGGTGTGTATGTACAGGCACGGTATTGTCGTCGTCGCGCACGACCCGAAACGGCTCGCAGAATCGCTGGTGATGCTCTCGCAGCACTCGTCGGCCTACATTGCCATCGCCGGTAGCCTGCCCTCCGAAACGATGTCGGTGGTCGCGAAGGCGGTGCCGTTTGATGAATCGGTGCAAGTCGAGGTCATCGAGTCCTTCGATACGGAGTCCATCGAGGCGCGTGTGGCGCGCGGTCTGTACACGGTGTTGCACGAGTGCGCGGACCCAGAGGCGCGGTTTCTAGTGCTTAGCGATGATATGCGCGGGGCTTCCACGTGACCCGATGAATTGCGCGCTGCGCTGAGCGCGAGCACCGTGCGCAACGAATCAGCGGAATTCCTGTTGTCTGATTACGGCGATATCGCGTGCGTAGGCCCGGTGTCGGATGGAATTGCGCTACCTGCGCAGCATCTGGCGCTTCAGGACAACGAACTGTCGCTCGGCATCGAAGGATACGCGCAACACCGTAGCAAGCACGTTTCCGGCGTTGCGAGCGTGGCGGATACGCTCGACCCGTGCTGCGTGATGATGACGCGATCTTTTGCGAAGGCGCTAGAACTTATGCTGTCGATTTCGTCGGGCAGCTATGCGTGGAAGTCTGCGTGGATGCGCTTTGCTTCTCAGGGTAAGCGGTGCGCTGTCGCAGAGGGTTGCTATGTCGCACGCACAACCCCGCAGCGCCCCGGCGCTTGGGTAGCCGGTGACGGCGCAGAGCGCGTGCGATTTTACGAAAGTGCGGAGAAATACGCGGGGCCTCATAAGGTGGTGGCAACCATCACCACGGAAATCTGCACACTTCGCGACCTGACGATGCTAGAAGCCTGCATTGCGTCGGTCGCCAGCGCAGCAGATGCAGTGGCCCTTGGTATTGGAAACAACCCGCTCGATATCCTCGACTGTAAGTCCTTTCAGGCTGCACGCACTCGAGGCGCAATCGCCAAGCATCACCTGACGCTGCTGCAAAACTGCGCAGGCGGCGACCAGTACCGCGTGGCCGGGGAGATGATGAAGTGGATTGGCGCGGTAGCCGCTGAAGCGGGCGTAAAGGGCCTGCCGGTGTGTGCCAAGGTCAACGTGCATGGGGACGACTATGGGACGCGCTGTGCGGCCTATACGGCAGCGGAAACGCTATCCGCGTCGTGGCTGCTGCTGCTCGAGCCGCACGAACTGTTGGACTCGTCGGTCACCAAGGCGTACCTGCACCGAATTGCACGACACCCCGACGAAACGGTGCTTGGCTACGACTGCGGACTCGTCACGCACTACAATTTGCCTTCGCAAATACGGGTGGATGGTCCGCGCGGAAGCAGTGCAACCACGGGACCATCCGGTGTACGCTTGGTTCGGTGGTGCAGTAGTAAGGTGACCCGCCCGGTGCGCGCAACCAGCGGAGCCTGCACAATCGCTCCGGTGTTCTCCGAAGAATCCATACGAGCCGCAAATATCCGCATCCGACAACTCGACGCGCTGCGTGAAATCGACCGTGAAGGCGACGACGAGGCTTTGTCGGTATCGGTGCGTCCGTACCATGACAACACGCGCATCGGGTTTCATTGCCTTACTTACGAGCGCGAGTCCGTGGACGATGTGGCGCGCTGGCTCGACCTCGCCGTGGGAATTTGCGACGAGTCCGTGCTGGTGTGGACCTCGGAAGATGCGCCGACACAAGAATGGACCGAAGTCGCACGCCTGTTCGGAGCGCAGTTGGTGCATCATCCGTTGCGCGACCATCTAGCTGCTGCACGCAACGCGGGTATCGACGCGCTGCATCAGCGTGGTGGCTTGACGTGGGCGTGGTTCGTAGACCCCGACGAGTGGTTTGACAAGCCACTGCACGACGCTCGCGCGATGCGCCAGATGGCGCAGGACATGCGGTACGGATTCCTCGTACAGACCTGCAACTACCGTCGCAACGAGGCCCCTAGCATCAGCGATTCGGTGCGCATGAGCCGCCTAGATGCCGCAGGCGACATTCGTATGGACGGTCGTGTGCATGAAGGGTTCTCAGACGCTTGGAAGCGTTTGCAGGCGCGCGGGATTCACCCTCGGTTGGTGTACGCGCCCTTTGTCGTACAGCACCGGGGCATGTCGTTCACGCCAGAGCGTATGCGCGAAAAGCTCGACAAATACGAGCGCCTGTTGCGGTTGGAATTGCAAGAGCGGCCCGATAGCCCTGGCGCGTGGGTGTCGCTTGGTTGGCACTACTTCAACGACGGTGCGCCCGACGAGGGCGTCGAGTGCTTCCGCCGTGCGGTGGACTGTGCGGGACAGTCTTATCTGCCGTACCGAGAGCTTGCGTACTGGCACCTTCGCGAAGCGCAGAAGCTCGTCGCGGCCTCGATAGACCGCTTGGCTCCGTCGCACCAATGGTACAAGGCCGGTAAGGACTTGCAGCGCGTGCTGGTCGAGCATGTGCAGCCGATGCAGGCCATTGCGCGCGAGGACGGGCGCGTGCCTGAACCGCTGCCAGATTACGCCCGCAAGTAGGGTATAGTCATGGAGGAGGCCCGATGCTGAGACTGAACAGACGGTCGTTACAGAGGTGCTTGCGAGCCTTCGACCGCGTGTCTACGTCAGCACGGGCCGCGTCAAAGGCCGCTTCACGGGAAGGCGGTACGGTGCTGTTCGATACGGTTCGTGAGAATATGAGTCTGACGGACCACAGTCTCCGCGATTTAGCGGCGATGGACCATCCGTATGCTTCGCGGCATTCAAGCATCACGATTCATCGCTCAGGTGGTCGAGGCTTACAGACGCCGGAATTCCGCATTCACACGCAGGACGGGAAATTGCTGCGTGCGCTCAAAAAGACGACGCGCGTTCAAGACGAAGGCAGGCATGTTTTCCGCATCTTCGTGGACGAGAGCGTAGCGAAGCACGCGCGCTACGTGTTTGAGGGCACGAAAATCATGCACGGAAGAAATTTGATTCCCGACGTGGCAGGTTCGCCCGATACGCAAGCCAATATTCGCTCGGCGGTGATAACTACCCTTCGTGGCCGACTCGCTAAGGTCGGCGTTCGGGTGAAGTAATGCCTTCCGAAATTGGCGTCACAAAGCAACTGATTCGCCAAATCCTGCTGAACAACTCTGCGCTCCGTGCGGCGGTGAGCGGCAAGGTCTACCCGACGCACTTGCAGTCGTCCGAAACCGCGACGGTGCTTACGAACACGCCGATTATCATTATCGAAACCATCGGCGGCTTTGCGCGGTACTTTTCGCGTCTGCAAGACGTAGCGTTTGACCTGTGGGTGTACTCAAAGAACTCGTCGGACGAGTGCGCTACGGTGTACGACCTTGCGTTTCCCTTGTTGCAGCAAACGCGATTAAAGGTCGATAACATTGATATGGTCGGCCTCGCGCGCGAACTCGACCGTCCCGAAGGTGGTTGGAACGAGCAGGTACACGCCTGGTACTTGAAAGGCCGATGGACCGTAAAGGCAACGAGCTAGGAGCACAGATGCAGACCGCGCCGGGAATCCGCATGTTTGGAGAGCCACGAAGCACAAGCGTATTGTGTGCGTCGTGCGAATCCGTCGTGTATGAACTCAAGCCGTATGAGGCCGTATACCCGCTTCGTTCCGCACTGCGTGCGATGGGTCAAACGAGCCGCGTAAAAGGAGAATGTAAATGCGGACTCAAATACGAATTCCCGGTGACGCGCCCGTAGATGCACGCGACGTGCAGGCCAGCATGGCGGCGCGGGTGAAGAGCCTCGAGAGCGAAATTCAGCGCATGAGCGAACTGCTTGCGTCGATGCAGAGCGAAGAGGGCGACGACGAACGTAAGGGTCGCGTCATCTCCGATGCTGCATGGAAGTGCAAAAAGTGCTCGTCTCTGCTTGGGTTCTATGACGTGCAGACGGACGTGTTGCGCATTCGCTACAAGGAGCACTCCGCGTATATCCGCGTCGGCCAAGGTGGCTTTGTTCAGTTGATTTGCCGGGGTTGCGGGGATATCAACACGCAAGAATATCAAACGCCGGAAGAGGTCGAGGACGCGCAGCGCCAGCGTCCGTCAACAAGGCGGGCTCCGAAGTAGCGTTGCGCCCGGCATCGTGGTAGCGTTGTTTCACGATGACGCCCGTGAGGCGCAGTAAACTCCAACTTGTGTGCAGCGGAGGTAGCTGTGGCTCTCAATATTCCTAGCGTCAATCGTGACGATATCTCTTTCGGTCCTGCGGTCATGTACTTGGGCGCGGCGGGCGCGACCCCGACCGTGGACGTAGGCGCGATTTCGGAAGACGGCGTGACCGTCGAAATCACGTCGGAACAGCGCGACATCATGCAGGGCAATCCCCGCTTGATCGAAATGTCGTTCAACCAGCAGCAGTCGGTGATGGTCCGCGTGACCAGCATCGAGTGGAACTACGACAACATGAAGTACGTTCTCGGTGGCTCCATCAGCACCTCGAGCACGTCGGAGCGTTTCAGCTTTGGTGGCGAGCCTTGCCCCAGCGAGGTTGCAATCAAGATTGTTCACCAGATGTGCCGCACCGGCGACACGCTGAACGTCTACGTTTGGCGCGCGATGGGTGAGGGCGGCTTGACCATTCCGTTCGGCCAAGACGAGCATAGCTTTGAACTGAACTTCAAGGCGATGCGCGCGACGAACGACTGGGCGGGCAACACTCTGGCTGCCGACGCGCAGTTGCTGCAGATTCACCGCGAGCTTGCTCCGTAGTCTGTCGCTAGAGCGCGCACAGATGCCGTCATGGTCAAAGCCTTGGCGGCATTCGTGCATTTGGGGTAGTATCTGCGGGCACAGAAGCCTTGGAGGCTCGCATGGCAGTCGTAGAAACCACCGAGAAGACCGAAGTAGACGCAGGCCAGCAGGCCAAAGCCGCAGCAGACGCGATTCGCGACCTGTTCGCAACCCTTGACCCCCCTGCTGAAATTGAAGTGCAGAACGTGTTTGGCCGCGTAACGAAGGCGCGAAACATGGTGCCTGCGCGCAACCAGATGCGTGCGATGCGTGAATTGGAAAAGCTCGCGGCGCTTGCCTCGTCACCCGATATGCAGGAGCTTGCGCAGAGTGCGGGCTCCGGCGTCGGCGGTGTCGTTGGGTTCCTTGTGCGAGCGGCGATGCGCGAAGACGTGCTCGATATGCTCTGCGCGGCCTTTGCCGAAGCACACCCGGCCATCGTGGACCAGGCGCGAGCCGACGCGAAAGACAATGGCTATGCGAATTCCGACAAACTGACCGTGGCTGACCTGTTCCCGGTCGAGGAGGTCGTTTCGGGACTCGTCCCTTTTTTGCTGCGGCTGATTCGCAAGGGAGTGACAGCGATAAGCAGCCTGAGCAAGCAAAACCCATAACGGCAGACGACCTAGAAGAAACGCTAGGTACGCTGCTCTCCGCAGGCCATGACCTGAACGATCTGCTAGACCAGTACACGTTCAATCAGATTGGACTCATGGCGCGGTGTATCTTGCGGTCACGCGCTGGTATGCTGAATGCCATTCTCGGCCCCGTGGTAGGCGCTACAAGCGGCGCAGACTGGAAGGGGCATAGTGTTGACGGTGGCAAGGCACCGAAGGCTAGACGGGCCTCCACGGGCCGCAATCACCGTGTATTTGCGATGGGTGACAGGTCTTCTGCCGAAGCGAAAGAGAACGGACTACTGAACGCCTTGTCACGCGCTGGCCTTCGTGTTGCAACGACCGGGTCCAAGGGCGAGGGATAACGCGATACACTAGCGCGTGACGGAGGCTTCCGTGGCTCAGACTCTCGGCGAACTTGTTTTTGACTTGGTGCTCAACGATAAAGAGTTCC
>CAYQOJ010000023.1:0-12544 GCA_964419105.1 uncultured Methylococcus sp.
CCGGAACGGACCCGCGCGGCGCAACCCCCAGGAGGACCCGCGATTTCCCTGACGCGAACGGCTGCCGGCCATCACCCGGCCGCCTGTTGCGCACGAAGGCGCGCGAACGACTCGCGCACGGCCCGGCCGAATTCGGCGGCGACGATGGCCGGTGCTTTCTCGGCCGCCGTGCGTTCCAGGTCCAGCGTCTTGCGGTAGCGCACACTGCGCTTAAACAGGAAGACAGCGCGCAAGGCGCCCGCTGTCGATCGCTCGTAGATCCCAGCGCTGACGCCCAGCTGCTTCTCTTCGTCGGGCTGAACTGCGATGTAGCTTTTTCCTCTCTTGGCCATGACACGCAGCCGGCCAGCCACTGTCTTCGGGATGACGCGCTGGTAGCTCGGGGAGTACTCCGAGCCCAGCTGCGTGATGACAGCGATGATCTGCGAGCGGCTGACGTTGCCGTAGCTGTCGAGTTGGGCACCACGGCCAGGCACCAGCACGTAGCCGCGCGGCATCGCACCGGAGGCCTGCAGGGCTTGCTCGAATTTCTTGGCGCGGCGGCTGCCTGCGCGCTCCTGAGGGTTCAGGTAGGTGGCCGGTGGAGTGCCGGCCATCTGGTCTTTCACCAGCACCTTGGATTGCAAGGTCTGCGCCGTGGCGCTGAGGAAGGTGGTGGCGGATTTTGTGCGCGGGGCTGGGCGGTCCAGCCGGCGTTCAATCTGTTCTTGCCACTCGATGCCCATTTCCTTGGCCGCCCTTGTGAGCGATGTGGAAACGGCATTGGCGAAGCGCCGATCGCTGAATTCCTTCAGCGCGGCGCGCACTTCCTGCAACCCTTGTAGCTTGATGCTCAGCACTGGTGCTCATGGCAAAAAAAGCGCCGGGGCCAAGGGACGGGATGGGGTGGTGATCAGCACCCGGCGCAGGCTTCAGTGGCAACCACTTGACCATGTGCGAATGGTTTCACGGGGGGGTAGAAGTGGGAAAACTCAGCTTTGCTGTGGAGGCGGGCTACCCGGCATTCCCAGGTGCTTGGCCAGCTCGCGGCACTTGTCCCTGTCGGGCAGCGGTTGCTTGCCGAGGGCCATGTCCCACAGGGCCTGCTCTACAGGTGCCCGGCGCTTGATGGCATCGGTCAGTGCGGCATCAAGGGCATCGCGCGTTGGGCAGTTGCAGGGAGTCATGGCTTCTCTCCTTCGGTCTGCACACGCTGGTTTCGCTGGTCAAGGTAAGCACGCAGCGCCGCGTGATAGGCGTCGTGCGTCATGCTTGGATCGGTCAGCAGCTCATAGATACCGCCGTCACTCGGACCACCCCAGAATCCGACGGTCAGTTCATCCCGCTCCAAGCGGTCGGCCAGGTTGCACAGTGCGCGCGCCATGTCGGCGCGGCTGTCTGCATCCAACAACAGGGTCAGCCGGAAAGCCCGCACAGGAGGCTTGATGTCTTCGGTCATAGGTACCCCTTGCTGTTGAAGTTGCTTTGCCTCGCGCAGTGCCGTGTCACGACGCTTGGCCTCAATGAAGCACCTGGCGGCATGCTCGCTGTGCAGCATTTCCCGCTCCATCACCTTTAACAAATCTGCCATACCACCCTCACCCGGCCTGGTTGACTTCACGCTGCTCAGTCGGCCTGAGAACCAGCAGCGCACGACCCGGGCTGTAGGCCTGGGATTGAAGAGCCAACACACGCGCGTCATCCCAGACGGCGCCGATGGCCAGGACGCCCTCGCAGGCGAAGAACCAGCCCGGTTCACCCTGGACAACACCCCGCTTCCAGCACTCGGCCAGCCAGTCGGGGCCGTGCTTGGTGCGGTGGTCTTTGATCAACTGCGACACCTTCGGCATCTGTTCCGGCAGCCAAGCAAAGCTCTGTTTTGTCCTTGTGTCCATCTGTCCTTCACTTCACATAGAGGGGTAGGTTCACGCCCGCGCGCCAGTGCGCACTCGCCTGCACCCGCCTTGCCCGCTCGCGCTTTGCTGTGGACACAAGGACAGATGACCAAGGCCTGGCCATGGCTCCGCTAACCCTTGGGTTTGGTGGATCTGGTGCTGTTGCCAGAACTCACTGCAAACCCACGGACACACGGACACGTGGACAAGCCCCAGGCGCGCCTGGCCGCGGACGTCGCTACATGGTGGTCAGGGCCTTCATCCCGCTGACCTTTTCCGCGGCGCCCCGCGATCGCTGGTCAGAACGGGATGGCTTCATCGGCCTCTTGCTCTGTGGGTGAGCCTGCGTGGCTCGTTGCTTGAACAATCTGCTGCGCCGGCCGGCGGTACACGCGCGGGCGGCCTGGTGCGCTGCTGCGGGCTTCCTGCCAACCCAGCTTGCGAAGGGCGGCGGCGGCCTGCTTTTCGTGATACCGGCCCGGGCCCAGCTTTTCGATGCCGATGCCGATCCGGTTGAGCAGCTCCAGCAGGGTGATTTCCTTGACCATCGTGCCCTTTTCGCGTCCCACCACGATCTGCTGGTTTTCGTCGTGCAGATACCGGTTGATGGCGCTTTCGATGGCGTTCTCGACCGCCCGCTCCTGCTGCTGCGGCTCAAACAGCGCGCGGCTTTCTTCGGGCGTTGGGTAGTAGCGCTCCCCAGCGTCCAGGCGGTGCAGGGCTTCGGCCAGCATCTGGGCGCGGTTCTCGCGCAGCCAGTCCTGATCAATGTGCCGGGTGACGCGCACCGGCCAGAAACGCCGGTTGCCGGTGGGGTCGGTGAGGTAGTGCTGTTCGTTCGTGGTGCCCACGAAAATGCACTGCCTGGGGTAGTCCTTCGGGCGGCGGTCAAACGTCGCGCGGAAGCGGTCCGTCACCGAGCTGATGAACTGTTTGGTTCGGGTGATTTCGGCCTTGGACAGCGAGTCCAGCTCGCCCATCTCATAGACCCAGATCCCCTGCAGGTTCTGAAAGCTGTCCTTGTCGCCCAGGTTCAGTGGCGTGTCTGCCGCGTACTCGCCGCCCAGGGCGTGCACCAGGGTGGACTTGCCCAGGCCCTGCGTGCCTTCTAGGATCAGCATGTAGTCGAATTTGCAGCCGGGCTTCAGCACCCTGGCGGCCATGGCCATCACCGTCCATGAACCCACCTTGGCGAGGTACTGCTGCAGCGGGTCGTTGTCGTCCCATTCATCTTCTTCCAGGCAGCAGCGCCGCAGCCAGGTTTCCAGGCGTGGCACCTTGTCCCAGGTGCCGCGCAGGCTTTCCAGGTGCGTACGCACCGGGTGAAAGCGGTGGCGGAAGGCCACCATGCGCACAGCCTCTTCCAGCGTGCCCCGAGCCATGCTTGGCAGGCCGTGGTGCCGACAGAGGTAGTCGCCCATCAGCAGCTCGTCTTCTTCCCACCAGGTGCCGGCGGGCGTGCCCCAGGGCGTCGGGGCGGTCTTGACGATGTTGTTGCTGAACTCGTTGAAGGCCACCAGGCCGGCGACTTCCTCGATGCCGGGCACATTTTGCTCAGGGATGCCATCCAGGGCCATCACGATGTTTTCGCGGATGGCCAGGGCGCCGTACTTGCCCGAAATCAGGAAGTCGTGCCAGTAGCGCTGGGCACCCTGGCCGGCAGGGGCCTTGCCCGCGCCAGCGGGGCGCTGGGGTGGATTGGCCTGCGCAGCCACGCCGAACGGCTTGGCGGCCTGGATGAACGCCAGTAGGCGTTCAACCGTCCAGCCCTCAGCGATGGCATCGGCCACATCCCAGCCGGCCTGCACCGTGCCAGGCTTCGGCACGGCACACGTGCTGACGTCGCATTTCTGGAGCTCCACCAGGTGCTCAGCCAGGGCCGTCATGGCCGCAACTCCGGGCTGATCCGGCTCTGGCAACAGTGGCTTCGTGCAGGGGTCGATGCCCGCGGCTTCCTCGGCCTTCGTCAGTTTTACGCGGGCCGCGTCACAGTCTGGCCACAGCACCACGCGGCGCCCGGCCAGCCAGCTCCAGTCGGCCTTCAGCACAGCCTTGCCGCCTCCGGGCCAGCTGACGACGTCCATGTGTTCCTGCAGCAGCTGGTGGGCCGCCACAGCGCATTTCTCCCCCTCGACCACCAGCACCGGCTTGGCGTTGTTGAACGTGTCGGCGGGCACAAACAGCGGACGGGGCTCTGGCCATGTCTTCCAGTGCCAGCGCTGCGTTCCAGCGCCGTCGCCCTCATCCTTGCACCAGGTGTGGGGTATCGGGTCTTTGCCACCGTCTGAGGTGCGGAACCGCACCACATAGCCGAACAGCGCAGCGTCCAGGCGGTACTCGGCCACCAGCTCGATATCTTCCGGCCGGCGGCTGAAGTGGTGAAACGTCGGCGGCGGCGCCCACTCAGGCACCGGTGACACAACACGCCAGCCACCTTTCGGCTTTTCAGCCGGCGCCGGTGGAGGCAGGGCCACGGCGCGCTGCTGGGCCTGGCCTTCGCCGAACTGCTCCAGCAGATCCTTGGCGGCCTGCAGCTGGCTGCCACCGTGGAACAGGTAGGCGTACAGCGACACCAGGTCGCCGCCGCTTTCATCGGCCGCAAAGTGGCCCCACGCACCCGTGTTCAGGTTCACCGACAGGCTGTCGCCCGGGCCGCCCTTGGCTGTCTTTGCCGCCTGCCACTCATGCCCATTGCGGCGCCCACCGGGCAGCCACTGCGCGACGAAGTATTCCGACCTGTCCAGCAAGCGCTGCGCCAGGCCTTGAAAGTCGATTCGGGGGCGCTCTGCCCCGCTGTTGCCAGCGTGTCCCATTCCCATCCCGTGTCCCGTCGTGTCAGTTGCCCAGCCGGGTCGATGCCCAGCTGTGGGTGATGTCGGCCAGACAGCGTGTCTGCGCGTCGATCAGGTGGCGCGGCACGTACAGCAGCACCGGCTTGCGGGCGTGCGGCAGGCGAACCTTGCCGCAGCGCTGCAGCTCGCCGCTACGCTCCATGTCCCGGGCCACTTCGCGTGCCTTGGCCACCGGCAGCCCTGCGCAGGCCGCCATGGCGCAGGCAGACGCCCTGCCCAGCTGGACATGCAGCGCGCTGGCCGCATCGGCCATGCGCTGTCGTGCGTCACCCCGTGGCCGCATGGCTCAGCGTTCCAGGCCGTCGGAAAACGCGCTGTCGACCCAGTCGGTGCGCTGCAGTTCCGAATCGTCACCGCGTAACCGTTTGGCACGCAGGCGGGCCAAGCCGACACTCCCGAATGTGTCCCGCAACCACGCCCTTCGAAGCACATCCGCAGCCGACAAATCCTGCGCAGTGGACTGCTTTGACAGCTGGATGAATTCCTCATCGTTCAGCAGCAGCTTGACCGCGTGCGTGCGTTTCTCGTTCAGTCGTTCCGTCGCCATCTCACCACCCCATAAAAAAGCCCCGGCCAGCGGATGCCAGCCGGGGCAAAAACCCACGCGCCCCCAGGGAGGAGGAGACCAGGCGCACCGGATAGGCCGGCACCAGTGTGGGAATGCTGTTCACTTGTTGGCCGGCCTTCAGGCGTCCACGTCCAGCAGCGGCTTGCCGCCCGGGTGCGGCCACTGCATGTCTGGAACCCTGACCCACTTGACGTCGGGCCGCAGGCGTTCGCACGTCCAGGCGCCTTTGGTTTCGCGCTCGATGGCCGGGCAACGCTCTACCGGTGGGCGGCCCTTCCAGCCAATGACCGAAGGCACGCGAATGCCGCACATCCTGGCCACGGCCGTCGGCCCACCAAGTTCTGACACGATGTTGCTCATGTCGCGTATCTTAGGTGCACCTAATGCCGGCTGTCAAGAGGCACACCTTATGTGCATGGAGTTAGGCTAGGCTATGACCACACTCGCATCACGCCTACAGGCGGCGCTCAGCACGCTGCACCCGCCGGCCACACAGGCAGAGCTGGCAAAAGCATGTGGTGTGAGCGCGCCGTCTGTGTCCGACTGGTTCAGTGGCGAGACGCGGGCCCTGAAGGCGAACAGCGCCGCGAAGGCTGCGGCGTTTCTACAAGTGCGGCTGGAATGGCTGCTGTACGGTGTCGGCCCCATGCGGGCCATGGCAGAAACGGACAGCGCCTACACCGTGGCCATGCCAGAGCCGGCCATCAGCCTCGAAAGGGCGCTGCCAAACGTCTTGCAGGCGTTTGTACGCCTGTCAGAAGCCCAGTGGCTGATGGTGAGAACCCGCCTCGACCACCTGATGGCACAGCCTGACGATTTGGACGGCGCGGTCTCCGACGTCCTGGCGGTTCTGTCGAGCGTGACGGCTGACGCTCAGCGCAGGAAACGCGCCGCCTGAGCAGCTGTGCGGCCCCAGTGCATAGCGTGACAGCTTCACCAGGACTTCACGCGAAACACAGACCACCGCAATCGGGGGTTGTCGTTCCATTAGAGCAACACCGGCGCCGATCAGCCAGGCGTTAGGGCCTACTGGGAACCCACACCCAGCTCAAACGCCGTCACCGCGCCCGATTCGTTGACGTGAGCGCGGGCCGTGTTGGTGACGACAGCGCCCAATGCGTTTGTTCCGCGGAAGGTTGTGTGCACCCACAGGCCGGCGCCCGGCCCGACGTCTTCAAACCGGGTTTGCACGTGTTTGTATGAGGCCGGGTCGTTCATGCTGGCCTTGATCCGCTCTTCCACGGCCATGTGCGAGCCGTCCCACGGGTGGAACTGACGCTGTAACGCTTCCCGGCGGAGTTCTGCAGGCGACATGGCGGCCCGCCGGGCTGCTGCGTCTTCCTGGGCACGTTGCCGGGCCAGCGCATCCCGACGCTGGCGCTCAGCCTCGAGCGTAGCCCGTTCGCTTTCACGCTCGACTGCTACCTGTCGTTGCTGAAGCTCGCGCTCCTGGGCCAGCTTGAGCCGCTGGTGGCGGTCAAAAAACACCAGCGCCACGACCACAGACGCCGCCAAAACCACCAGTTTCATCGGTGTGCTGACCATGTTCAGTGCCCCTGTGCATGCCTCAAATGCCCCGGCTCGGATGATGCCCGAAAAAAAACTTAGGTGGCCCTATTGACGGGCTTGTTAGCTGCGCCTATGCTTCGCCTAAGTTTTCAGTGGAGCACACCATGCAGACCAGCCAGCACCACCGCAACCCAACGCCCAAGCCCTTGGGCGATTGGCTCGACGAAGTCCACGCACAGGCCCAGGCCGAGCGCTTCGCCGAACAGGCCCGCACCCACGCCGCATTCGTCGCGCAACTGGCGGCCTACCGCGCCACCCAGGCCGCCCGCGTGCAGCCCGTTCGCCAAGGGGCCACGCAATGATGCGCGTCACCCCCACCACGCGGGCCATCACCAGCAGCGTGCTGGGCGCCATCCTGGCCATCGCCGCGGGCATGGGCATCGCCGCCGGGCTGGTGTACGGCCACGAAGTCGGCCGCCTGATCACCCAGATCTTCAGCCGGATGGGGGCGTGATGCACAGCTTCATCCTTGCCATCGTCAGCGCCCGGGCCCGTGCTCAGCAGGCCATTGCCAACGTGCTGTACCACGTGCGCCGCCGCGCACTGCTCAAAGAGCTGGACGACATCCGCGACAACCTGGAAACCGTCGAGCACCAGCTGGCACTACTTCCTGCGGAGGAACGCAGCTACCGCAAGCAGTACAACGCCACCCGTGACCGCATCCTGGCCATGGACCAGGAACACGACCGCGCCAGGGCCGACGTGCTGTCGAGGTTCGCACCATGAAAGCCATCCTCAGCGGCACCGTGCGCACGGTGACCAGCTTCTACAGCCTGAACAGCCCAGGCCGCAGCCGCTGGTATCTGCGCCTGGTGGTTGACCAGATGGACGGCGGCGCGGCCTTCGAAGCCACGCTGGACACCGGCGAAGGCTACCGCGGCCTCAGCAACGCCGACGCGATGCGCACCCGGCTGAAGCCTGGCACGCAAGTGGAAGCCCACGGCGCGGCCATCCAGTTCCGCAGCGTGCCCGGCGACAGGCCGCCGCTGGTGCTCAGCGGTGCAGCGTTTGTGCGCGGCGGTAAGGCACCGGCCACCCCGGCCAACCACCTGCCCGTGGCACAGCTCATTGCCATGGCTGCCCGCCACCACCGAGGGCTGGTGCTGTGAGCGCCGGCGAAGCCACCCGCGCCCGATTCATCGAGCGCATGCAAACCACGGCCGTTGGCGCTCAGGTTGCGCGGCGCAGACGGGCATGGACCATCGTCCGACACAAGGCGTTCGACACCTCCGTGTCGCTGACGCTGCGCCATGGCCGCCGTGAGTTTGTGGTGCACGTGCCGGTGTGCATCACAGGCCCTGTCTGGTGGCAGGTTGGTCTGCACCCCGTGGCCGCGGCGCCGACGCAGCGCGGGCTGTTCTGAGTTCGACACGCAACGCCACAAGCACATGCAAACCTTCCACATCATCCGCAGCGCCAAAACCGGCCGCCTGATCGAAGCCCACGATGCGCTGAGTCTCGAGTATGGCCAGCAACAGGTGGACACGCACAACAAGCTGTACCCGGCCGACCCGTGGGTCATGGTTGAGGAAGTGCTGTGACCGCCGGCCGCCGCTGGATCACGCCCACGGGGCACCAGGCCATGGAGCTGCCCGGCAGCCGCGACGGCCTGCTGCACCTGCGCTGGACTCAGCCCGGGTGGCCGTTCCCCAAAACGCAGTTTGTGCCGCGCAGCCTGTGCGTGCGCGACACCAAAACCCCGGCGATACCGCCGTCGGATGACACGCCGCCACTGCTGCGGCACCACAAGCGGCAGCTGGTGCTGGACATGGACCCGGCGCCTTTTTAACTTCCCTCACTACTTTGGAATCTGAACCATGCAACGTATCAACTCCCCGCGCACCGACGACAGCGCGATTGAGCAAGAAATCAAGGCCAAGGGCCTGACCGCGCCGCGTGTCACGCCGGCTGACATCGAGGCAGAGATTGCCAGCGAGCACTACGCCGTTGCATCGGACATGTTCGGCGTCAGCGTGTCGATTGCACACCCGGGCGGCCAAAACTACCCGGACCAGCTCAAGGTACTGACCTTCTGCGTCCTGGTGCTTCGCAACGGCTTCACCGTCACCGGTGAAAGTGCCTGCGCGAGCCCGGAAAACTTCAACGCCGAAATCGGCCGCAAGGTGGCCCGTCAGAAGGCCATCGAAAAAATGTGGCCGCTGCTGGGCTACGAGCTGCGCACCAAGCTGGCCAACGCTCAGCCCACCACGTTCTAGGAAGACAAGCGGCAGCTGGTGCTGGACATGGACCCGGCACCGTTCTGACTAACCATTCAAAGCATTTGAACTATGCAAACCACCCAACAACTGCCACCGCTCATCGGCCTGATGGGCCCTGCCGGCGCCGGAAAAACCACCGTCGCCAACATGCTGCGCGAGCGCCATGGGTACATGGTCATTTCGCTGGCCGACCCACTGCGCGACATGCTGTGTGCGCTGCTCAGCGGCCTGGGCGTTGGGCACGAATGGATGGAAGACCGGGAGCTGAAAGAGCGCCCCATCCCCATCATCGGCGCAAGCTACCGCAAGCTGGCGCAGACGCTCGGCACCGAATGGGGCCGGCAGCGCATAGACCCCACGCTGTGGGTGCGCCTGTGCGCCCACAAGATCCAGGAGCTGCGCGGCACGCACCAGGAAGCCGTGGTGGTGCATGACATCCGCTTCGCCAACGAAGCCGGCATGATCCGCCAGGCCGGCGGCTGGGTGGTGCGTGTGAATCGCCAGGTGGATGCGCTGCCCGATGGCCGCAGCGACCACCCCAGCGAGCACTGGCAGGCCACGGCGCCGGCAGATCATCTGATTCTGAACAGCGGTTCGCTTGGCCTGCTGGAAGAACAGGTCGACACCATAGCCATTCGGGTTGCGGCGGCCATCCAGGCTCAGCAGGCCGCCTGACATGGGTAACACCCGCAAGCCGCGCAAGGCCTACCGGCCGCGGCCCATCAACAACCTGGCCACGCTGATGGCCATGCAGGGCGCCTGCCTGCTGTCCGTCGAGGACCGCATGGCGTGGCAAGACAGCCTGCATGACGCGCTGACCGCGGTGCGCACAGGCGCGGCCCAGCGCCCCCAATGGGCCGCCCTGTTTGACGCCATCAACCTGGTCGAAGAGCTCTGCCGCATGGGCCTGGCCAAGGACACCGCCGACGTGGTGCCGACCGCCCAGGCGGCCGTGTGCGCCATCCTTGACAGGCTGCAGGCCACCGGTGTGCGATCAGCCCGGGCGGCCGAACTGCAAGCCCTGCGTGAGCTGGTGGGCGCCTTCGCCGACCTTATGGCCGGCATTACCCACAAAGAGCGCTTCGACGCCGAGGCCCGCGTGGCCGAACGTGTTCGGCGCGTGCTCAGCCAAAAACCCACCGCTGGCGCCGACGTGCGCATATTCGATGCTGACACGCTGCCGCTGAAGCGGGGCAGCGCAACCCCGAACAACCACCAACGACACCAGCCATGCGACTCCCCCGCGAACTGATGATGGCCCAGGCCGATGAGATGCGCGACCGCATCCTGCAGCTGTGCAACAGCAAGCCCCGCACACGCAATGAGTTGTGCACGGCCCTGGACATTGGCGACAAGCGCTGTGACCACTACCTGGACGCCCTGCGCGCCAAGCGAAAGCTGTTCAGCCGGCAGATTGGCAAGTACCTGCACTTCCTGACGCCGGCACTCTTCCAGGCCCAGTTCCCGCGCGACGTCCTGCCCGGCGACGACCCCGACAGCCTCACGCCGACGGTGAACGCACCCAGCCACGGCGCCGACTGGTCGCCCACCATGACACCGGTGAAGGTGGGCAAGCACGTGGTGCAGCGCTGGAGTTCACCCCCCAGCCGCTGGGCCACTCCCCTGCCGCCTGAAGGTGGCGTCATCAGCCAAGACCACCAGCTGCGCCGCGATGGGTGGCAGGTGGGCTCGAACTGGACGACGTATCTGGACACCCAGCCGGGGGCGCTATGACCGCAGCAACAGCCCAGCAACCCGCCACCGTGCGCGCATGGTGGGTGCATGCCGCAGACGACCAGGCCGACGGTGTCGTGTGGCTGAACGAGCCGTCGGCCGAGGCGCTGGACTGGCTGTCGCAGTACGCCGGCCGCCGGTTCGTGGTGGCGCAGTTGCAGCCCGTTCCGCAACCGGTGCCGGCGTTGGCAGACCTGGGCGCCGGGGGAACAGCGTGAAGGCCATCGAGTACCGCAAGGCAGCGCGCCGGCTGGCCATGCTGGCTGGGCGTGTGAGTGACACCGCCAGCGCCGAAACCGCCCGGCAGCGGGCGGCCAGGACGCGGGTGGTGAATTTGTTGGCGCAGGAGGCGCGGCGGTTGTTTGAGCGCAATGTGGCAGCGACGGGGAGGGAGCAACAACCATGAGCACACCAGAAGCCAAGCCCTGCCCGGCATGCGGCAGCGACAGCAACGAGCGGGATGAGTTGACGAAGGCCGAACGTGAGATTGAGCGCCTGACCGCTCTGGCCGGCCCAAGCGGCAAACGCCTGGGCGAACTGGAGCGTATCAACGACGACCTGATCGCGGACAACGAGCGCCTGGCCGCCGAGCGCGATGTGCTGAAGCTGACCGTTGAACGTCTGCAGCAGCACACCACAACGACATGGAACGCCGGGCATACGCTGGGCGTCATGGCCGGCCAGAAGGCGCTGACCCAAGCCCAGGACGCCCTGAAGCGTGACGCATGGGGCAATACGCAGCTCACAGAGGCGCTGCTTGCGGCAGAGGCCGAGCGCGATGCTCTGCGCGAGGCGGGGCGCCTGACCCTCGCGTGGTTCGATGCCGAGAACGACCATGCCGGCACAACATTCTGGGAGCGAGTCGAGATGTGCCGGGCCGCTGAAGATGCCCTGCGCGCAGCCGTTGGCCAACCCAAGGAGCCCAGCAATGAATGACATCAAACTGCCGCCGCTGCCGGCGCCGCACTGGCCTCGCGGGTATCAGGGCTACGTGGCGTCTGGCGGCTACACCAAAGACCAGATGCACGACTACGCCCGCGCAGCCCTGGCCGCCGCGCCCCAACGCGGAGACCCGACATGAGAAACGAAAGCATGAACATTCGCAGAGTCATCAGAGCAAACAGGCTGCTGAAGGAGCAAGCCAACGGCATCGGCACTGACGCCGCGCCAGCACCGCACCCCGACACGGCCGATGCAGAGCGCTACAGGTGGCTGAGGAATGAGTCTTGGGGCGGACAGGCCCAGCGCATGCGCTATCCGTGCGTCATCGTCTTTGACGGCGCCGGCAACCGCAAAACCATGCTTGCTGAAGAAGCAATGGACACCGCCATCGACGCAGCCCGCGCCCAGGCGCAAGGGGGCAAGCCGTGAGCGATCCCCTACACCCCAAGACCGCACAGGAGGCCGCCGAGGCTTTCATGCGCAACGTGCCGACCGACCCGAAGATGCCAGAGCCCCGCATTGACTCTGTGCGCTACTACACCAGCAAACCCCGCAAACGGCCGAAAGCCGGCGACCGGCGCATCACGAAGGCGCACGGCTTGCAGATCCGTGTGCACATCAGAGCCCGCGACACGAGGGGCAACCCCATGGGCATGGTGTGCAGCAACGGACGGCCGCTGTTTGACTGGTGCAAGCCACAACACTTGGCGCCATGGGACAGGCATTACCTGTCGCCCGATGAGCTGGCCACGTATTTCCCACCCGAGCGCGAGCCGGGATACATGC
>CAYQOJ010000023.1:12554-13282 GCA_964419105.1 uncultured Methylococcus sp.
GAGGTGCCGCATGACCACCGACCCGAAGATGCCTGCGCCGAATCCGCCCAAGCCGGCGGCGCATGCGGACGAACCAAAGCGAGCCGGATTCCTGCAGCAGATTGATGCATGCCGCCAATCGGTGGCGCAGTGGCCGGACTGGATGCGCGCTACCAGATTGGCGCCTGAGTGGATGGGAAGGACGCAATAGCCATGAGCGATTCAATCGAAGACCCGAAGATGCCCGAGACGGTGGCGTTGATGGACGCTGCCCAGTTGCGGGAGTTGACCACCTGCAACTCAATGCGCGTGCAATGCGGCAACCCACCCGTTTACGACGAGATCACCGCCAAAGCGGAGGGTCTTGTGCCCGTGATCACCACCGAAGCCTCCCAGGCATACGCCGAGGCCCTGGCCGCTGCGAGGGTGGCGCAGGAGCGGGAGCGGTGGACCCGGTTCTGCGATGAGCGCCCGCTGCCCGAGCCTGACGGCGAGTTTTATTCCTGGCGCGGCCAGTACCGCGTGCAGAGCAAGGCCGCGTATTCAGCCGAAACGGTACTGCGCTTGCTAGCCGCAGAGCGGGAGCGGTGCGTTGCGTGGGTCGAGGCTCGCAAGGACGTTTTCTGCGACGAGCACGGCTACATTGACCCGGACACAGGATTCATGGAGTTCGGCCGAGGTGCACACGCGCAAGCAAAGCACGAATACGTGTCCGAGTTGGAAGAGATCGCAGACGGCCTCAGAGCGCT
>CAYQOJ010000023.1:13292-23699 GCA_964419105.1 uncultured Methylococcus sp.
ACCCCATGGCACATGGGCCAACCAACGTTAGACCATGCTCACCCTTACCCCCCACGAAATCGCTGAACTGACGGGCTACACCCAGCCGTCCCGCCAGCTTGCCGAGCTGCGGCGCCAGGGGTTCTACCGGGCCCGCCGCAACGTGCTGGGCCACGTGGTGCTGGAACGCGGGCATTACGATGCGGTGGTGGCCGGCCGTGACGCGCCGCCCCCACCCACCCCACAACTACGGCAGCCGCGCCTGCGCCCCGCATGACTCGCTCCGACATGCCCCGCCGGGTGTACCTGCGCCACGGCAGCTATTACTTCGTGACGCTGGCCGGCAAGTGGCTGAAGCTGTCACGCGAGCGCGAAGGCCTGCCGGCCATGTACCGGGCACTGGCTTCGCTCACGGAGCGTGAAGCCAGGGCAGACCTGATGCCAGCCGTCATCGTGCGCTGGATGGATTCCAAGCGCCCCGAATGGGCCGACAAGACCGCGGTGGATCAGGAGCGCATCGCCACGGAAATGTGCGAGGCTTTCGCGGACTTCCGCCCGTCAGTGGTCACGACGCCGATCTGTGCCGAGTACCTGCGACGGTATGCCGCCACGCCCCGCACGCACAACCTGCACCGGACGATGCTGCGCCAGGTGCTGGCCTTTGCGGCGCTGGAAGGCCTGCGCGAGGGGTACAACCCCATCGACAACATCCCCACGAAGAAGATGGAAGGCCGCCGGCGCGTGGTCACCGATGCTGAGGTCAAGGCCATCAAGGCCGCTGCGCTGCAGCAGGCCCGCAACGGCGAAGCGCTGGTGCAGATGATCGACCTGGCGCTGCTCACCGGACAGCGCATCAGCGACCTGATCGGCCTGCGCTGGCAGGACGTCACCGAGCACGGCCTGAGTGTCCAGCAGGGCAAGACCGGGGTTCGGCTGCTGATCGAATGGACGCCGGCCCTGCGCGCGGCCATCACGGCGTGCGAGCGCGGCGACAACATCGGGCACCTGCTGAAGACGCAGAGCGGGCGGGGCTACCGCTACAGCGGCATCCGGTCAGCGTGGGTCCGGGCGTGCGCCAGGGCTGGCGTCGAGGATCTGAACATCCACGACCTGCGCGGCAGGGCCGGGGTGGATGCGCTGGGCGACGATGAGGACATGCGCAGCGCACAGCGCTTGCTGGGCCACAAGGGCGAGGCGATGACCAGACACTACGTCGAGGGGAAATACGCCCGCAAGGTCAAGCCGACACGTTGATGGAATTGGACAGTGCTCAAAAAATTGGACACTTGTCGATTCGAACCGGCGCTAAGTTCTTGATTCTTGGCCTGCCCGGAGGGACTCGAACCCCCGACCTGCTGCTTAGAAGCTAGGCGCGCAATCGAGCATTCATGCGGGTTTGCGGGCAGGTTGTCCAATTTCTGCGAGCGATGACGGCCCAGTATTCATGCGGGTTTCAGCGGGCCTGTTGGACAGTCAATTGGGCGACGGCTTCTGGCAGATACGGGTGCAGCAGTGCTGCCGGGGCCCCCAGCATGATGAGGGACAGGCACAAGAGGCCAGATGCTGAGCGGGGCATTGCTCTGTCACCGGACAGCCAGCGTTCCAGCGTTCTTTGCTCGACGCCGGCCAGCTCTGCGGCTCTTGCTTGCGTGATGCCCGCGCGCTCGATCAGCTGGCGCAGGGCTTCTGGGGTCATGCGCTGCTGCGCTGACCCCGGTTTGCGGCCGGGGTGGTTGGTCATGTCAGCCAACGTTGATGCGGGCCGCGTTGATGTAGTCCCACGTGTAGTCGTTGGACCCCCACTTGTCGTCTGCGCGGCTTTCGCACTCGGTGTTGTTGCGGCCTTGGATGGCGTCAACTTGCTTGCCGGTTTCGTTGTCGTAGATGTAGATCGTCAGGCCGCCAAACGCTTCAACTTGCAGCGCCACCTTCTGATCAACCGTCATGGCGTCAAACTCGTCTTTGGTCATCGCACCATCGGTGTTCACGAATTCGTTCCACAGCGCAAAGTCAGAGGCGATTGCTGCGTAGGTGTGTTGCTGGCTCATTTCATTTCTCCGCCCACTTGCCTCGGGGCCCAGGTCGCTGCGTGATTGCTGCGATATATGAACTATACCGGCCATTGGCCGGTATGTCTAGAGCCGCAACAAAGAGTTACTAATTCTGCTCGCCGGCTATCTGCTTCAGCCGCCGCTCAGCCTCACCGTAGAGCTGGGCGCAGGCGGCGTGCCCTGATCGGGCGGCGTCAAGCGCTGGCGCCAGGATTCGAAGAGCTTCAGCAGCCTCGTTGAGCAGCTGGTCGCGGACATCTCCAGGCACCAAGCTGGCAGGGGTGCTGGCGAGGCCTCCGCCGGCAGGGGCGGCAGCTGCACCTGTGGGGCAGGCGCGGGCGGCAGAGTACCGCCGGATGTCGTTGCGCAGCCGGTCAGACTGGCCAGCAAGATCAGCAGCAACAGCTTGTGCTTGTGCGGTGCGTTGGCGGGCTTCATGGGCGATTCTTTCGGCGGTGGCGCGCAGGGTGCGCTCTTCATCGAGGACGGCCTGCAGGCGTTCCTGGCCGGCCTGGACGGCTTTGGTGACCTGCTCGGCGTGGTCTTGCTTGAGCTTGGCCGCAGCTGCATCGGCCTGCAGGGCGCGGAGCTTGTAGCCACCCGCAAAGCCGGCCGCGGCGGCGGTGGCCAGGAGGATGCCGGCAGCCAGCAGGCGGAACTGGGGCGGGATGAGGCTGATCACGTCTTTGCCCTCAGGGCATCCGTCAGCCAGGTGCCGACGTTGCCAGCGAAGTACAGCCCGGCTGTCCACTTCATCAGATCCAGCCAGATTTCTGGCGCAATGGCGCGGAACCCGAGCGCCACATGGCCTGCCACGATGATGGAACCGGCCATCAGGAACTTGCGGCTGGCGTAGCGCGAGGCGCCGGCCGGGGTGTCAGCTTCAGCACTCATGACACCAGCGCCCGGTACTTGGGCAGCTCTTTGAGCATGACGTGGCGGGAGTGGTCTCGGTTGATGTCGCAGGCACTGCGCTTGCCGTACAGCGCCGCCTGGCTCTTGGTGCACGTGTGCTCAACGTGGCCCCACCAGCGCTGCGGGTCACAGCCGGCTTTGACCTGGCAGGCGCGGCGGTCAGCCTGCACGCCACCCAGGCCACCGTTGTACGCGGCGTTGGCCATGGTCAGGCGTTCCCAGGGGTCCGACACCGTGCGCAGGGCTTGCCAGTTTCCGCGGGACATGAGGACGACGGCGCGGATCTGCAGGTCTGGCCGCTGGTAGACGTTCAGCCAGCTCCATTCACGCAAAGCCGGGTGCTTGTCGCGCATGTCGGCCAGGCTGTCGAAACGCAGTGACCCGTCAGGCCGCCATGCCCGGGTAATCTGGCCCAGGCCGGCACCCTCTTCCCGCGCGGTCTTGAGCTGGGCCGTGGGGCTCCAGCAGCTGCGCAGGGATGGGCACCCGCTTTCGTGGGCGATCAGCGCCGCGGTGTAGTGCGGCCATGCCAGCTCAGGCCAGTGCTGGCGCATCTCGGCCTGGATGACGGGCGCAAACCGGGTAGCGCGCGGGTCAGGCGTCTGGGCGTGGGCACGGCCGGCGAACAGGCCGAGGATGGCCTGGAAAACCAGCGACAGGGCCACCAGGGCAAGCCCGGCGCCAACCGGGTCTTCCGAGGCCTTGGCAAAAAGCTTGCGGGCATCGGCCTCGGGGTAATCGTGCGTTGCCTTGCGGCCCCAGTGGGCCAGCAGCAGCGCCACCATGCCGGCGCCGATCATCAGCAGCCACAGGCCGGTGCTGGTGCCCTTGTCAGGGTCTGTCACCAGCAGGCCGAGGATGGCGGCCAGGCTGCCACCAACCATGAATTTGTAGCGGAAACGCAGGGATTTCCACTTGTCGATGATCTTCACGATTTGCCCTTTCCCGGCGCGTCGTGCGCCTGATCCTGCAGTTGCTGTGGCGTCAAGGGCGGGCCCTTGAACAGGGGTGACACTTGGCCGCGCACCAGCAGAGCGCTGCCGATGGCCTGGCCCATGTCGTGAAACAGGGCCGGGCGCATGCCGGGCACCTCGACGACCCAGGCGGCGGGGTTCTGATTCATGTGGTCGGCCCCAGCGCCAGGTGCTTGATGATCAAGGTGGCGGCAGAGCTGATGAGGGACGCAAGGGCCATTAGCACCCACAGGCCGCCCTTGCCACGCTCAAACATGAGCATGATGGCTTCCTGCTTTTCGGCCTGATTGGCCAGGCCGGCGCGCATGGCGGTGTCCATGGCATCCATCTTGGATTCGAGGTTGCCGAACTTGGAGTCGAGGCCGCGCACTCGCTCTTGCAGTTGGCCCAGTTCGCGGGCGGTTTCAATGTCTGGCATGTTCAACCTGTTAGAAACGGGGTTACTTCTAGCGGTATGTAGTACGCATAGCCAAATGGTCGAAGACCATATCGGCAGGTTAGTGTCCGGTTTAACGCGGCATCATGCAGCGTCAGATTGAATGTGGGCCACCTTCCTGGAATGTCGATGGCATCTTGAAACCAGTAGCCGGCATCACTTATGGTCGGCTGTAAGCCATTCCAGCGGCCACCCCGTACTTCTTGAATCGTTTCTGTTGGGTAGCCACTGACCCCCTCAAAGCCACCGTATGAAAAATCAGCAGGGACGGCTTGCAGAACCACTGTTCTCCTGAAACGCGCTATCCAGTGTGAATTTCCTGGATCTTCTTCGTCTACAATCTTAATGATGCTGACTGTTGTGAAGTAATATTCAACTTGCAAAATCTGTACGTCTGGGAAACTGTAATAGGCGGCAAGAACCGATATTGACTCAGTGACTTTTTGTTTTGGACGTTGCCGCGTCAAAACCCCATCGCTCCACCTTCGAAAAGGTCGCGGCTGAACCGGGAACTCTGCCGTTACGTCATCCCAGAAGCGGTTCTTGTGTTTCTCCTGAACGATTTGCGTGTTGTCGTAGCCAGGCCTGAAGACGCCCAGAAACTTCTGGCAAGACTTAGGCTCATCCACGAACCCGATGACAACCGGCTTTGTCCAGTTCTGGCCCTTGAACTTGACGACGACGCGGTCGTTTTCCTCGAAGACGCTGGCGTTGCATGTCATGTACTCAACAGGCACCTGGCGCAGTACGGTGGCCTTGTTGATGTCCAAACCTTGCACGCTGCTGGCGGCGGGGGCCAGCTGAACGTCCATGGTGTTGCGGTCTTCATAGACGGCCAGCGCGGTGCCCCACCGGTACGTGGGCATGTGCCGCTGCCACCCTGGGTGAATGGCCAGGTTGACAAAGCTTTGCCACGGCGATTGCGCCACGGGGTGCAGTAATGCGCCGTCACCGGGGTTTGGTTCGTCGGACGCCAGCCGGTCGTTCCACTGCAGCAGCGTCACCTCGGCCTCAGCCACGCGGGCCTGGGCCTCCACCTTGCGGATTCGCAGGTTTCTGACCACGGCCATCTGGTCGTGATACTCCAGAGAGGCGGCACTCACCCGCAGGCTGAGCGCAGGCCGGGATTCACTGGGCGCGGCCTTGTATTGCGCCTGCAGCTCTTCCATGGCGGTCTTCAGCCTCTGCTCTTTGGCTTCGGCTTCGGTGATCTGCGCCGTCAGCGTTGTGACCCTGTCACCACAGATGGCCAGGCGCCGATTCAGCAGCAACCGCCCTTCATTCTTGCGTTCGACGGAAATGGCGCCGTCGCTGGCTTGCCAAGCCCGGCAGCCCGGGGCCAAAAGCTGCAGCTGGCTTTCACCGTTGATGTCGATGGTGGCCACGTCGCCAGCGCCGTTTTCTGTCAGGTCCACGCACCACACAGTCTTGGTTTCGACCATTTCCGCGTCGACCCAGCGCTGGCGGATGTCGGCCAGCTGCGCGCGGGCCAACTTGATGGCATCCAGTGTGCGCTTCAGCTCCAGCACCTGGGGTGCGTTGGCCATGTCCAGCTGGGCCAGCCGCGACTGGGCCGCCAGCACGTTTTGCTTCGCGCTGGCCACTGCGCCATCCCTGCTGGATTGAGCGAGGATGGCACTGGCATCACTGCTGGCACGCTCCAGCTCAGCAGTGGCCACCTGTTTGTTGGCCAGCGCGCCCTGCTCTGCCTCCACAGCCAGTTCCAGCGTGTCTTGCGCCGCAGCCTTTTGGGTTTCCAGGGTTTCAATGGTCGCTTGGGCCTCGGCGACGGCGGCGGTAAGGGGCTGCAGATCCTGCAAGCGCTCGGCCAAGTCTTGCCGGGCCTGTGCCCGGGCCTTAAGTGTTTCTGAAAGTTGCGTCTGGCGCAGCTGCATGATGAGCTGGGCCTCTTCTATGCCCACGCCAGAAATCAGCGCGGCAGCGTAGGCAGCTTCGGCCTCAGCCGTCTGCTGCTGGTGCACGGCCGCAACATTGGCCAGCACCGCGGCTTGGTTCTCTGCCTGTTGTACCGGCTGCTGGCCCTCGGCTTGCGCTTCCTGCGCCTGCACCAGCTGCTCTTGCGCGGTGGTCAGGCTGGTTTTGATGCTGGCCAGTGCACCCTGGGCGGCCTGCAGTTCGGCCAGGCGGGTGGTATGCAGCGCGGTGGCATCGTCATACTTGGCTTTGGCGGCGGCTTCGGTGGCGGTGGCCTTGGCCTGAATCTCTGCCACGCTGGGCAGCTGCATCGCAGCGTTGAGCGTGTCAATGGCGCTGTTCAGGGCGTTCACATAGCCGGTGCGAACGGCTTGGTATTCGTCGTTAGCGGCCTTGTACTTTTTCTCAGCCTCCGCCTGTTTGACAGCCCACGCGGCATCTTGCCCGTCCAGCAGCACCAGGTTGTTTTGCTTGGCGGCATCGCCGTAGTCCACCTTCACGGTGTAGCGCCCATCCGTCCCGCCGGCCATGATCCTGGCGATGCCCATCAGACGCGCTCCCCCACGTCCATATATTGATCGTTGCCCGGCACGTAGTAGTTGATGAAGGCGACATCCAGCGTCGTGCCGCCGAACGTGGCCGTCATGCCGGGCCTCAGGAGCCAGTCGACATCGCAGCGAACACGGGTGCCGCCACTGTCTTCGGTGAGGCTTCGCACGTCGCGCAAGGGGCGCTGCATGGCGGCCGGCAGCCCTGTTTCACCGGGGAAGGCGTCAAAGTAGCCGCTGAGCGTGGCCGTGTGGTTGCGCGGGCCCCTGGCGATGCTGCGTGTGTCGACGGGGAAACGCACCATCAGTTGCTCGACCACGCCGCCACCCAAGACATCACCACTGCGCAAAACCGCCACCTCGGTGGCCGCCACGATGGCTTCAGCTTGCTCGGCAATGGCAGGGAACACGGCCTGGCCGTAGCAGGCCTGGTCAAGCTGAAGCGTGGCTTGCCAGCTGCTGATGGGCAGACGCACCACACCCGATGGCGTGATGATGTCGGCCACATAGCGCAGCGGGGAACGCGGGTCCAGCTGGCCGGTGAAGTCGTTGTAGGTTCTGACCTTGCCAGCGCCCAGAGCTGATCCACCGCTGGCCAGCACGCGGATGGGCGAATTGACGTAGGACCGCCCGGCGCCCAACGCATGCCGACCAGAACCCTGCAGGTACTGATTGCGGATGTTCAGCAGCGCGCCGCCCAGCGCCGTCTGGCCGGCCACGCGAATGCTCTGGACACCCAGGCGGGCTTGCCCAGCTCCCAGTGGCGTGCCGGCCAGGCCGCGGGCCTCACTGCGGCCTACCAATGCGCTGCCACGCCCGAGCGCCGAAGCGCCAAGGCTGCGCACATCGTGCGGAGACAGCAGGACGGCGGCGCCACGGCCGATGGCTGAGGCCCCCAGCGAGCGAACCTCGCCGCTGCTGACGTTTTCAGGGAACGCCGCACTGGGCACGGTGAAGTTTGCGGTGTAGCGGGCTACGCCCTTGGTTCCGCGCAGTTCATCCAGGCGGCCATCCAGCGGGTCTTCCACTGATGTTGTTGATGCGCCAATCAGCACCGGCACGCCCGTGGGCATGCTGGAACTGGTGGTGTAGATGGTGCTGGAAATTACGCCGTTCCAGAACACCGCGAAGTTATTGCCAGCCCTGACCAGCGCGAAGTGATGCCACGTGTTGGCTGTGACACCAGATTGGTGAACGATGCGCACCGCGCCGTTCATCCAGTACGTACAGACTGCGCCGTCATCCCCGGTGGTCAAGAAAAGGACGGCCGTGTCGTAATCGTTGCCGAAGCTGTACAGCGCGCGGTAGGCGAACCCGACACTGCTGACGTACACCCAGCCTTCGGCGGTGAACGACCCCGTGCCGAAGTTGGTGGCAGCGCCGCTGGCGATCTGCAGGGCCTTGGTGCCTTCGAGCGCCGCCCGACCGCTGCCAAACTTCGGACCCGACGTGCTGATGGACGCGCCACCCAACGCCGAGACAGAGACCCCAGCGGGCCCGGAATCTGTGAACGTGGTTGAACCGTTGCTGCCGTCGCAGTGCAGCAACCAGGAAACGTTTGACCAGCTAGGGTCCGACACGGGCTGACCGCCGATTACGTGGGATCAAACACCAGGCTGACGGGCGTGATGGGCGAGCCAGACACCACGCTGACCGTGTTCAGCACCACCTTGCCGGCCACGGCCACACTGCCCGATTCCGCAGGGGCAGACCAGATCACGGTGTTGCTGCTGTCCGTCACCTCGCCATAGGCGGCGGTGCCAGTGGCCACGGCGTTGGGCGAGCCCGCTGGGAAGGTGATGGTGAGGATGCCGGTGGTCCCGTTCACGGTGCCGGCCGGGTCTGTGAATGGGGCTTCCCACAGCAGCACGTCGGCGTTGGTTCTGATGCGCAGCTTTCCGGCACCAGAACCAGCGTCGATCAAGGCCAGAAGCGAGTTTTGAGCGGCCACCTTGGCAGCGGCTGAGAATGTGGCGGAAGCGGGAGCGGGCATGGTGCGGCGTCCTGTCAGGTTGAAAGTTTGCTGTTCACCAGCAGCGTGAAGCGCATCTCATCGGCAGAGCGCTGCAGCGTTTCTGGCGCGGCCAGGTACAGGCCATCGGGCACAGAGACCGTGATCTTTGGGTAGATGCGCAGCAGGCGCTGGACGTTCTCGACCTGGGCCGCATCCGCCGGCTTGAAGACCAGGGTGATGGTCCGGTCAGCGTGCGAAAAGCCGAAGTCATTGAAGACGGCCCCGCCGTCTAGCGTGGCCACTCGGTTCACGCGCCGCTGCAGGCCGGCCAGATCGGAATCAGGCAAGGCGTCTAGCTCTACCGGGGCCAGCGGATCAAACTCGAGGGTTGAGAGCACCACACGTGTCATCACACCCCCAGCAGCTGTTTCAGGCCATCACGGTTCGTGCGGATCTGCAGCCGCTTCAGGATCTCCCACATGAAGCCCTCGATGTGCGGCTCCAAGCCGGTGCCGTCGATCTTGATCAACGCATCACCCCGCTCGATCTGCTTGGCCTGCTGCCTCAGCAGGTCAATCTGGGCTTGTGTCAGTTCCTGCTGGGTCTGCAGCGCCCGCTCACGGAAGCCGTTTTCCCGGTCGATCTGGTCAAACAGCTTGTTGCGCAGCTCGTTGTCAATCCAGGGCTTCGACGTCTGTTCACCCAGCACGCCGAAGGCCTTGCTGATCACCTCTGCGGTGGAGTTGACGGTGTTGTCGAGGCTTTCGAAGGCGGCCTGGATGCGCTTGGTCTGCTCCTGGACTTCGGCCACGTTGAGCTGGACGCGGGCCTCGATCAGCTTGATGCGCTCATTGCTGGCCAGCTTTTCCAGCTCCACGCGCAGGCGTTCCTGGGCTTCTTCGGCGCGCTTGGCTTCCTTGGCCTGTTCTTCGAGGGCTTTCTTGCTTTTCTCGGTGGCGGTGGCAGCCTTTCCGGTGGCGTCTTGCGTGCGCACCATCTGCTGTTCATAGCCCACGATCTTGCCGGTGGCGGCGTCGATGATGGGGACGGTGCTCAGCACCATCTTGCCCATCTGTTCGGCGCCCTTGCCGGCCTTGTCGGTGGCATCGGCGGCGGCCAGCAACGCGGCGTTGGCTTTTTCGAAGGGGTTGACGGTGTCCCGGGCGGCCTGGCTGACGTCGGCCAGGGCGTCCTCAGCCTTCACCCAGCCGTTGACGGCGTCACTCCAGACCACCGTGCCGTCGTTGATCAGGCGGTTGGCTTCGTCCAGGCTCTTGGCGACGATGCCGGACGTCTGGGCGAAGCGCTCCAGGCTGGGGCCGGCGCGTTCGGTGATCTGGGCGGCGCGCTCGTTGGCGTCGCCGACCAGGTCAGTGGCTTGTTTCCACTCGACAAGGGCTTTCACCAGCTCGACCACCTTGTCGGCGGCGAGGTACGTGGTGATGTCAATGCCGACGGATGTTAGGCCTGTGGCCATGGCCGGCAGCGCGCCCACCAGGCTCTTGAGGCCGCCCAGCAGGCCGATTCCCTGCTTCAGCAGGATCAGGTTCAGCAGCAACTCAAAGCTGGGCAGCAGGGCCACGATGCCGCCGGCCAGGGCATTGGCCTGGATGGC
>CAYQOJ010000024.1:0-11448 GCA_964419105.1 uncultured Methylococcus sp.
GAGGACAAGGACACCATCGAAATCACAGCGCCCTACCGCGCCGAAGATCCGGCTCTTGTACCGATTCAAGTCACCAGTAAGTTCCCTCAGACTCCGGACCATTTCATCCGGAACATCACGGTGATCATTGATAACAACCCGGTTCCCTTCTCCGCTTCATTCGACTTCACCCCGCAGAGCGGCAAAGCAGATATTGCCACTCGGATGCGCTTCAACGCTTACACCCATGTTCGCGCAATCGCATTAACCAATGATGGAAAACTCCACATGGCCAAGGCCTTTGTCAAAGCCAGCGGCGGCTGTTCAGCACCCATCGGTACCGATGCCGAAGCAGCCAAGGCCCGAATGGGAAAGATGAAATTCAAGTTTGAGGGCGATAAAGCAGTGCTCGGCCAGCCCAATCCGATCCAGCTTTTGATTAGTCACCCCAACATCACCGGCATGCAAATGGATCAAATCAGCCGCATTGTGCAGCCGGCCCACTATGTCACAGAGGCGAAAGTCACTTTTGATGGCCAGCTCATTCTTGGCGTGAGAGGCGACATCGCCATTAGCGCAGACCCTAACTTCCGCTTCTTCTTCACCCCTGACCATGCAGGGGAACTCAAAGCTGAGATCAAGGACAACCTGGGCAATCAATTCAGCTCAACGCAGTCCGTCTCGCCCTAACGCTGATATCTCCTGTCAGATGCGGCCTCAGGGTCGCATCGACATCAAGATTGCGCCTCTTTCTTCTTGCGTGCCGCCAACCATTCCGAGAACTGTTCGGTCAGGACATAGAACACCGGAACAAAAGGAATCGCCAACAAGGTGGAGGCAATCATGCCGCCAAAAACGACTGTCCCGATCGCCTGCTGACTGGCAGCACCCGCACCACTCGCTTTTAAGAGCGGATAGACCCCAAGGATAAATGCGAATGAGGTCATAAGAATGGGGCGAAACCGTTTCCGGGTCGCTTCAACCGCTGCTTCGACGATGCCCATACCTTCATGGCGAAGCTCACGCGCAAATTCGACGACCAGAATGGCATTCTTACTGGCCAAAGCAATCATGAGGACGAGCCCCACCTGCGTGTAAAGGTTGTTGTCAAAATTTCGTGCTATCTGGGCCAGAATCACCCCCACCAGAGCCATTGGCACCACCAAGATGACAGCGACCGGTGAGATCCAGCTTTCATACTGCGCAGCCAAGACCAAGTACACCAGAAGAATGGAAAGCGCATAGATGAAGTAGGCCGTATTGCCAATCAACTTCTGCTGATAGGCAACGGCTGTCCAGTCGAATTTCATGCCTTCCGGCAGAATATCGTTGGCCATCCCCTCCATGATCTCCATGGCATCCCCCGCGCTCTTTTCAGGCGCGGGTGCCGCAAAAACAGGCGCAGCCGGGTAGAGGTTGTAACGCGAAACCAACTCGGGTCCAAGATCACGCTTCACGGAAAGCATCGTCCCCAATGGCACCATGTTGTTCTGTGAATTGCGAACATAGATATTTTGGATATCTTCCAAGTCACGTCGATAGGGCGCATCAGCCTGAACATAAACCTGGAAGGATTGATCAAATTTTGTGAACAAGTTCACGAAGCTTGAGCCCAGATAGGACTGCAAAGCACTGAACACATCATCAACCTGGACCTGAAGCGATTCCGCTTTGACGCGATCAATATCAAGAAAGATCTGCGGACTCATGGCGCTGTAAGTCGTGGTCGCAAACCCCAACCCCGACTGCGTTTGTGCGGCTCGGATCATTTCACTCATCACGGGCTGAAGCAGTTTGGTACCACGCCCGGCCCGGTCTTCCACCATCATCTGGAGACCGCCCACCTGGCCCAACCCTGCAATTGGCGGGGGTGTCACAGCCAATACACGAGCCTCTTCAATGGCATCAAACCGCTTCTTGAGATCAGCCAATATATGTGGCTGACTGAGCGCCTCACCTCGCTTTTCCCAATCATCGAAGATGGCAAAAACAGTCATGGCATTGGAGAGGTTGGCGGCATCGGCCGCTGAAAAACCACCAATCGTGACCCACCCCTTGATTCCCGGGGTTTCTTTGAGAACGTCACTGATCTTCTGCGAAACCGCCTTGGATCTTGGCTGGGCACTGCCTTCCGGGAGCTTGGCCACCACAATGGCGTAGCCTTGATCTTCGGTCGGCAAGAACCCTGCGGAATGATGAGCAAACAACCAACCTCCGACAAAGATCGCCGCAAAAAAGACGATCGTCATGAGCTTGGTTCTTCGCACCATCCACTCCACAACCCCCACATAAGCATTTTCAACCTTGGCATACCCATCATTGAATGCCCGATAAAAGGCATTTGGCTGGTGATCCTTGGCAATCGGCTTGAGATAGAGTGCGCATTGAGCGGGCTTCAACGTTAATGCATTGATTGCACTGATGATCGCAGTCGAAGCAATGACAAGCGCAAATTGGCGGAATAGTTGCCCACTGATCCCCGGAAGGAAGGCGGCAGGAAGAAAGACCGCCGAAAGTACCAACGTAATTCCGATGACCGGTCCGGTCATTTGCGACATTGCCTTGATGGCCGCATCTTTGGGCGTCATCCCCTTTTCAATATGCGAAGAGGCATTCTCGACAATCACGATCGCGTCATCCACCACGATCCCGATCGCAAGAATCAAGGCGAAAAGCGTCATCAAATTGATCGAAAAACCAAGGGCTGCCATGGCCGCAAACGCCCCAATGATGGTCACAGGAACCGTGGTTGCCGGCACCAACGTGGCGCGCCAGTTTTGGAGAAAAAGGATCACCACAGCCAGCACCAGGAATCCAGCCTCATAGAGCGTTTCATAGACGGCATGAATTGACTGATCGATGAACGTCGTCGTGTCATAGAGGATCTGGTACTTCAGCCCATCCGGAAAGCTTCCGGATAGCTCCTGCGACAAGGCCCGGACCTTTTCACCCACATCCAGTGCATTGGCTCCCGGAAGCGCATAGATCAGGAGCTGCGCGGCAGGATGGCCATTGACCCCTGAGAAATTGATATAGGACTTTTGATCCAACTCGACGCGTGCGACGTCTTTCACCCGGACAATCTGGGCAGTCTGTCCTTGATTTGGCAGGACGCTCTTGATGATGATGTTTTCAAAATCGGGGACTTCAGAGAGTCGCCCAACAGCGTTGATCGTGAACTGCAGCGATTGGTCATCGGGCACAGGAGGGCCGCCAAGCTGTCCTGCAACCACCTCGCTATTCTGACTTCGAACCGCATTGGCCACATCCGTACTGGTCAGCCCAAAATATTTGAGCCGCTCCGGATCGATCCAGATACGCATACTGTAGTTACCCGCCCCTTTGACAGCTACCTGCCCCACACCTGGGATCCGCCAGATGGGATAGAGCATGTTGATTTGGGCGTAATTAGAAAGGTAGGTCTCTGTAAAGCGGTTATCGTCCGCGTAGAGACTGATGGCCATCAGGATGTTGGTCGACACCTTACGAACCGAGACTCCCTGCTTTTGAACAGGGTTTGGAAGCTGCGCCAACTGGCCGTTGACCAAATTCTGAACCAGCGTCAGCGCTGCATTGAGATCAGTTCCCACCTCAAAGGTGATCGTTAAGTTATACGTGCCATCAGAACCACTGGTGGAATAAAGGTAAATCGATTTCTCGACACCGTTCACGCCTTCTTCAATGGGAATCCCCACGGTCTTGGCGATGACTTCCGCACTGGCACCGGGATACGTCGTGGTGACCTGGATAGTCGGAGGCACAATCTGAGGGTACTGAGCAATCGGGAGTTGCCCCATGCTCACCAACCCCAGAATTACGGTAATAATTGCGATGACATTCGCAAGAATCGGCCGTTCGATGAAAAATTTGGACATCATGGGGCATTCGTTCCTTTCTGTTCACCCGCTTTGACCGGGGTCACCTTCTTTCCAGGAATCGCCCGCATCTGCCCATTGGTGATCACCCAATCATCCTCGGTCAGGCCCGATTCGATCGCATAACGCTTTTGATTCAAAGGCCCTAGCACGACCCCGCGACGGCTCACAACGCCTTCGTTATCCACCACAAAAACGTAAGGTCCGGCTTGGTCATAGGACACACAATCCTCCGGAACCAAAAGCCCCTCATGGCTACCTGGCTTTTCCGCACGAACCCGAACAAATAGGCCTGGAAGCACCTTAAGCTCCGGATTGGGCAAGGTCGCTCTCAGCTGGAGGGTTCCCGTTGACGAGTCCAGCTGAATATCCGCGTAATCCAGCATCGCGGTATGGGGATATCCCTCTTCATTCGCGAGGCCAACTTGAATAGGAAGTCTCGGGGAAGGTGAAGACTGACGGGAGGTTCCATCGCTGGATTGTGATTCCCGAACGTTCAAAAGGTCGCGTTCACTGATCGTAAAGTAGACGTAGAGGGGGTCAATTTTGTTGATCTCCGCTAAAACCGTTTCCTGACCATTCCCGACAACATTGCCAGGATCGACATATCGGCGACTGATTTTTCCCTTGAAAGGCGCCTTAACCGTGGTGTAGCTCAGATTCAACTTGGCAATATCCAGCTGAGCCTCACTTCCTAGTACGCTGGCCTTGCTGGAATCTCGCTCAAAAACCCAATGATCAACGTCGGTTTGCGCTGCGGCGTCCTCCTTCATCAACCCGGTATAGCGCTTCAACTCGGTTTCAGCATGGAACAGCTTGGCTTTGGCCGATAGCAGGTTAGCTTCGGCTTCTTTGACTTTAGCGATGTAACTGTCTTGCTGGATGATGAAAAGGGTCTTGCCCTCCTCCACGATATCGCCTTCGCGGAAAAGTACTTTTTCGAGATAGCCGTCCACACGGGCCCGCAGCTGAACCGTATAAAAGGCCTGCGTGTTCCCTGTAAATTCCAGAGCATCCACGACTTGGTCACTCATGGGATGACTGACCGTGACGCTTGGAGGGGGTGGCGCCTTGTAGCTATTGCCACTTTCACAACCGGACAACATGGCCCCGAGGATTCCGAGACACGCCACAACAGATTTACAAAAACGGGGGCCTTGGAGATGCATAGACTGATCCGAAAATTGCCCAATGGGTTGAATGACTTGCATGATTACCACTCCGGTGCCCTGATGGTGCCCTGGGCCGGGCCCGTTTCAGGCTTGAAGGTCTGGAGGAGACTGCCCCAAGATGTTCGCTTTTCCATCGCCTGACGAATCTCCTCGGGGACAAAATCGCGGCCTTCGCGTATCTGCCACCCGCCGCCCATGCTGCGATAAGCAACTACCAAACTTCCGGCAACATCACCCAGAGTGCGCGCAAATGAATCCTGTTGCTGGAGCAAGGATTGCTCTGCCGTCAGGACGGTTGTGAAGTCTGCAATCCCTTCTTTGTATTGCAGGGTTGCAAGATCCAAAGATCGCTTCGCAGCTGCGGTGCTCTGCGCGAGGAATTCTGCTGAATCCTGCAGTTTCAGAAAGAGAATGAGGGAGTCTTCTACCTCCTGCTGAGCCTTGAGGACCTTATCCTGATAGGCGATGACCAAGGACTGATACTTTGCATCGTTGTAACGCACCTGATTGGTGATCTGCCCGTAGTTCAGGATATTCCATTGGAATCCTGGGCCAAAGCGATAGAAATTATTCCCCCAAGCAAAAATGTCGCTCAGACTGTGACCTGAGGCGCTGCTGGATACGAAGGCAAAACTGCCCGTAATTGAGAAGGCGGGGTAAAGCTGCGCCTTGGCCACACCGATCTGGGCGGATTGGGCTTGCGCTTGATATTCGGCCTCGCGAATATCTGGGCGGCGGCGCAAAAGATCCAAAGGAATACCGACTGCGACCTGAACCGGTGGGGTCGGGATCACGCCATAAGACTTGCCATCCCCCAACAAATGCTCGATGTCATGGGGCGGGGAACCCAAAAGGTAGCAAAGCGAGTTTTTACTCGACCGTAGAAAGGCCTCGAGCTTCGGAACCATCGCCTGGGTACTGCCAAGCACCGTCTTCGCCTGCTCGACATCGCGACGAGAAGAGCTCCCCCCCCGGAACTTGGACTCGGCGATCTTCAGGGCTCCTTTCTGTACCTCGATATTACTGCGGGCAATTTCAATCTGCCTCTCGAGGGTACGAATATTGATATACACGTTGGCGACATCCCCGTTCAGAGAAACCAACATGCTGTCGTAACCCGCAACCTGGGCCAGCATGGAAGCATCCGCTGACTCGATAGCGCGCCTGAATTTGCCCCAAACGTCGATTTCCCAGTTGACTGTTGGAGACAAACGGTCATACCAGAAGGCCGAATCAGATGACCCGGAAGATGAGTTATTTCCAGGCAATCGTTCGCTGATTCCCGATTTTGGGAGATGAATATCCCAGACCAACCCCTCCAGCTTCTGCTCTTGAGGATACAAATCACCGATGGCCATTCCCAAATTCGCTCTGGCGGTCAGAATCTTGACTCCCGTCGCTCGCAAGGAGAGATTTTGGGCGTATGCCAACTCGATCAAGTGATTCAGAATTGGATCGTTAAATCCCTTCCACCATTCCCGATGCTCTTCGGGTTTCGCTGCGAGCCTTGGATCCTTGGATTCCATCCATTTTTCGGATAGCGCGCTCTCAGGCGTCTCGAAATCAGGCCCAATCAAAGGACAGCCTGTAAGAAGAGTCGCAATCGCGGAAAGAATTAAGATACGAGACATTCGGGCATCATCCTTTGATCCGGCCACCGCCAGAAAGAAGCAAAATCAGAGATCTTCCGGGCACTAATACGCCCCCCTCAACAGAGATTCGCTCAGCCTCCTTAGGCTCATAGATGTCCCGCGGCGATGGCAGGGAAGTATCGAGCAGTCGAAGCCAACTGGACGCCATCGGCGTCTCTGGAATCCGGAACAGTGCAGCGTCCTCACAAGGATTGGCAAGAAAACACAGCTTCTGACCATCGTCACGCGAGCAGATGATGCATCCCAAGGCAAAGTCGCGATCCCAGTCCGGTGAATGCCCGTTCGGGTTGAACCAATCGATCTCATCCGGCCGATAGAACCTGGCACTGGACAAGACTGGAAAGCGTCTTCGCAGCAGGATTAACTCCCTGACAAAGCGCACAAAATCCCTTCGCTGGTCGGCGAGACCCCAGTCGAACCAGGAGATTTCGTTGTCCTGACAATACGCGTTATTGTTGCCCTGCTGGGTTCTACAAAATTCATCCCCCCCCAAAAGCATCGGCACGCCACGCGCCAGAAAGAGGGAGACCAAAAGGTTCTTCATCTGGCGCTCTCTGACCTGTTGAATAGCAGGATCATCCGTAACGCCCTCAACCCCATAGTTACAGCTGTTGTTGTTGTTGCAACCATCACGGGAGTCTTCGCCATTGGCCTCATTGTGCTTCACCTCGTAACTGACCAGGTCATTGAGTGTGAAACCATCGTGACAGGTCACGAAATTAATACTGTGCAACGGGGCTTTGCCACTGTGCTCGTAAATGTCTGCGCTGCCGCAAAGACGGCTCGCAAAAGAACCCGCCATCCCCGCATCGCCCCGCCAATAGCGGCGGATATCATCCCGAAAAACACCATTCCACTCAGACCAGCGCTCACCCGGGAAACGTCCGACCAGATAAGCGCCACCCGCATCCCAGGCCTCGGCAATCAATTTCACGTCACGAAGAATGGGATCCTCTGCGATTTGCTCAAGGAGCGGCGGATTAGGGACCAAATTTCCGTTTTGGTCACGCCCCAAGATTGAAGCCAAATCAAATCGGAAGCCATCCACATGCATTTCGACGACCCAGTAGCGGAGGCAGTCAAGAATAAAGTTTCGCACCACGGGGTGACTGCAGTTCAGGGTATTGCCACAGCCTGAGTAATTCTTGTAGTAGCGACGATCCTCCTCGAGGATGTAGTAAACGGTGTTATCGAGCCCACGGAAGCTCAAGGTAGGGCCGGTTTCATTTCCCTCGGCCGTATGGTTGAAAACCACATCCAACAACACTTCGATCCCGGCCTCATGCAGTGCCTTGACCATCGTTTTGAACTCATCGACCTGGCAGCCCGGGTAGGAACGACTCCCGTACCCCTCGTAGGGCGCAAAGAATGCGATGGTGTTGTAACCCCAATAATTGCTTAGCCTTTGTCCGTTGATGGGATTGCGCAGAGTCACCTCGGCCGGATTGAAAGCCTGGAGTGGCATTAACTCGATCGCATTAATGCCAAGCGATTTCAGATAAGGGATTTTGTCGATCAGACCAAGGAAGGTTCCAGACGCCGAAGAACCGGCTGAAGGATGAACGGTCAATCCACGAACATGCGCCTCATAGATCACCAGATCAGACCAGTTGTGATGAAGCGGCCGATCATCACCCCAATCAAATCCACTTTCCGTCACCAGACATTTAACAATCGCGGGATTCTCAAGGCAGCTCGCTCCCGCATGAGTGAGGGCATCCAGACCGCAGAGCCGACCAAAATCGAGACGTTGAGGGCTTGCAAGTGCCGTTGCATAGGGATCCAGAAGAATTTTCGAGGCATCAAAGCGGTGCCCCTTTTCAGGAAGAGAGGGGCCATCAACACGGTAGGCATAGACCAGACCCCGTCCGGCACCCAAAACTCGAACATGCCAGATATCGCCGGTCTTGTGATGGGCTCGATCCAGCTCAATCGTCTGGAAGGGAAGGTCGGCATCAACGCTTTCGAAAAGAAGCAGCCAGACCCTCGTGGCATGGCGACTGAAAAGGGCAAAATTCACCCCATCACTCGCAAGATGAGCGCCTTGCTGGAGTGGCGTTCCCGGGGCAATCGGATAGAGGATTCCAGTGGATCGAGATGGGCGTGACGCGCGCAATTCCGTCTTCATTTCGTCGTCTCCGTGTTCTCCCAGCTTGCTCAGGGGCCCACGTTGCCCAAGCGCCGGATTCCTTGGGCCATCTCACGATTCAATCGAGCAAGACATTCGCTCTCTGCCCCAACGATCTGGCCGTAATCAGTGGGAGAGACAGCGATTGAACACGAAAAACGATGATTAACCGCGTCGCCCTTCGCGGACTTTAAAGACCAAAGAGCCACCAGCAGGGCGTGACCCTCGGGATCCACATGCAACTCTTGGATCTGAATGGCCGCCTGGACATCCGGCTTGGTGTCCCGTGACCACGGATGCATGACAATTCGGTCGCTGGGCACAAGGGCCGCCAGATTCTCCTGCGAGACCCGAGCGATATTGTCATCCAAACGCTCCGCCCAACGCTGATTTTCAGCCAATCGATACTCATGATCCGTTGCCGCAGTCACAATTTGCGGACGGTCTAGGTATGCGGGCACTTTGATGGGACCCAGCCCAACGAGAGGGCCTTTTGCGGCAGATGCGTTAGTGGACTGCGCCTCTTTGACTGGCTGCAACATGTAAAACTGGTCCTGAATGCCTCCACGGAAACAGCCGGCCGTAAAGAGGAACATGATGCAAAGGGCCATCCAGAGGAATGGGCCGATCAATCGATTGAAGGGTCGATACGTGGTGGGCACGCAAGGCACTCCGGGATTCAAAAACAACAAAAACCGCTTAAAACACCCGATTTGATCATAACACGCAGGCAAGCCCATCCATCCGGATTCTGAGCATTTCAGTCTGGTTTTCCGAAAAGCAATGACTCGGGGTGTCGCTGGAGATAGTCCGATAGCTCCCGGAGGGAGGCGGCCGCCCGATGGACCTCTTTTACAGAATTGGAAAGGTCTGAATTCGCCTCGGTCACATCAGCAATATTGCCCGCAGCCATGCGCCCACTTTCCAAGGTCGCCTGAGTCGATTCAAGAACGGGACGCGCATGAAGGTTGACCTCACGAACCGTTGCATCCAGATGCAACACCAAATCCGGGAGGGTTTTTTCAAGCCGCGCGAGAATCACTTGAGCACTCTCCAAGGACTGACTGAGGGCCAACTGGGACTTTCTCACCTCTTCGGAACCCACCAGCGCATGCACATCCTTGAGGGTAGCCGCCAAATCCTCGACAACCCCCTCGATCGGAAGATGCCCTATCTTCCGCATCACCTCTTCAAGAGTCGCCAGCACTTCATCAACGGTCGGCGGAACCGAAGGCACCTCCAGAAGCCCTTTATAGTTCAACCCGGTCAAGTGAGGAGGCTGGTCACGATTGAAATCAAGATTGACATAGAGGAGCCCCGTCAAAATGCTCTGAACTTCGAGGCGGGCTCTTAAGCCAGAATCGAGTAGCCTTTTGAAACTTTCATCACGTTCCGAGGGCGACAAGCTGCCGATGTCCAAGGGGCCGCCCTTAGTTGAGACAACCTTTGCCGGATCGATTTCAATCACGACCGGCTTCATCAGGCGCCCCATCCCATCATCGAGCTGGAGCTCAATCTCTTTGACGATACCCACCTGAACGCCCTGAACTTTCACAGGGGCCCCGACATTCAGCCCATTGAGCGAACTGTCAAAATAAACCACCCAATGGATTTTCTGCTTGAAGAATTCCCCGCCACCAAAGGTCATCAGAGCCATGACCAAAAGAGCCATACCTCCAAGGAGAAAGGCGCCAATGGCTTCGGGTTTCACGGGCTTACTCACGATGCGGATCCTCCGTTGACGCACGAGGGCACTGAATGATCCCGCGTCAAAAAGCGTAAAACTCTGGGGTCGGTGCCCTCATTCAAAAGGTCATTGGGATTCCCTCTGGCAATCACCGTCTTAGATTCAGGATCTAAAAAAATCGAATTGGTCCCAATAGCAAAGATACTGGCCAACTCATGGGTCACGATAACGACGGTTGCCCCAAGGGCATCTCGCAAGCTTTGAATGAGCTCATCCAGCAATCTTGCGCTAATTGGATCCAATCCTGCCGAGGGCTCATCGAAATAGAGAATCTCAGGATCCATGGCCATCGCACGAGCCAAACCCGCTCGCTTTTGCATACCCCCACTGATCTCCGAAGGGTAGTAAGACTCAAAGCCAGCCAATCCGACCAGCGCAAGCTTATAGGAGACGATCGCGGAAACCTCGCGCTTGGACAGCGTGGTGAATTCATTCAGTGGCAGGGCAACATTCTCCGCCAGCGTCAGCGAGCTAAATAAAGCGCCACTCTGAAACAAAACTCCGAACTTTCGCAAAAGCCTCTGCTTTTCCTCCGCGTCTGCCGCACAAAGATCACTCTTCCCATAGTAAACATGACCCGCTGCGGGCTGAATCAAACCAATCATATGGAGCAGGAGCGTGCTCTTGCCACAGCCACTGCCCCCCATCACAACAAAAATATCGCCCCGATTGACGCTAAAGCTGAGATCCTTCTGGATCACATGGGAGCCATAGGCCATGGTCAGATGATCCACGCGAATGACAGCCTCTTGGGTACTTGAGGGGCTCGCAGCCGTCATAGGTCAAGTCGATTGCAAATTAAGGTCACAATGGAATCAGCCACAACAATCAGAACGATGCTGGTGACAACAGCAGAAGTCGCCGCATCCCCCACCGCCGAAGCAGTACGACCACA
>CAYQOJ010000024.1:11461-23044 GCA_964419105.1 uncultured Methylococcus sp.
TGCGACGTCCGCATCAAGAATTGCGACGCAGGAATGTCGAAGAACGTCACTCCCACCAAGGCACCACCTACGATCCCGAGCAGATCGGAATACAGCCCCAGAAAAGGCATCACCAGAATGAGTGCGATCAGTCGAGGCAGGACCAGAAAGTCCACCGGTGAGAACCCCATCACCTTTAACGCAGAGACTTCCATGTTCACGTTCATGGTCCCAATCTGAGCCGCAAAGGCAGCACCCGATCGGCCGGACATGATGATTGCCGTCATCAACGCCCCCATTTCCCTCGTCATCCCCAACGCCACGAGATCGGCGATATAAAGTTCTGCCCCAAACAAGGAGAGCTGAACAGCCCCGACAAACGCAAGGATCAATCCCACGAGAAGACTGATCATGGTCACGATCGGAACCGCAGAAGGACCGCATTCCTGGATCTGTAACCAAAGATCAATCGGTCGATACCGGGCGCGCCCCCTTAAGAAGGCCATCATGGAGATCGCCGCTTCGCCCAAGAATCGGTTGAAGTACTGCGCATCAAGCCAAAAGCGCATTGCCGTATCACCCAGACCAGCTAGATAGCCGTTGCGCAAGGGCGCGTGATTCGCGTCAAGCGATGGCGGTACGGCGGTTGCCAGTTTAAATAGAGACTGCACGCCCTCAGGCATGCCGGAAACATCAATCTCAAGCCTCACCGACGAAACGGCGTCACGGATCTGCAAAAGTGTCGCCAGAAGCAGCGTATCCCAGCGGCCGAGTCCGCCATCCTGCACCAAGAGAACCCCAGAAGAACGGATTTTGCCCAGACGATCGAGCATTTCCGCTGTGTCACCCTGCCCTTCTGGACGTACAGCCCAATCCCCCGAGAGAACTAGCCTCGGGTGATTGCTATCCTCGTCAAGCAGCTTCCAAGTAAGGGAATTCAAGTTGTTCGGCGCAGACGTAATGAAGAAGTCCATGATACACAAGCTTGGCCGGGACAGGCTTAGCATTGTCTAACTTCGAACCGACCCCCCTCCATACGCCAACTGCCTAAAAACAAACGACTCTTTTGATATAGAATGATTCGGAAGCATATCCTAGGCATCAGGAGCGTAGCCTTTGTCCGGCCACCACGACATCTTTATCTGTCATGATCAGGCCTCAGCGACCTCCGTCAAACGCCTAGCGAGCGCCCTTGCCGCACGGGGCGCATCCTGTCATACCCATGAGGGCGGACCCAGCGCCGAAATCAGTCACAAGCTGGCTATCTCAAAGCTCTTTCTCGTCTTCGCAAATGAGGGCTTTTTCGAATCCCGCGGGTGTCAGGCACACCTAGCGCTAGCTTGGATCGCAGCCACTCTCGAGCAGAGAAGCCACCCCTCACGGATTCTGGTGGTCAATCCCGAAGCCGGAAGTCGTCACATATACCCACTCTGCCTCAAGGAACGCATTGTTGCAGGTGCCCTTGAGACCCAAGACTACTCGCAGCTTGCGGGCGTCCTCCATCTGCACTGCGAATCCCTCACGGGCAATCTCGGCGAACTCTTCCCGCCGATACACAAAAGATGCATCGGGCCCTTCGATGAGATTGATCGGGAACCCCTTAACTTTGGCGGAAGGCATCGTGAAATATGGGACATTCATAGCGCCCTGAGAGGCACGCTGGATGGACAAAAGACGGATGCGCCTTTCGTTGTCATCTCCGGAAACTCAGGTTTTGGGAAGACCCAGATTGCCCTTGAATATGCTTTCCGATTTGGCGCGGCTTATCCCGGAGGGATCTTTAGGATCTCAGGCAAGGGAGCGGAACCTGCCGCACAATTCAGCCAACTGGCGGTCAACGCGCCCTTAAAACCACAGCTTCTGGCCTTGCTGCGGCAGCTATCCCCAGAAACTGAGTGCACGGAAAAATCCTCGCTTTCGAGAATTCGCGAGAGCCTGGCAGAGCAACTCAACCAGAAACAGGGCGACTATCTTTGGATCGTCGATGACCTTCCCGAGGGTATCAATGGCCCCGTGATCCATCAGTGGCTCGCACCGGTGACAAGTGGCCAAAGTCCCGGCAGGGCACACAACATCCTGATTAGCGAAAGCCAACGCTATGACCATCGCGGGGATCCGATCCATCTCCCGCTTCTCAGCGAAATTTCAGGGCAAATGATCCTAAGCGGGAACAGATTACCCACCCGAAATGACGAGAAGGACTCTCTTAATTGGCTCACCGATGAGATTGGTAGACACCCGCGATACGCTGGCATCGCAGCGGGCATCCTTGAAAGCCAGCGGCACGACCGTCGCAGCACGCTTAGCCGACTCGCACAGCGCATCAGCCGGCGGAATCGGCTCTCAGCCGAAATCGCTTTACTGTGGGCGCGAGATTTCCCCGAGGGCCGAGAAAAGTCCGCGGCCAACCTGCTTCTGGATGCGATTCAAAGCCTGGGTGGAGCGGCTCGTGACATCTTAAGGCTGGCGCTTGAACTCGACGATCACCCCATTCCCATCTCTTTTATCGTCGAATGCCTCATGATCTCAGGCCTCAGCGCCGACGAACGCAAGGAGGATCTTTTCACCATCTTCCTTAACGAACCAGAAGAGACCCCATTGAGCCAGGAAGACGCGGAAGCCTACGTCCTCCAGGGGGCAGAACAGCTTGTAGCTTTGGGGTTGGGACAAACTAGTGAAAAGTTGGTGATACTCCCCCCCCTCGTCACCCGAGCGTTTGCACGAGCCTCATCCACATCCCCGCGGCAGGCATTACTGGCCGAGGCCGCCCTGCAAGCGCTTTACATCATTGCGGAGTCGACCCACGCCAGCCAAAACTTTGATGCCCTGAGCGCCATTGCCCCCCATGCCAGAAAGCTGGTCGGCGACCTACGTGAGCGCATAATCACGCAAGAAGACAATGCCGGCGAAATTACGGGGAGAATTCGACTGTCACTGCACTTGGCTGACCTTGACCTTCTCCACGGCGCAAAAGCGCGGGCCACCGCGATTTATCGGGCAACAAGCGCCTATCTGGTCAGGGCGATGGCGGCCGACCCCCATAACAGCACTCGACAGAAAGATTTCGCCCGCGCACAGGAGCAGTTGGGCGACCTCATGATTGAGAGCACTCACCCCCAGAATGCTCTGGATCATTATCGAAAAAGCCTTGGCATCAGGACCTTCATGGCCAAGCAAGAGGGTGGACCCGGCGAGTCGATTCAGGATGCCCTTCGCCTCAACATTAAAATTGCCAGGCTTCAGCGACGCCTCGGAGACATCGAAGCATCCCTCCAAACGCAGCAAACCGCTCATGCCCTTCATCTTAAGGAGGCACAAAACGAGCCTGACAATCGCGAGTTGACCTTTGACCTGGCCTCAAGCCACGCGCAATTGGGTGAACTTCACATCAAACTCAACCAGTCGGACGAAGGATTAAGAGAGTTAAAAAAAGCCCTCCCTCTGTTCGAAACACTGGCTGAGGCCGTGCCCGACGATTTACGCTACTGCCGGGCACCCGGCGCAATCCACAACCGGATTGGAGATATTCTCCACGCCCGAGACGATCTCAGCGGCGCACTCAGCCGATATCGAACCGCACTTTCCTCGGCAGAAAACCTCGCACAGCGCTACCCCCATCATCCGGAACTTCAACGAGATCTGGCGATTTGTCACGACAATCTGGGCGACACGCTTTCGGGACTCGATGACGCCCAAGAGGCTGACCAGCATTTCAAGTCGTTCCTTGGCATCGCCGAATCTGCCGACAATCGATCCGCGTTCAAAGGCCTGCGGGCTCGTGAAATTGCGGCGGTACACATGAAGCTCGGAAGGGGGCGAGAGGCCGAAAAAATGCCTAGGCTCGCTCTGGAGCGTTACCTTCAGGCTCGCACCATGATTGAAAAGCTTGCCATCGATTTTCCTGAAAATCAGCGCTTACGCGAGGACCTCCAATGGCTTCGCCACAAAATTTCAAGACTGAGCGAACGCCTCGAAGCAGATGATCGTCGCATCGCGCGCAACCGTGCCAATATCCCAGAGAACAACGACTCCGGAGCGCCCTCCGATTGGCAGGGTGACGCCTAATTAAGGATAATGGCGGGATAGTTCGATACTGAGCACCCCCCGCCCACCATGAAAAAACGCCTCGAATCTCTCCTTAAGGAAGCTGTCCGCATTCTTGCCAGCTCCGATGTTCTTCCTCGCGACATCGAGGCCAATTGCCAAGTTGAGCGCGCACGCGATGCACTGCATGGAGATTTCGCCAGCAACTTGGCCATGGCTCTTGCCAAACCCGCAAGACTGAATCCCCGCGTACTGGCTGAAAAGATTATTGCCGCCATTCCCAAAGACCCTGCCGTACTCAAAATTGAAATTGCCGGTCCAGGATTCATCAATTTCTTCATCGATCCTAAGGCCCAGTTCGGCATTATCCCAGCCATCCTCGACTCCCAAGAGCGCTTTGGACGAAGCCAAAAAGGGAACGGCAAGAAAGTACAAGTTGAGTTCGTCTCCGCCAATCCGACAGGACCTCTTCACGTTGGACACGGACGCGGCGCTGCCTATGGTGCCGTGGTCTCGAATCTCCTTTCTGCCGTCGGCTTTGAGGTCCACCGGGAGTACTACGTCAACGATGCCGGCCGGCAAATGGACATTCTCGCTGCCAGTGTCTGGCTTCGTTATCTGGAGCGCCTCGGCGCCACCTTCGTTTTTCCCAGCAATGGATACCGGGGAGACTATGTGAGGGAGATTGCTGAATCCCTCCACAAGAACCAGGGTGAGAGTCTTGTAGCCAAGATCGATGATGTACTGGGGGATCTCCCACCGGATGAACCCGAAGGTGGCGACAAAGAAATCTACATCGACGCTATTGTCCAGCGAGCAAAAGAGCTTCTGGGTGAAAAGGGTTATCGCAGCGTCTTCGACGCCGGACTCAATGACATTTTGGCGGACATTCGCGAGGATCTTGCCGAATTTGGCGTTTACTATGACACCTGGTACTCGGAGCGCAGCCTGACAGAGTCAAACGCCGTTGCGCGATCGCTTGAAAAACTTGAAAACGCCGGATACCTCTACCAGCAGGATGGCGCGACCTGGTTTGCTTCAAGCCGGCTAGGCGATGAAAAGGATCGCGTCGTCGTCCGCGAAAATGGGCAGATGACCTATTTTGCTTCCGATATCGCCTACCACATGGAAAAACTGGAACGCGGCTTTGACCGGATTATCGACATTTGGGGCGCGGATCATCACGGCTATATCCCGAGAGTCAGAGCAGCCATGGAGGCCTTGGGCGGAGATCAAGATCGTCTTGAAGTTCTCCTTGTCCAGTTTGCCGTGCTTTATCGCGGCGAAGAAAAAGTGCAAATGTCGACTCGCTCCGGTGAGTTCGTCACCCTCCGGCAACTCAGGAACGAGGTCGGAAAAGATGCCGCACGGTTCTTCTACGTGATGAGAAAATCCGACCAGCACATGGACTTTGACCTCAAACTAGCGACCTCCCGCACCAACGAGAATCCGGTCTACTATGTCCAATATGCACATGCCCGCGTTTGCAGCGTATTCAGACAACTCGATGAAAAGGGCCTGAGCCGCGATATCGAGCAAGGCATGGCCCACCTCGAATCATTGAATGATGCGCATGAAACATCGCTTTTAACCGCTCTCTCCCGTTATCCTGAAACGATCGAAAACGCTGCCCTACAACACGCGCCCCACCACCTCATCCATTATCTCCGTGATCTGGCAGCAGAGCTTCACGGCTACTACAACGGCGTCCAGTTTTTGGTGGAAGATGCGGGCCTTCGCAATGCCCGCCTAAATCTGATCGCCGCCGTAAGGCAGGTGATCCGCAATGGGCTTGAACTGCTTGATGTTTCCGCTCCGGAAACCATGTAGGCCATGGCGAGGGACGTTAAACACCGAATCCCCGCTTTTCGCGCCCAGAAGCGAAAGCCGCGAAGACAGCTGTTCATCCTCTCCGGGTTATTAGTTGCAGGCCTATGGACTCTGACTTCTCTCATTTCGAAGTGGTCGACCTCACCGGAACACCATGAGCTCCCATCTGAGCAAAGTACTGCGGCAGAAGAAGCCCGTTTCGCCTATTTTCGGTTACTTGAAGACCGTGAGACTCGAGTCCCCGAAAGCCAGATCAACGAGGAGCAGCGCAACATTCGCTTGGGAAAGGAACCCACTTCAGGGGAATTTTCACTCCTGATAGGGACCTATAAGACCCGTGATCAGGCTGAATCGGTCCGAAAACAGCTGTATGGATTTGATGCCCTTAAGCCCAAAATGGAGGAAGTGACGCTGGCTTTTGCTTCCTGGTATCGGCTGAAGCTCGGCCCCTACGGTACGCTTAAAGATGCCAATCAAGTGAGGCTCTTCCTCAGAAACAACGGCATCGACAGCATTATTGAGACCGACAAAGACTAACTCCGCTCCAAGACGAAACCCAACCCACTGCACCCCATCGAGACTCACCACGATGAGAATCCTTCACACCATGATTCGTGTCGGCAACTTGGACCGCTCCATCGATTTCTATTCAGAAGTTCTGGGGATGCGACTCCTCAGGCGACAGGACTATCCGGATGGACGATTCACTCTGGCCTTTGTGGGCTATGGCGAAGAATCCAGTCATACGGTCATCGAGCTTACTCACAACTGGGACACACCCAGTTATGAGCTGGGAACTGGCTTCGGTCACATCGCCCTCGAAGTCGATGATGCCGCCGCTGCCTGTGAAAGGACTCGCCTCAAAGGCGGCCGAGTCGTTCGTGAAGCCGGACCCATGAAATTTGGCGATACCGTGATCGCCTTCATTGAAGATCCGGACGGATATAAGATCGAGTTCATTCAAAAAGGAACCGGCGGACACTAAGGTGGAAACGGAGCGATCGAAGGAGCTCGATCACGCCATTCAGACCCTAGCCATGGGGGGTGTCGTGGCCTTTCCAACCGAAACCGTCTACGGGCTTGGCGCTGACGCCTCAAACCCAGCTGCGATTGCCCAGATCTTCGAGATCAAAGGACGCCCCGCGGATCACCCGTTGATTGTGCATATCAGCGGCGCCGACCAACTCTCGCGCTGGTGCCATCAAGTTCCGGAAATGGCCTACGCACTGGCTGAACGTTTCTGGCCAGGCCCCCTGACGCTGATCTTACCCCAGAGCAAGGCCCCTTCTGAGGTGACCGGAGGGCAAACCAGCGTTGGTCTTCGCGTCCCAAGTCATCCCGTCGCTCAGGCACTTCTCAAGGGCTTTGGCGGCGGCATCGCAGCCCCTTCCGCAAATCGGTTTGGCCGGATCAGTCCGACTCGGGCCCACCATGTCCGGGAGGAGTTGGGTGATCGTGTCAGCATCATTCTTGAAGGTGGCGATTGCAAGGTCGGACTTGAATCAACCATTTTGAGTCTTGCAGGGCCTGTCCCTTGCTTGTTGCGCCCCGGAGCTATTAGCCGATCTGAATTGGAGTCGGTTCTGGACCAAACCATTCAAGGTGCAGACAAAGCCCCAGGACTCAGAGCCTCGGGACTTCTTGAATCACATTACGCCCCAAGAACAGCGCTTCGACTTATCCCTTCTGAACAGATTTTGAGTCAGGCCAAGACCGCCTCCCACCGAACCGTCATCATGTGCCTTCGGGACCTTCCAGCCCCTCCCTTGGCGCACCACATCCGGATGCCCCAAGCACCCGGGGACTACGGCATGTGCCTCTATGCGACGTTGAGGGAATTGGATCAAGGCCAATATGACCTGATTCTGGCTGAAATCCCACCCAGCGAGGAAGCCTGGGCAGCCGTCCATGATCGATTGGGACGAGCCAGTCATCCATTCCAAATTTTGACCTAAAGGCCCTGGAAGCAAAATGCCCTTTTCCACGCTCACGATGACCCTCCAAGAAATCGCTGACAGCATCCCCGGAGCGAAGCTTCACAGCGCAGCCAAGATCACAATCACAGGTATTAGCACCGATACGCGAAACATCCCCGAAGGCTGCCTTTTCTTTGCCCTTCGCGGGGAACGCTTTGATGCGCATGATTTCATCCCAGAAGCGCTCGCCTCCGGCGCAAAGGCCGTCGTTTCGGAACATCCTCTGGATTCCCACACACCCCACATTCTCGTAAAGGACACCCGAATTGCTCTGGGTGCCGTTGCAAAGGCTTGGCGGAAACGCTTCAACATTCCGGTGATCACGGTAACCGGTAGCAACGGGAAAACCACGGTAACCCAAATGCTGGCCACAATTCTTGCCACCGCCTCCGGCGAAGAGCGAAGGCTAGCCACTCGGGGCAATCTCAATAATGAGATCGGACTTCCCCTGACGTTGTTTCGGATGAACAGCTCACACGAGCGAGCCGTTCTTGAACTGGGTATGAATCACCCCGGAGAAATTCAGTATCTTGCCGACATCGCCCAGCCCACCGTCGCTCTCGTCAACAATGCGCAACGAGAGCATCAGGAGTTCATGGGAACTGTCGAAGCGACCGCACACGAAAATGGTGCCGCCATCAGCGCATTGCCCCGCTCAGGCCATGCCATTTTTCCAGCCGATGACGCCTGCGCTCCGATCTGGAGAGCTCTCGCAAAGGATCGCGACATATTGGATTTTGGCTTTAAAAGCCCGGCTTGCATCCAGGCTGCATGGAAAAGCGAGGCCGACGGCATGATTCTCACTCTGGACACCCCTCAGGGCAGGATCCAGCCGCAACTCGCCCTCGCTGGCGCGCACAATGCGCATAATGCGGCGGCGGCGGCCTCGGCGGCATTGGCCGCAGGCATTTCATTGGTGGACATTCTTCAGGGCTTGGAGAGCTTTCGTCCGGTCGCGGGAAGAGGGGTCATCCTACGATCCATTCAGGGGGCGACTCTGATTGATGACAGTTACAACGCGAATCCTGACTCCGTTCTCGCTGCGATTGACCTTCTGGCGGATCGACCCGCTCCGGCCTACCTAATCCTTGGGGACATGGGCGAAGTCGGCGAAAAAGGGCCTGAGTTTCATGCCGAAGTGGGTCACTATGCAAGACAGCAAGGACTTACGGGACTCATCACGATGGGCATTCTCGCAAGATATGCTTCTGACGCCTTTGAGGGACCAGAAGCCCTTCACTTTGAGCGCTTCGAACCATTGCTTGAGGCCGTTCAGCCTCTGGCTAAAACTGGGGCTACTCTTCTGATCAAGGGCTCGAGATTCATGAAAATGGAGCGCGTGATCGAGGGTTTGACTGGAACACTCACAAACAATCACTGATCACCATCTGGGGAACCATCGCATGACCTGCCCCCCTTTTGATTCCCTGATTTTTACGAATCGATGGGTTCGCGATCTTCCCGAAGATCCCATTCCAGACAACTTCATCCGCCGCGTCGATGGCGCAGCCTACTCGAGGGTCAGCCCGACGCCTGTGCAAGCACCCCGCCTTGTCAGCGTCATTCCGGAGATGGTCAAGGCGATAGGACTCTCAAAAGAGGCGCCCTCTCACCCTGACTTTTTAAGGGTCTTTTCAGGCAATGCAACTCACTCCGGCATGGCGCCTTATGCCTCATGTTATGGGGGTCATCAATTTGGACATTGGGCAGAACAGCTCGGCGATGGCCGCGCCATCAATCTGGCTGAAGTTCGTTGCCCTAATGGTCAGCATCTGACGCTTCAACTTAAAGGCGCAGGCAGGACACCTTATTCACGATCAGCAGACGGCCGCGCCGTCCTTCGCTCCTCACTGAGGGAATACCTCTGTAGCGAGGCGATTCATTATCTGGGGATTCCAACCACACGCTCGCTCAGCCTAGTCACAACCGGCGAGACGGTCATCCGCGACATGTTTTATGACGGACATGCCAAAGCTGAACCTGGCGCCATCGTCTGTCGGGTTGCACCTAGCTTTACTCGTTTTGGCCACTTTGAACTTCCCTGTGCCCGGGGAGATTTGGACCTTCTTAAACGGCTTGTCGACTTCTCATTGCAAGCGGAATTTGAGGGCCGCTTTGAATCGGGCGCCGAGGGTTACTGCGCCTGGTTTGGGGAAATCGCCCAAAGGACTGCGCGTCTGATGGTGGACTGGCAACGGGTTGGCTTTGTTCATGGCGTAATGAACACTGACAATCTCTCGATCTTGGGCCTAACCATCGACTATGGACCTTACGGATGGCTTGAAGGCTTCGATCCCCAATGGACACCAAACACCACCGATGCAGAGGGTCGCCGCTATGCCTATGGCCAGCAACCCCAAGTTGCGCGCTGGAACTTGATTCGTCTGGCCAATGCAATCTATCCCCTGATCGGCAAAGCACAACCTCTTGAAGATGCGATCACCCAGTTCGATCAGACATTTAAGACCTTATGGCATCAGGCCATGGCAGCAAAGCTGGGACTTGGAGCGACCTTAGGGGCTTCGGGGGAAGCCCTCGTTGAATCGCTTTGGTCACTTCTACTGTTGAGGGAGACGGATTACACCCTGTTCTTTCGTGGTCTTTCCTTTTGGGACCCCCCCGAATCCAAGACACTGATCGACCAAGTACCCGACTTTATCCATGCGGCCTGGTATGACGAGGCACCCCCTTCAGATGCGATTGTGACTCAGGTTCTCGACTGGTTAAGAAAGTATTCGCATGAAGTCCACCAAAGAGGCCCATTTGGGGAAGAGCGAAAGCAACGCATGCGGGCCGTCAATCCGAGATTCATCTTTCGGAACTATCTGGCTCAAGAGGTCATCGATGACATCGAACAGGGGAGCACTGTCCGGCTGGAACGCCTCCTAAACACACTAAAAAGACCTTACGATGAACAGCCCGAGAACCATGCTTTTGCTCAAAAGCGACCCGAATGGGCAAGACATCGAGCAGGTTGCTCAATGCTGTCCTGCAGCTCCTAAAGTGCACCATGAGGGTGCGGCTCGCACCACCCCTCCAAGCGATGACTTGCCTTCACCTCAGGATATCCCCTTAGCATGGCGCCTCTGTGGGCATGGCACGCGATCTGCTTAGGATTTCACTGCAGGTTTTCCACGCGGAATACCGGCACATATCCATACCGAGCGGAGGATCCCATGGCGCCCCATCTATCCAATCCCCCAGTCCTTTTGGCAAATCCCGCTCGGGCCAGGGAACTCACTCGCAAAGATTTCATTACGGCTCGAAGCACCTCCGAAACCTCGGGCACCTTGAAGCGGTTCGAGCGCTTTATTTCTCCCTATCTTGCGGCAAATACATTTCCACCCGAAGACTTACTCGACTCCCTAATCCAACGAAACAGCTGGTTACGATGAAAGTCGCGCCTAGGCTTCTTCTTGGGCATAAGAAAAGCGCCTAAGGCGCCCGAAGATCTGGGAGTAAATTTTAGGGGAGCCATTCGGCTCCCCTAAAACGCTCTGTCATCACTCCAATTGAGACAGATCAATGTCACCATGACGGAAGGGAATCCAATCATTGTATTCTGGGCGATATTGAAGCCCATAGGGCGTCTTTAGATAGACCTTTGGAGGATTGTCTTGGTGCTGCTGACACTTGGGAATGTCCATCTGGCCGGACGGCAGGAAAATCTTATCCACGATTTCCTGAATGCCCACCTCGCGACCAGCCTCCTTGGCTTCCTTTACATACGCGCGCGCAGCATCGGAGAGGGCCC
>CAYQOJ010000025.1:0-22778 GCA_964419105.1 uncultured Methylococcus sp.
TGGATGTCAGTGCTCTGCCCCGAAATTCCCGGCGTCTCCCAGCTCTGGGATTTGCTCACTCCCCTGGCGATGGACGACGGCACACAGTAAGTTGACACCAGGAGTCTCCCATTACCGGGGAATCCAGCAATCATCAGGCATCTGTCCTTTTCCTGCTGGCACGATATCATGCTGCAATCGCTCATTTCCGTAAGAGCGGATATCCCGGTGCTGAGGAAGGGGTTGAAGGTGTCCTGGTTGATCGAGGGGAACAACAGGCTTTCAACCACCTGGCTGGACGTGGACGACCGCGTGATGGACACGCTTGGTTTCATCAGCTCAAAGGCCTCGATCTGCTGCTGGCATCTGAGCTTGCAAAAGGACGTGGTCCCACAGACTCGCCAATAGTCAGCGGGTTCAGGAATGAGTGTTACGACGTAGGGGTTCGACTCGTAGTTATCGCAATTGCCCGCCTTGTCAGGGTCGATGGCCGCCACCAGCGAATCAAGGATCGATCCCACATACGTGGTGCCAGCGAACAGCTCCCCGAACACATCGTCAAACACCCCCGTGAGATTCTTGGTCGTCATGTTCAGCAGCGTGCCGCACTGATCCCTCTGATCCATAACTGTTCTGAGCAACGGACGGAGCCCGTCGGGCGATTCACAGTTGTTGTAGATCCAGCTCCTGGCGTTGTGCCCCTCCCCCTGTCTGCAGGCGCACGCCATCACGGGAATGTCCACCAGAAAGACGCTCACCAGATCCAGCGTGGCGGTGGTTGACTTGACGCCTGCGAAGCAATAATGCAGGGTCACCTTGCCCAGGGGGGAGTTATACCCCGCCATCAGCGCCATGCCTCCGCACGCGTTGAGCATCCGGGTGGCGACCAGCTGCTTGTAATCCAGTCTGCCGTCGTAGATGATGTTCCAGAAAATGGAGCCAACGCTTCGCTTATTCTTGGCCGCCTGTATGATCTGGACCACCATTCTAGACCCCATCCGCCACATCCAGTGCGCCCCTGCGATGGGATTCACAGCTGTTTTCATGAACAACTTGGCCGCCCCAAATCGGCTCAGCTTCCCGCCGTCCTCTCCTCCTCCAAACGCATCCTGCACAGTGTTAGCCGATTCACCAGCGTCGGTGCTTCCCACCTTGGAGAATGCTCCAATGACCCCTGGCATGAAAGCCGTCGCCCCGCTGTTCTCCCCCACGGTGGCCACGCCGTTGATGAAGGTCTGCACGAAACCCGGAGGCAGGAAATTCGCTGTGATGGAGAGTATACGCCAGAAGTGGCCGTTGCAGCGGTACGCGGAGTCAAAGAACCTGTCCAGGCTGAAGAGCTCACCGCCGCAGTTGGTCAACAGGCTGTGGCTCTTGCTGTCAGCATAGCAATCGCCGGCAATCAGGTCCACCAGCACGGGCGCTGACACCATGATGATCACGGGCAGACGCACAAGCAGCACAGGCATGACAAGCATTTCCGCAATCAAGGACCCCTGGAAGGTGTGTTTGTTGTGTATCATAAAAGCAATGTCAGTAGTAGAACAACAATGATAATGTTAAGATCATAACGACTACAGAAAAAAAAAGCAGAACTCACCAACTGAGGCACACGCCGTTGATTCGGGCACAGCTTGCCGATGGCTGAGGTCGTGCTTGGGATGAACATGGATCGCTTGAACTCCATGGTATCCGGATTCATGTATAGCGTCACATAACTGCCCCGGAATACGTCAGTATGGAACCCGTTATATAAAACGAAATGCGCAGCACGCCACCATGAATCAGACAAAAATTCACAGACGCACGCAGATCTTCCTCTTCCTGCTGCGGATGGCTCTCTTCGTCATGATAGGCATAATGCTGCACAGCGCACAGGGAACCACCATCATCCGCGACTGTCCCGGACTGTGGGAATCTATGCTGGCGATTCTGGTGTTCAAGTGCGTGCGCATGAGCATCTGCTCCACCGTTGTGAAAATGCTCAACACAGGGATAATGCACGAACTGAAGCATCTTTCGCTCCTCAATTTGGTGGTTGACACCATTTTTTTCATCACCGAGTGTGTGATGACTTCCAAATCCCTCAGCTCCAAGGAGTGTGTGGTGTCTGCTGCGGGGAGTGCATCAGGGCACCCCATGATTGCCTATGTCAACGGCCTGGCCTGTGTGTGGGATGGCAGTTACATCCTTTCGCATGTGCTGTTTCTGATGTTGGGGTTTTAAAAAAATCATTATGTGAAAATCTCCCCCCCCCAAAAAAAAATACCGTTCCACAACAACAGTGCTAATGTCCCTCTCATCAAAGCTGCGCGAATTTCGCAAAGAGCTGATAAAATTCCAGAAAGGAAAACCCACCAAAGGCAAGGAATTCAAGGACGAGCAGCTGGTCGCTATCGCGCGGTACATGCCCAGGGACGCGGATTCGCTCGGGAAGATTCTCTCGTCTGAGCAGATGGACGCATTCGGGAACGAGCTCCTGTCCCTCACGTGCGCGCACACCAGCAGGGACCAGGCCAAGTTTGAGGACTGCCTTCTCGAAATCGATGCGTTTGTGCGCGGAGGGGTGCCAGGAATGGACCTTCTTAACCGGGTCTACCCGCGGATTCTGCAGCACTATGGCGTGGCGGACGATATGGAGGAGGTGTTTGAGGCGCTCAAGCTCTACGTGAATCTCAAGCAGAACAAGCTCAAGCGCAAGTGGGTGAAGGAGGAGGAGGAAGGGGACGAGGAGCATGAGGAGGAGGAATCTGCTGCAGCTAAAAGGGTGAAGCTCAGTCAGTAGAGAAAGAAGAGAGTAGTAACTTCTTACTTTGCAAGCGACGCGTTGAGTGGGCGCAGGGTCCTGTGGTCCAGGTTGCCAAACGTCGTGTTGAGCACCGTGATGACCAGGTTGTTCTCGTCGAGGTAGGAAATGGTCGGCGCCACGACGTAGAACGCCTGGTCGCACACGCTTTCGTCCCATTCCGAAATAAATCCAGGGAGCAGTTTGTACAGCGCGCTCGTGTCCTGCGGGCATTTCCGGATCCCGTCCAGTCCAACGGGGCAGAACTCGTAGGGGTCGAATCGCCACACTTGAATGCTCTGGTACGAGGATTCGGGTATCATGGCAAACACGCCCTGCTTTCCTTGGCACTGAAGCCCCCACGCGTCGTACATGGCCATGGACGGATTCGTGATCCAGAAGGCGTACCTATCCGTCACCACCGCGGGGATGTTGGACCACGGCGTGGAGTCGAACGAGTAGGGCACCGCCACCTTGCACCCAGTGCCCGACATGCAGGACTGATCCGACTCGAAGCAGTTCTCCTTGGTGGCGCACGGCCGGAGCGCTGGGATGAACTTGTTAACCGGGATGATCGTGAACTCGTTGGCCTGTTGTGTACACGCGTCAGTTTGAAGAAAACCACGTGTGTATTTAAGAAGCGGTGACGTGTTTGGGGTATCAAATGACAGCCTACCGCCAGATTTCGTTCGATTCCATGCATCCCGGTCTCTCTGTGCGCGTAATGGAAGACAGCAATTGCATGATGGTGCTGGACCTGCTCTCCGTCCTCGCGGGCTGTGACAGGAAAAAAGCCTCACAGACCCTCGCACGCATCTCCTCCAAACCGGAGACGGCTGAACTGCTCACGCTCAGACACGCCCCGCCGTGCAGTAACAAGAAGAATCCCAGGAAACTCATCAGCTTTGCCAATGCCATCCAGCTGCTGCTGGTCCTCCCTAAGCGCACGGTCGATCTGCAGACCCGGCGCACCGTGGCAGGCATTCTCGCCGACTACTTTGAGGGGGCGCCGGTGCGGAACACTGATGTTGCGTTAGACACTGCGATGACTACTGCTACTACAACTGCTTCCCCTGAATCACTCGCCCTGAAACAGACCCTTTTGCAAATCGAGCAGCAGACCCTCGACAACGAGCAGAAGCGCAGGCGGCAGCCGCTCGAAAACCTCCGCCAGTGCCTGGACTTGCTGCTGCAGTGCGGCCCTCTCTCGGAGAACGAGCAGCAAGAGTTCAGGCGCGCGATCGCGGTGCACATGCCAACACCGACACCATCATCAGTACAAGCACGGGCAAGCAATGATAATACCTGATTGCCCCAGATGCGATGGACCTCGATCCCCCATGTCCCAATCGTAGTCTGCACGGCGGTGAAGACGAGGTCCCCCGCAAACGCAAAGGGCTGCTCCGAGAGCGTGATGGACCGATACTCCCCGTAAACGGTCGACGCTTCTGACTTGATCATCCGCGAAAACGTATCCCCTGAATAAACGCACCGCGAGTTGTTGACTTGGACCTCGACACCACGGGCCCAGGGACTGGTGACGCCCGACTTCTGCAGCAGGGTGGAGGTGACCTCCTTCATCTCGCCGTCCATCAGATCCCACGTGTGCAGCCCGCAGTCGCGCGCGACCATGGAGACCGTGTTCCACCAGTCGTTGGCGGAGCGCAGGACGAGGGAGCCGGTGTAGCCCTTGGTCCAGAGCGCCATGCAGTAGGGGTAGCATCCGGCGAGCTTGAATGTCTCGATGCACACAATGTCGATCACCTCGCTGCTGCACATGGGCCGCACCCAGATGGCAGCTTCCGCAACAGGAGATCTGACCGACGAGCGCGAATTGGAAGTGAAGCGGGTGACCGGCTTACGGATGGTCTCGACCTTGATCTTGGTCCGCTCGCACCCCATGTAGAAGCTGGTCGTGGGGACCGCAAACTCCACGGGCACAAAGTACGAGGGCTCCAGCGGGTCGAGCGGCGCTACCGCGCAGACGATCTGCATGCCGTAGGCCTGGTTGGAGCACGTGCACCCCAGCAACCCCGTGACGTCGACCGAGGCCGAGACCTTGGCGATCCCGTAGTGCACTAACACGGGCATGGGAAACGCGTCAGGGTAGCTGTGGCGCTCCGAGCGCTCGAACACCTGGATGTTCCAGCCGTCTGTCAGCGCAAAGGCGGACGAGGCTATGCCAACGATGGTGGTCTCATTGATGCCCATGATGAGCGATGACTGCGCGGTGATGTCGATAACCGCCATGCCCACGTCGCACGCCGGGGATGTGCCCGTGAGCACCGACTGCACAATCACCATGGTAATGTCCATCCAGTTGTCCACCAGATCCCCCGCGTTGCGCAGCCCTTCGGTGACTAGGTCGAAGACGGGGTCGAAGTCGGGGAGGCAGTACACCACATGGCCATTGCTGGATTTGCAGCGGTCGATCGTCGTCGCTGGCACGTGAATGAGGAAGTAGAGCAGGCCGTTGCCCAGGTTGTGCAGGCACAGGCCAAAATTGATATCCAGGAAGGGGTACAACGCAATGTCCACGACCGACGACGCCACCGAGCACATCCGCCCGACCCACGTCAGCGCGTACGAGATAGCCAGGCGCCACTCGCCCAGCGGCGTCATGAGGTCGATCAGGCGGCGGTCGGCGTCGAAGGTGTCCGGCGGCTTGAGGATGACACCCACATAGTCGACGAGCGAGACGATGGTTTGCTGCACGAAGAGCGCCAGGTGCTTCACGCACTCCTTCACCTCCGCGAGCCCCTCGCTGTCCAGCACATTCTCGAGCACGACGCGCACGGGGATGGTGTGCAGGCAGTAGATCGCGAAGTTCCACAGCGGCACGACCGCCTCCCAGACCAGCTGCAGCAGCTGAGCGGGGACCACGAGCGCCATCCGCAGCGCGCCGCCGACGTCCGAGTTGTACACGCGCTGGAACATGATGAGCGCGGGGGCCGAGTGCTGCCCGGCGTAGAACAGCGCCCACCACACGACGATGACCACGCAGCACCACAGCACCGCGCGTACGCTGACGGCGAGCAGGCGGGAGAAGGAGTTCAGGACGCCGGAGGCCAGGCCCGTGGCGTTTTGCACGAACAGCGCGACGAACCAGGATGATTTGCGGTCGGGGCCGACGCCCAGGATGAACAGAACAAGGCACACGCTCGCATGCAGGAGACGCTCAGCGAGGAGGGCTGCGGTGGGGATGGAGACTAGAGCGAGCATGCCTTGGGGGGTTGGGCAGAGCTGGCTTAAATATTATTGGGGGTGGGGGGTGGTAAGGTGTGTGATAGGTTAAAAAAGCAGCGGGGTTGTATTTAATTTTACATTAAAATCGCCTCAAGTTTCATGGTGTCACGCATAAGATAGCGACAGAATCGAGAATTTGTGGCCCGTGTCAGCATTGTTTTGAACTTGGTTTCAAATTCCTCGACAGTGCAATCAAGCTGTAAAAGTTCCTTTTTCAAAGCAATGTATTCTCCAGAGTTTGCTTCCCTGATCATTCTGTAAAGTTCTGAAGCTCTATCGTCTCTATTTTCAAAGTGACTAAAATTTGATCTTATTTTATCAATCAACGTTCCTATCTTTCTTGATTTTTCACTGTTAGAATCTTTTGAGTCAAATGATGTTAAGTAAACATTGTCGATCATGATAGACAGTATTGGTTTGAATTGCATCATAAGTAGTGTCTTGTTATGTTGTCCTTTTGACGATAGTGTTATTTCAAATGATTGGATATATGTTTTTTTTATTTCAAATAAACTTTTCTCGCTTGTATGATTACGGAAATACGTTGTAAATTCGTCAGAGTAATCATTCAATACTCTGGTAGTTTTTGCATCTATTTCCTCTCCCCTGACTTCTAGAATCCTGCAAAAGATACTATGAAACTTACAAGTTCCATGCATGATTATGATTTTGTTTTTTACATGAAAAGACCAGATGGCAATAATACACCATGGAAGAAGATATGTGAAGATGCAGGGCTTGGCCCAGAAGAAAGAAGCGTCAGGGATCAATAAATGATTTAATGCATGAAAAACCCTTGCTTCCGTTCACTCCGGTTAACAACTGAATTTTCACACACCAATCACCAATGTTCCCGTCTTATACCCATTAAAATACATCTTATTATCTAGTCAACTACCTCATTTTTCATACTGTTGCATCCAGCTGTAGCAGGTGGTGTGGGAGCCATGTCAAAATTGCAAACAGAGGCTGTAATACTATTTTACAGCCCATAATAGGAAAAAAAATAACCAGCATATGCAGTTTTTACATACCTATTGCCATAGTCCCAGTCATCAATTTATCAAAAAATAGTCCCGTTTCGTTGTCTAAAAAAGTTACTTCAAAAATAGTCTCAAACACCTGAACTGATACACCCCCTCTGTCAACTACCTCGCTTTTCAGATTGGTGTATTCTTCACTGAATCTTGATCGAATTTCTTTAAGTGTGCTATCCTCGTTGATTCCGTTGCTTTTTGCAAATTCAAGAACCTCCTCGTAGAGTTTAACCATTCTTGTATAGACGTCCCTGTAATTTTCGAGTAAACTGAATTTTTCCATTGCTTCCTCAAAAATCCATGTCACCATGAACTGCCTGAAAATGGGAAAATATTGAGTTATGCCCCCATCACTGCATGAATTGAAAAATTCTTGGATGAGTTGATTATTACTGAACCTTTTTTTCTGTTTTTTCAGTGATGTTTTCAATTTCAAAAAATCGGACTTGTATGGCCTTATTTCCTTTTCTATTTTCAAATTGTCAGTGATGCAATATCTGTTGTAGTTATAACCCATCCCATTGATGAGTTCACCCATTTTCAGCCTTAGAAAATTATCTTGCATACGTCCAAGAATATCTATCCTCATAAAAGTATTGAATTTTGATTGACTTTTTGATAATTTAAAGCTTATTTCTGTACTTTTTGCAATATTAGTGCCAGAACGTATTTCACTGTACAATTTATCCCTCAGTGGGCTGTATATAGATTCAACATAATCAGAAAAAATGCCTTTCATGTTATTGTCAAAATCATCATAACAATCAATGATTAATTTATTTTTTATGTTTTTGAAATGGCTGTAAAAATAGTGAAAAACTAGTCCATTCAACTCTTCCATTGAAGATGGTCTGCTAAACACTTCATCGATGGTTTGACAAAAATCATTGATTTCACCAATCACTGTAATACCAAGAGCAGAAAGATCCTTTTTGAATATATACTGAATGACAAATTTAAACACATCTTCTTTAAACTTTTCACTGATTTCTCCCACTGCTTGTGCAGAACACAGTGTTTTAAAGGTAATAAACCTGTCAAGCAAGCAGAGTAGGCCAGTCAGTTTTGTATGTAATACCATTCATTTTCCTCCAGGCTTGGAACCTAAATACCTTTTTGTCATGTGATACATACTTAATTCCCACCTGCCTTCGCCCCCACCCCCTGCACCTTCCTCTTCCGCTGCCCCCTGCGCTCGTCAGCCACATCCTCCTGCATCACCACGGCCAACGGCGCTGCGGGCGGGGGCAACTCAGGCGTGTGGCGCTGGGCAAAGTCGCGCAGCAGCTCAACGACGGTCTTGTGCGAGAGCGCCTCGACAGCGGGGTCGGCGAGAAGATGGCGGCAGTAGGTGAAGATGGTCGTGAAGCACGCCTTCTTGAGCGCCACCGCGTTGTGCAGCTCGGCGGTCTTGAGGGTGTTGATGACGTCGGCAGAGGCGGGGTAGGCCTGCGTGATCCAGCAGAGGTAGTGCTCCATTTTGTAGAACAGATCGGGCACGTTGTACTGGTCGGCCAGGGCCAAGAGCTGGGTGGGGAAGGCGCGAAGGTCGTGGTCCGAGAGCTGATGGGTGTAGATGTAGTGGATGAAGATCCTGAAGATCCTGACCTCAACGTGCGGCAGCCGGATTTCCTTGGAGGCGGCCTCGGCCAGGCCCTCGCGGAGCAGCGGCACGCCGATCCTCGACTGGACGATGCACGAGTTGACCTGGATGCTCACTGCGTCGGGGCCCACCTTGAATGTGACGATGCCTTGGTCCGCATCCACCTGTTCGAGCATCTTCGCCATGCAGCTCTCAAGCGACAGTCGCTCGGCCGGGGGGCTGGGGTAGATGCCGGCTCTGCTGTCGAGGTACAGATACATCGCGGGGTGCAGGGTCATGCTTTCCCCGTGCTTTTCCCACGTCTCGTCGTCGACAAATCGGATGGTGAGGCGCCCGTGAATCTTAAACGGGATGTAACTGGGCCGCAGTTCGGCGGGGATGTAGTGAATGAGGCTCTGCTCCGCCTGGAATTTCTTCTCTGCTGCGATAGCGTCCTCGATTTTGATCATGTTGACAAAACCCCACCCCGACTCCGTCAGCTTTTTGGCCAGCGACTTGGAATTGCCCACCGGCTGGTCGGGGGTGGACGGGAAGATCGTCATGTTGTACACAACTTTGAGCTCCACCACCGGCAACTGCGGGGAAGGACTGGGTGAGTGAGGAATCAAAATTTTCATTGATTTTCTCACCTGATGCAAATAAATCCCGGCCCAGCCACTGTCATCCGAGTGCGTACTGAGATAGATTTTGTTTCGCTTCGGGTTGGTCTCAAACTCCATATACCCGGTAGAGTACCTCAGATCAACCAGCATTTTGTGCGCGTTTTCAACGCAGAAATCAATAAACTGCACAGAAGAGTTCCAGGTGTGCTTTGGTTTCTCTGAGAGGAACTTGAACTTCGGAAGCGCTGCGTCGGCCATAAAGTGCACGAGAGGGGTGCTGTTACAAACCGTTGAACAGTCACAGTTGGATAGTTCATTTTAATAGTTCCACATGGGAGTATATTTTTTAAAATGCTACCTGGCGGCATCCCATTGTTCAAGAATATCATCAAATGTGAATATTATGTTATTGAAAATTCTAGAAGGACTTTTTCCATTGTATTTATGAGCCTTTCCAATAGGATTAAAACCACCGAAATGACCCTGTTTAAAAGCCAACAATGTGATAAATGCAGAGTAAAACTTAATTTTGATTTCCTCACTTTCATCCAACTCATCAAGAATTTTTTTGAACAGAAAATAAGCTACATTTAAAATTTCCTGCTTTAAATCATCACTGTAAAACACGATTTCATTTCCTGAAAATGGACCAATTTCTTTTGTAGCATGTTTTTTGGCAGCATCCACAATCACATCTATGGTAGTTTCAGTTTTGATTTTAAGATCAGCAATTTTCTGTTTGATACGTTCACTATCCTCACTCATGGATACTTTTCATTCAACAAGTCTTATATAATATCACAAGCTGTTTAATTAAAAAAAATTAAAATGATACTTCCATGTTTTCCATATAAGATAACAAAACATTTTAAAACAATTAAATCACATTTCCCCGTTCCAATCCATTGAATTTGCAATCGCAACACAGTCAGTAGTAGACTCAATACTGGAAAACATACCCGAATTGCAGGCAGGAGGAGTTGGTTGTGAAGAAAGAATTTATTTGTGTTGCTTAATAAATTAAATCACTTTGGAAAGGCGAATCGAAGGCACGTTGACCCTAAAAGTCATTGAAATTTCCATATTGATATATAATCCACAACCTTTGATCAAGTATAATGGGCAGGAGGAGTTGGTTGTGAAGAAAGAATTTATTTGTGTTGCTTAATAAATTAAATCACTTTGGAAAGGCGAATCGAAGGCACGTTGACCCTAAAAGTCATTGAAATTTCCATATTGATATATAATCCACAACCTTTGATCAAGTATAATGAATTATAGGGATGAAATAAGTGCTATAATTGGAAGAATTGTTGATTCTGTTTTAAGCAGGTTGAAGGTGCCAAGAAAGTAGCAGAGAGTGAAATTAATCATAAAATAAGAGAGCAGGAAACAAAAGTTCATGAAATTAACACTGAAATTGTAAAAAGTCAGCAAGAGTTGGAAAAAGTCAATTTAAAAATACAACAACTTACTATAGAAGAAAACAAAATAAAACACAGGGCTTCAGTTCAAGATCAAGAATTTTCAAAAAATAAACAGAGGTTCCAACATACCCTGAATGATTTACAAAAAAGAAAAAAAGATCTAGAATCATCAATAACCGATTTAAATACACATAAGAGTTCCATTGAAGAAAAAGTTCAGTCTTTGAATGAAGAAGAAAGGATCAAAACATTGAACCTGAAATCAATTAAAGAAAATCTGGTTTCAAAAAATATATCCTACCAAGAACAAAGAAAAGAACTGGACAAAATAAATGAGGATATAAGAAAATTGAGTTTTGAAATATGGCTCAATCTACTGGATATGAGGATTGCAGATATAAAAAGATTTTTCGTGCTGGACATACAGAACTTAAGAATAAAATCATCAGATTTGCAACTTGTTTTGGTGTGGTTAGAAACTGATCCATACAACGCCACACTCAAACTTGAGTTTCCTGATAAAACACAGCATCCTGTAATACAAATTAAATTTCATGATGGAATCACAGAATGGCGAGTAGTTTATAATAAAATCAAAGAAAATACAAATTTCCGGTTGAATGTTGATAATGAAAATTTGATATTGACGGAAACAGATGATGCACAAGAAATAATTAAAATTTATGTAAAAAAGCAAAAAGATGATAAAAGAGGCTGGGAAGAAATTATTCGATCATGAGAATCGTCTTATATAAGATTGTAAACCATGTAATTTTTTTTTTAAAAAAACCAAAATAAAATTTCATGTTTTCCACATACAATAAAAAAAGCATTTAAAATAATCAAACCACACTCCCAGGCCCACCCGCCACAGGAAGCGAAACACAACCCCACCCCGCATCATGCTTTCCCGCTCCCTACTCATAAGGACGGCCCTTGCGATCGAATCGATCGAATTTGCCCTTGCAACACACGCGGACGACTCCTTCTTCCCAACACCAGCAAAAAGCTCGCCGCCCACGCTGGATGACTGCGAATTCCCCGATTGTGTTGAGGATCCACTTGAAATCGTCCGAGCGACCCAAGGCGATGAGCGCGCCCGCGACCTCGAGTACCAGGACGACCTCGAGTGCATCCTGTGCGAGCTCGAAAGCTGCCTGCACCGCGAGCTTCGCGCCCAGAAAAAGACCCTCTGGGATGTCCAAGGAGATGCGTCGGGAGAGGAATCGGATCACAGCGCGGGAGTCGAGGGATCGTAAGGCGGCGTACGTCGCGCAGCTCGAAACCGAGGTCAGGCGGCTGAACGAGCGCGTCGCGCAGCTGGAGTACGACCTCGCCACTCATTCGATGTCAAGCACTACTACTACGACTACTCTGTTCTCCTCCTGCCCTTCTTTTTTCTGCGATGACCTCGGCGGCCACACTCCCCATCCTCATCACCCTGACCAAATGATTACTACCGCCATGATTGGGGGCTTCTTCGACCCCTAGAATAAAATCATCACCCGTCTCCCTGCTGCTGACGTGTCGTCCTGCTGCATCATATTGCTATTAATATTATTATTTTTGCCGTGGCCACCATCCGAGACGGGCTGCAGCCGCGTCAGGAGCGCGCGAATCGCGGAAATCTCCCGCAGTATTTCCTGCTTAGAGTCGTTGTCGATCATCCTGTCCGCCCCGGTATCCCATCCTTTTATACAGAGCTGCTGAGATGACCATCCACACGAAATGGATGGAGCTGATGCGCCAGGAGGCCCCCGACGCGTTCCAGGACACGCCCCCAGGCGGAAACCGCTCGCAGGCCACGTTCATCGACGGGCAGATCAAGCTCATGAAGGCCGACAGCATCCAGACCTGGGCGCACTTCCTCTACTCGCAGTTCACGTGCATCATCAACCGCCACTTCCGCGAGTACGGCTGCCGCACGGTGGTCCTCGCCTTCGACGACAAGCGCTACGTGCCGCGGGCCAAGGCCATCACGCAGCTGAAGCGCCGCGCGGGCGTCGAGATCATCGACTTCGGGGAGAACGACGTGCTGCCGAACGAGATCCCGCAGTGGAAGGAGGCCATCATGAACCCGCACTTCAAGAACAAGGTCATCCAGCTGGTCTGCGACAGCGTGCCGCACCTGGTGCAGGGGACGACGGAGGGGTGCAGGCATGCAGTCCCGTTTTATTTCCCTGGATACTCTGTGCTGATTTCCTCACCTATTTCTATGTTCATATTTGTTTTTGCAGACTGGTGATCGACTGGCAAACTATCGAAACCTACGAGTACGACGCGCAGGGCCTCATTGCCTCCTCCACCCCTGAACCAGCGTCCACCATAGGCGAGGCCGACATCAAGTTCCCCTACTGGATGCGGCGGCTCCAGACCCCCATGCTCGTCGAGGCCACCGACGGCGATTACATTCCCATCTCGCTGGGCCTCAAGGCGGTCGACGTCCACCACCCGGTAGCTATACTCAAGGGCAGGCGCGGCGACGACAACCGGCCCGAATTCATCGACATCGACACGCTGCACGAGTGCCTGAAGACGGCCTTCTTCCGCGCGTCCAGGGGCAAGGGCCGCGGCCACTGCTGGGAGATCAAGCTCTTCATCACGCTGCTCGGCCTCTCGGGCACAGACTTCACGCGCAACCTCCCGCTCGTGAGCCCGGTCCGGATCTGGGCGTCCCTGCCGCTCGTCGCGCAGACCTTCAGCATGGAGGGGGATACGGCTATAGACCAAGAGCAGGTTGTTCAGCCCAACTTCCTTGAATGATCATTGCTCCTTAAGACCACTAACAACAAGCTGCAGGGAAAGAGAATCATAGAGCTCCTGTACTCTGAAGTATACCCCAAGCACATTGACCCCTACAGCCGCGCGAGCATCTGGCACCAGGCCCAGGTCTCCAAGCTCGGCGCCCGCAACAAGGCCCTCATCCCCACCGACGCGCGCATTCGCTGCACCCTCCGCAACCTCAACTTCCTCATGGAGTACTGGCTCGCCTTCCGCGCCCCGGAGCGCATCCAGGACTACGGCTTCCGCGTGTCAGGCGAGGGGAAGGTCGAGTGGGACGACTGAATGCGCTGCAACTTGTATAAAAGGCCCGATTGTGTGCTGCGGGTGAATGGGCGTCGAGCGAGAGATTGTCAAGCACATGAGGCTCTGCGCCAGTTTGATGAGTGATCCAGAGATCATGAGGGAGGATCCTGGGATTGTGGCGAAGCAGTTTTTTGCTGCCAAGGGCAGTATTGAGCTGCTCAATCAGTTTCTTGTGCCCAGGGCAGAGGGGCAAGGGGATCAATGTGAGTGTTTTGCAAAGGGATGGATGGACTCCAACATCATTTCCAGAGGAATTGGCCAACTCGTATTCAAAACCCTCAAAGCGCACATGGAGGTGGTGGTGCGCGGTGAGAGTGATTTTCCCAAGATTGTGAGGGAGGATTTAAGGCCGCGCCAAAAGAGTCCCACTGTGAAGGAAAATTATCTTGTCCGCGAAATGAAGGAGACCAACTGCATGGGGTCTGTCATCCTGCTGTACTATTACCTCTACTGGTATCTGCTTCTGATCCTGCTGAACAAGCGAACAGGAAGTGAGCAGTCTTCCTGCTACGAGAGTCAGCTAGATATTGTCTGGTTGATACAGAACCTGCCAGGGGAGTTCTCTTTCCTTGAGTTTAGGCACTTGGGTAATTTCTTTTTAAATTCATCTGTGAAACTCATAAGGGAAGATTGGACCAAAATTATGAATGGAAACAGAGCAACTTACAACTTCATGTACGGTGAAAACTTCAACGTCAACGCTCATGATGAAATGACAAGGAAAACATCGCTCATTGCAGCGTACAGGCGGGCTCTGGCGACAAACTTGGGGCGTGGCAGTTTGGACGAGGCAAGTGTGGACCTTCCAGAATCACTGGTAGATAAAAGTTCCATGTACATTTACAATCATATCACAAGTCAGACTGTGGCTTATGGGATGTCAGTGATGGGAAGCATGGCCTCTGAATTTGAATGCCAGAGTCGGACACAGAAATGGGAGGACATGGAAAACATAGTTCGGGTGATGGGACTGAAAAATGGCACCAGTGTCCAATTGGATGGAAAATTGAAAGACATCCTGTCAAAAAAACCATACTCAACCGATGATGAGTCCTGGATGGAGAAGGCGCAGTGTGCATGCCTGTTTGATTACTGTTCTGCATCGCTGATGATGGATATCTGTAGATCATTTCAGCGGCTGGTAGAAATTGTTTCTTTTCTGCTTGTTCAGGAATCGGACAGCCTTGTTTCAGAGCATCTGACAATGTTTCTGGCGGAAATGGCGTCGGGAAACCGTGAGAAAAACGCATTCATATCATACCTGAGAAGTAAAGCTGGTACATTGAGACCAGATCTCTTCACAACCAAGGACTATGATTTCATAAATAAGATCATGCCAACATGGACAGATGTAGAAAGCATCAAAATACTGAATTATGAAAGGCAAAGAAACAGTGTTTCGCTCTGGGTTGACAGATTCAAAGGTCTATACCCATCAAAAAAAATCAATCTAGGGCCTGAAGTCAATCACGCTTGTTTCCTCTGGGATTTTGACATTGTTGAAAACGTGGACCCACTTCTTTCAGTGCAAAAGGAGCTGACAGGAATTTCCATACAGCAACAAATACCTCCTGAATCTGGGAGCACTTCCCCTCCTACAACTAGAACAGTATTCCTGCAATTTGCAGGTGAGTATTCGTGGTTTATCCTCAGTCTTTTTGCATCAAACTCTTGGTTTGTTGTCCATGGTTTATCCACTATCCACTCCCTGATTGATGCCCTGGGACAAACAAGGGAGTTTCAAACATCATCATGCAAATGGGATTTTGGTTCCCAGAGATTTGATGCCAAAAATTCCATGTACAAGGATAATCAAGCCTTACACAATCCATCCACCTTTGCAGAAATTGTAGCAACAACAAGTGTGCGCGACAGTGCAAAGAATAAAGCTCTGCGTGAAAATGACTTCTTTCAGTCGAAAGGTGTTAAAGAAGCAATCAAAGCCATCGTCGACAAAGAGTTCCCCAAAATCAATGGCACGACAATCAACCTGTCGGATATCTCGAAAATGGCAAAACTCAGGCTAAAAACACTCGACGACTTGACGCAATCAGCCAAAAAGTTCAGTAAATTCCCCGCGCTGATGTGGCCTGTATTGTACAGGGAGAATCCAACCAAAGGAAACGTTGAAATCTTTGCTGAAGTGAGCAAACGCACGGACCTCCTCCTGGGTTCGGCAAACACAATCATTGCTACCAAAGCTAAGGTGGACAGTTCACATAGAGTGACTCAGGATCAGCATGTACTGCAAGCAGTCGAGGCAGCGAGAGCATCAGCAGCATCCGCTCAATCAGCTGCCAACGATGTCAGGAGAATAGCTGAAAGTCTTACAGCATCATCCTCTGACAGCAGTGGCGGTGGAGGAGGAGAAAGTCCACCCGTTGCTGCTGGTGCTGGAGGCACTGGCTAACCCAGCAACCCGTCGATCTTCTCCAGCAGCCGGCCCTTATCCTGGCACCACCTCGGACAGTCCCGCCTGAGCTGGTCGACGATGGAGTAGAGCGACTCGTCCTCCTGCACCGTGAAGTGCGTGATGCCCTCGGGCGGCGGCGACGCCGGGAGGATGATCTGGTGCAGGACCTCGTCCATTCGCTTGCGCACGACGGCCTTGTGGCTGCGGCTGTAGGAGGCCTCGCGCATCACCTGCAGCGTTTGGGTTCACTCATATATGAAATGAAAACTCTTGAATTCCCTGACACCCACTTCTACTCACATTAAACCGCTGCTGCGTGCGCATCTTCTCCACGAGCAGAACCTCGGGGATCCGCAGCTTCGTCCCCACGTGCGGGATCGTCTCGCGGTTTACGAAGTTCTTCTTCAGCCGGATGTGCCTCCAGGTTGCCTGTGAGCGGCAGGTTATGGTGGTTGGAATGTAATAAAGACCCTGAGAAAATACTACTACTACTACCTTCATCATCCTGAGCGACATGGTGTAGAAATTATCCTTGACCTTGATAGCCGGAAACTGGTCTTTTACATCCCCGTTATTAGGGCAGATCCAGGTTATCAGGGCCTCGTTTCGCTCAAGCTGCTGAATCATTTTTTTGCAGTTGGGTGAATCCTGGAAAGGCCAGGTAACGCCTGATTTCACTACATGGTGTGTTTCCATGTCAACTATTCGCATGGTCTTGAGCAAAGAACTCCGGCTCTGCAGTTGGTCGTTAATCATAGTGTAAGGGGCATACGGGCTCTTTTTTAACGAATGTGATAACTGGAATTGAAGCAGCAGCTCTGGACAGTAAAGATGTGCTTTAACTGCGAGTCGTTTGACGGCGCATCCACAACTCCTCCTACAGAGAACCTTCGCGGGGTTCAACGACTGAACCTTCTTTTGGATAGGAGTCTGCATATAACAGGCTAGAATCACCTTCCACAGAGCAACTTTCCCAACCCCTCAAGCCCACCACTCCCACCACCCCCACTCCACTCGCACTTGTGCAGCAGGAACTCCATCGCCCACACGTTCTGCCCCGCCTCCTCCGCGGCGAGATGGAAGAGGAGACGGATGTTCCACTTGACCAGCGGGTGCTGCTCCCCGAGCGCGACGATGTGCCTGGCGACCTTCCTGATCCTGGCCTCCAAAACACCCGGAGACACGTTGTTGAGCGTCTGCTTGACGGAGGGCAGGACGGACTGGACGAGGCGATCGTGCTGTGCTTTGGCGAGCGCTGTTGCTTTTTTCTTGTCTTCGGAAGTCAGTACAATGGCAGGTGGTGCTGGAGTAGTAGTGTTGGTGGGTTTGGTTGTGTCTTCTTCTCCTTCCTTTTTCACCTTACTCATTTTCACCACTCCCTCAGTAGCAGTCTTCTGTCTTTTCCCTCCTCCACGGTTATTCTCTCTGAGTTTCACCTCCTCCTCTGCCCGCCTCATCCTCTTCCTCGCGGACCGAGCCTTGTCCTCCCTCATCGCGATCAGCTGCCTCCGCTTCAGCGCGCCCAGCAGTCTCTCCATCTCTGCCTTGGCCGTCTCCCTGATCACGATTCCCATGCTCGACTTCGCCGCCGCCCTCTCCAGATGAAACGCCTCCCTCTGCCCGTGCCACCACCACTCGGTAAACCTGTAGTTCAGGGCCTGCTGCCGCCCGACCGCCTTCCACTCCGCCTCGGACCTCCTGCACGCCAGTTCTGCGGTATCAAGCCACGGAAACACCTGCCGCTGATGCAGCTCCACGAACGCCCGCATCGCGAGCACCACTGACTGGACGTTTGGCGACCACCCAATACAGCACCGCTGGGCGACCCTCCACGCGCGGATGTTCTCTGGGATCGAGGAATCGGGGGGATAGTTGAGCAGGAACAGGGCGTGCGCTGGGTGGTCGAGTAACTGAACCGTACGGCAGATGCACAGGAGCTCGGCGCGCCGGCTGAAGTCCATGAGCTTGAGGAACTCCCAGCAGTGATTTCTCCCATGATCATCATCATCATGATGGCGGCAGACCGATTCCAACGCGTCGAAGCCGCCGTACCGGAAGAGGATGTCGAATGTCAGTGGGAACGGCAGCAGTTCGAGGAGGAAAGCCATGGAAGTGAAAATAACAATTAAAAAATGCAGCAGGATGCGGAATACTCACATTTTTTCGTCGTGTCCGGCCGCGGGGATGGGAAGAAAAAAGTCAGTGGTGGATTTAAAATATAATAAATAATAAACAGAAAAAAAACACACCTTTTCCGCAACAGTTACTAGCAATGACGTGTCAGCAGGCATCTTTTATCTAGTATCATCATCTGCAGTTCATCAGAGTGGACGAGACAGCTCACTTCAAGAGAAAAAGAAGGGCAGGATGATTATGCACGTGAAAACAGTGATGTTAACTACTACTACCGTACTGTTGTTGATTGATTGGTGGGTTGACCTTGCTCTTTGTTTTTTTCGACGGAAAAGAACTGCTACCTGTAACTTTAGTTTATAGGAGGAGGGTAAAAGGACTGTCTGCACATGCTCTCTGCTTCAGCAAACGCTTGACAGGAAAACAACAAAAGCAACAATACAACACAGGCAATCCCTCTACGATTACCCCTGATTCAAGTGTGGAGAGTAACTTCAGACTTACTAGTAGTAATAATAATAACCCCTCACATACACATTACTAGCACAGGGGTACCAGCGACATGATTGATGAAAGTGCACAGTGTTGTTATTAGGCAGTATCAGTCATTATCATCAACCCACAAAATGTCATCATCATAGCAACACTGACATCATCACATTAGAGTGGAGATCAACGATACACGGGTCACAGCGTGTCCATTTATACCCAAAACACCTGTACACGTGTCACGCTGCACACTCTGTCTGTTCTTTGTTCTGTCACTGGTCTGAGAGTAAGGGGTACATTGTGTTTTTTTTTTTGTGAATCTACTACTAGTACCTTTGTTTTAGTGAAGAGTTTCAATGAGACAGAAGATATTATTTCACTGAGCTGACTTTTTAAACTCCGAGTCTGTCATATACACCACTTTTGGAAATTTGAATCTTTCCTTTTTCAGCTGCGACAAGGGGTTACGTCCATCTCTCTCTCTCCAGACTTCCCAAGCGTGTCTAGTGAACAGCCAGATCGTTACAGTAGTTTATTTCAATGTCTTGTTTTACGTGAAACATTACATACTAAAGTAGTATATAAATTATCCATGCACTGAAACATCTCCACCCGATACATGCAGGGTTTTGAGTTCAAGACGTTCCCACTGACCAGATCCAGCACAGACGCATGGGGAAGCCTACTGGACCTTAATGGGGGAAGATCAGCACCATGGATCACAGACGCCCCAGGAAAGGACCACAGCCTGTATGTGTGCTGCTTGATCCTCACAACCGAACCCAAACGCAAGAAGCCTGAAAATGAAAACTTAATTGCTGAAATGATGTTCAGCGAGGAAGAATGGGCAGCGTATTACTCAAGAATTGCTGTCATTGTGCCTGTAGCCGTACAGAACGGGATTGCCATGGCGCAGGGGATAAAGCGGCTGTATGATACGTGCCCCTGTGAGCGCCTGAAGCGCCTGGGGATCACTCTGCTGGCGCACACGGCCAGGCACTTTGACATTGAGTACCTCTTCCTCTCCCCTATCCAACCGTTCGCACGGCATATCCGACGTGAGCTCTACGTGTGTGGGGTTCCGTTTGGTGATGCAGGGTACCGATCCCTGTGCTGGGCGCTGCGCGCGACTGAGCATTTCGAAGACCGCAGAGACCAAGCATGGGTTGATATCCGATTTGATGAGGTATTTTACACGCGCAAAGACAAATTCTACCTGAAGGAGGCAGTGGTTTTGACCATCAACCCACAGCCATGCGCGAAGGAGTTCAAAGAGCAGAACTACCTGACGGGAGAGACTCTCCAATACTCTCGCACGGAATACACCACTGAATGCCGCCAGCTGCCGAAGCGACGTGTGCTGTTGCTCAACGAGGGATTTTACATCACAGAATGCGAAGACACCGACCCGGACTACCGGCCGCCCCCACCGTTGCCGCTCGAAACCCACGACTTCCTGTGGTTCATCGCAGGAGACGGGGTGCTCGTCGTGCATGGCCCGTCACTTGTTACTCTGATTCACTGATTCACCACAGTATTGAGTGTGTGCATTCATTATTGTTGAATCCACAATTCCTGTCAGTCAGACGAATACATCGCTGCTTCGTCCTCGCTCATGGGCACGACAGCTCCGTTCACAAGCTTGAAGGGCCCCGGTAGAGCCATCAGCGGAGAGAACTGAGCCCACTCTTCCTTGCTCCCGACATCAAAGTCTTCCCACCTAAAATTTGATGCTGAAACTGACACATGGTGCTCCATGGTCTTGCGCATAAGGTAGAGTATCCCCCCATCATCCTCTCTGTAAAACATGGTCCAGTAGTTTTCCGGCGTTTCGTCGTTGTATTGCTCGTCGTTATCTTCGTCGTCTTCCTTGATGTACCCGCTCTTGGAAGTCAGGTCGTCAATGATGAAGTCACGCAGCTCAACAAAGAGCTTTGTATCTTCTCTGTATTTCTTGGTTTGCTCTGCAAAGCTCTTGAACTTCAAATTGAACTGCCTGTTCACGGACGCCAGCATTCCAAAGTGCACTGAATCATCTGGTATGGATTCAGCGACGCAGCAAACTGCATCAGTGTTATCAAAAATCTGGCTCAGTGTTGTCATAAGTTTGCAAACTGGAAAATCTGTAGCTTTCTGTTTTCTGTATTTTTGTTTTAAGGTATAATATTTAAAATTCAAATCAAAAACACTGAAAATGATGATTTACTGCAAAGACGATTTTCTCAACTAGAATGGCAAATATCAATCAAGCAGCGTCATCAGACAGGGCTACTGCTGCAGGGTCTGATCCCACTGTTTCCACTGCATTCACAGCAGCGACGAACTCCCCTGCCTTTGTGGCCACCTCCTCCACTCCCTGGCGAATGTACTGGAGATCGTTGTGTTCTGAAAAGGTCGTGCTCTTGGAGTCCAATTTACTCCCCCCTTTCTCCATGAATTTTTCAACCATCCGCCTCTCAATGTCCTGCATCTTCTCCAGAGCATCGAGCGCAGTCTGCGCCCAGTTCGCCATTTCTGGCGCGAATTCTTCCTTGATCTCCCTGACAAGCGCGGCAGTCTGCTCGCCGGTGAGAATCGGCCTTCGCACCTGTCCCACCGCCACACCGCCACCGCCGCCTCTGCGCACTTTTTTGAACGGCATGCCTCTGCCGCGGGAGGAGAGCTGGGTAGTGGTGGTATTAGGCTGTTGCATGTTGGACTGGAACATCACGTGTGCTGGATATTTATATACTGTAATTTTTGTTATTTGTCTCAATATGAGGTGAATAGCACAGTGGTAATGTCATCCATTCAAAAGCTCAAGGTCTTGAGTTCAAGCCTCACTTTTTACTGCATATTAAACTATACAATTATTTTTATTCACACAAATACATATACATCACATAGTTGTATTTAAATTGTATATCATGCAGTTTCAAATGGGTTTAGCAAACACACATTCTCAGACCAACGATGTCAATATCAGTGAGGTCAGTCCCGGGGAAATAGCGGCTGCAGTCATCGCTTCAGTAGCGTTTTGTGCATTTTTATATTATATATTTTCCAATCTCTCGAAATGGTTCCCTGAAAAATCTGACACACAGGCTTGAAAAGGAACCATCAACTGTAAGCCAAGCAAAGCCAGCCAAGGATCCTACTTCAGTAAAGATATCTGTAGAAAAAAACACTCTAAAACAAAAGAATGTTTGCATTCCAATCACATCAACCCCAACGCCAGGCTACAACATGGCGTACATTGCATTATCACTAGTTGCTCCAGCAGGCGGCGTTGAATCCAGGAGCTGAAACACCAAATTGAAAGGTTGTCTGTTCCCACTATTGATGAAAACTTCTGTTACTGAATTAGCATCCGTGGTGCAGTTGCCAATAGATAATACAGCATGTAGTCTTCTTCTTTTGTCTGCAGCCTAACCCACAAACTGCCTGATTCCCTCTGCGTTGTTATTACAGGCGAATATGCTATAATCGAATATTGTATTGATCAACACCGAGAAAAAAATCACCATGGACTGCATACCAGCCATGAAAAGAAGGCGATCGATTCTGTTCAAAATATGAAACAGTATTATCATGGCACAGCGCCTTGTTTTGCATTTAAATAATATTACCTGCCCGGTGGAATATATTTCCTACTACCTTGCTTCTATACCAAGAGTAATTTTCAGGTTTAATATCGATAATCTACTATTAAAGCATTGCATTCCCGCCATCCGACTCCCTGCATCATGGACTCTCCCACCGCTGCTTCACGCGACACCAAGAACACCGAGCTCTCATGCGGCGAGTGGGACGCACGGGCCCAGCGGTGCTGCGCTCTCGTAGACACACTGTGCGACCAGCCGCTGAGTGGCAGGTATACTGCGTTTGGAGCCCCGTCTAACTTCACCGCGTGCGGGGTGGTTTTGCCGAAAATGATAACCGTACCTGCTACTTCGAAGGCTACCAAACCCAACCATGAGGCCATGCCGTAGCATGAC